>DJIW01000063.1 GCA_002433805.1 Competibacteraceae bacterium UBA6584 | reverse complement strand
GTTCAGGACCTGTTTCCGGGTACAGAATCTACTATGGAAAATACAGCAAAAAATATCTAATTAATATAAAAATTGACTCCAGTTCAACGACTAACCATACGATTAGCAATCTTGCCGACGGCCTTTACTACTTTGCGGTCACCGCTTTTGACGGAGCAGGCAAGGAAAGTGATTTTTCAAATGAGGTCTCCGCGATCGTCGCGGGCGCTTCAACGTCGGGCTCGGGCGGTTCCAACTCCAAAACGCCCGATCCTTCAACAACCGGATCCGGCGGTGGCTCCAACTCCGAAACACCCGGCACGGAAACGCCAACACCGACGGAGACGGGCGTTCCCACTCAAGGTTCATCCTCGACTGCCCGGCTGGTCAACCTGTCCACCCGCGCCTGGGTCGGCACCGGCGACAATGTGCTGATCGCCGGCTTCGTGATTAAAGGCGGCAGCCCAAAACAGGTTTTGATCCGCGCCATCGGGCCTTCCATGGCCAAAGCGGGCGTTCCGAACTTGCTCTACGATCCGACCGTCACCCTTTATAAAGGGCAAACCGTTCTGGCCAGCAACAATAACTGGCAAGACAGCCAAGCGGCCGCGATACAAGCCACTCGCAAAGCCCCTTCCGACCCGCAAGAATCAGCCATTCTCACCGCGCTCGATCCAGGTCCTTACACCGCCATCGTAAGGGGCGTCGGGGATACGACCGGCAACGCCTTGGTCGAGGTTTACGAAATCAACGGTTCGGAAAGCCGTCTGATCAATGTCTCCACGCGCGGGCGAACCGAGAACGGCGACAATGTGATGATCGCGGGCTTTGTGGTTGCCAACAATCCCAAGCGCGTGTTGATCCGGGCCCTCGGACCCGCTTTGAGCGGCGCCAACGTGCCTGACGCCTTGGCGGACCCCACCGTCACGCTGTTTCGCGGTCAATCCGTTCTGACCAGTAACGACAACTGGCAGGACAGTCAAAAGCTGGAGTTGCAGGCTCTGCGCAAGACGCTGACCCACGCTCAGGAATCGTCAATTCTCGCCACGCTGCAACCTGGAGCCTACACCGCCATCGTGCGGGGAGCGAACGGCACGGTCGGCAACAGCTTGATTGAGGTTTACGACCTGGATTAGCGGCTCTCTGGTTTGCAACGCAATTTAGGAACCCACTTCCCGCAATGCTTCGATCACCGGCGCGGTGTCCGGCCGGACGCCGCGCCACAATTGAAACGCTTCGGCGGCCTGCTCCACCAGCATCCCCAACCCATCCAGCACGCGCCCGGCGTTGCATCCCTGAGCCCACCGCATGAATGGGCTCGGTCGCTTGCCGTAGCTCATGTCATAACACCAGCCGCCGGAAACTAACACGTTCTCTGGCAACGGCGGCGCCGCGTCCTCCACCCACGCCGCCGTGGCGTTGACGATCAAATCGAACTGCTGGCCGACCAAATCGTGGAACCCGCAGCCTGAAAGCCGTCCCAAGTCGCCAAATCGCAGGGCAAGTTCCAAGGCGGTTTCCGAGGTTCTGTTGGCGACGACCAACTGACTGGGTTTTTCCAGCAACAGCGGTTGCAAAATCCCTCGGGCCGCGCCGCCGGCCCCCACTACTAGAATACGCTGGCCGGCCAATGGATAGCCGTGATTGACGGTTAAATCGCGCACCAGACCGGGGCCGTCGGTATTCTCGCCGCGCACGCCGCCGGCTTCGAAAATGAGGGTATTGACCGCGCCGGCGCGCTCGGCGGCGGCGCTCAATAGATCGGCAAACACCCACGCATCCTGCTTGAACGGCGCGGTGACGTTCAGACCTCGCCCGCCGCGCCCGCCAAAGTCGCGGGCCGCTTCGGCAAAGCCGCCCCGTTCGACCAGAATGGCGCGGTAGTCGAGCGCTTGGCCGGTTTGCGCCGCGAATAAGGCATGAATGCGGGGCGATTGACTGTGGTCGATGGGATTGCCCATCACGGCGTATCGATCAATTTTTTTGGTCATGGTCGGCCTCAAGCCTCAGTGGTCCAGCGGCGCTTTTAGCCGCCGCGCGAATTCGGGGGGCGGCACGTATTGAAACAGCGCTTCACCGCTATCGCCCAGCAGCAGATCCAAACCCAGTTCCGGGTAGAGCCAATGGGTTCCATCCTTGACCGCAACCCGCTCGGTCGGTTCGCCGAAACGCTTGCGCACTACGTCCGCGTCGAACTTGATGACCGGCAGGTAGGTGATGGCGCTGACCGTCGCCGTCAGCGCTAAATCCTGATCGGCGTCCGAAACCGAATAACGGCGGCCGCCCTCGGCGGTGGGTTTGCCCGCCCCGGCCCGCGCGAGCAGGGCATTCAATTGTTCTTCGGACAAGCGCGCCGACAGCACCAGGCGAGCGTTCAAGCCGCCGATCACCGCATCGCGAAAATAAGCTTCCAGATTTAATTGACCGGCCGGATTTTGAAAAAGTCCCAACTCATAGCGCCGGCCCAGTTTATGGACCGCATCGCGCAAGCTGCTTTCATTGATGGTCAAACCGAAGACGCCGATTGTGGCGCCGTTCTGGCTTCGGGTAATTTGCCAGGGCAAATCTTGACCGAATCTGGAGGAAGTCACGCCGGGCGGTCGCATGACGGACAGAAAAAAAACGCTCGTCGCCGCCACGCCCAATCCCGCCGGCAGCCAATACCGCCATCGGCTCATGACCCTTCCCGCAACCAACCCGCGACCTTCCCCGCGCAGTAACTTAAAATGGCGTCCGCGCCGGCGCGCTTGATCCCCAACAAGGATTCGAGAACGACCGAGCGTTCGTCCAGCCAGCCGTTGCGCGCGGCGGCCATCAGCATGGCGTATTCGCCACTGACCTGGTAGACGAAAGTCGGCGCGCCGAAGTGGTCCTTGACCCGGCGCACGATATCCAGATACGGCAGTCCGGGCTTGATCATGACGATATCCGCGCCCTCCTCCAAATCCAGCGCCACTTCGCGCAAGGCTTCGTCGCTGTTGGCCGGATCCATCTGATAGCTGTACTTATTGCCCTTGCCGAGCGCGCCCGCCGATCCGACCGCATCGCGGAACGGTCCGTAAAAACTGGAGGCGTACTTGGCGGAATAGGCCAGGATGCGGGTGTGGATGAAGTCGTTGGACTCCAACGCCTCGCGAACCGCGCCGATCCGTCCGTCCATCATGTCCGAGGGCGCGACGATATCGGCGCCGGCTTCGGCGTGCGACAAGGCTTGACGCACCAAGACGCTGACGGTTTCGTCGTTCAACACATAGCCCGAACCGTCCACCAAGCCGTCCTGACCGTGGCTGGTGAACGGATCGAGCGCCACGTCGGTGATGACGCCCAATTCGGGCAGGTGGGTCTTGAGCGCGTGCACCGCCCGCTGGAGCAAACCTTCCGGATTGTACGCCTCCGCGGCGTCTGGCGATTTGGCCTCGGGCGCGGGCACCGGAAACAGCGCCACCGCCGGCACCCCCAGCTTGACCAAGGTTTCGCCCTCGCGCAGCAATTCATCGATGGTGATCCGCTCCACGCCCGGCATCGACGCCACCGGCTCGCGCTGTTTCCAACCCTCGATCACGAACAGCGGCTGAATCAGATCGGCGGCGGTCAGCGCGGTTTCCCGCACCAGCCGGCGCGAGAAGTCATCGCGGCGCAGCCGGCGCGGGCGCGCGCCGGGAAATTGACCGGTGACGAGTTGAGGGGATCGGGTCACGGAAATTGCCTCCATAAAACGCCATCAAGGATCGGAACCGATGATGCCGTTGTTCCGTCGGATGCGGCATTATAACCCAAGCTCCCCGGCCTCATCCTTGAGCCGCCTCCCGTCCAACCCGTCCTGGAACAAGGCCATGTCCGATTTATTGACCCATGAGACCGCCGTCCGGTTGAGCTGTTTTTTCGCGGTGTTGCTGGCGATGATGGCGTGGGAATGGCGCTGGCCGCGCAGGATTCCAGCGCTGCCGCGCGGCCGGCGTTGGCCCGCCAACCTCGCCGTCGTCGCCGTGGACAGCATGGTCCTGCGCGGGGTGTTTCCGGTGCTGGCGGTGGGCGCGGCCCAATGGGCCGACCTTCGGGCTTGGGGTTTGTTACATTGGCTCGACGCGCCGTTTTGGCTGGCCGTGGCCGTTTCCTTGCTAGTGCTCGATGCGGTGATTTACGCCCAGCATGTGGCCTTCCACAAAAGCCCGCTGTTGTGGCGGCTGCACCAGATGCACCATAGCGATCTGGATTTCGACGCCACCACCGCCTTGCGCTTTCATCCGCTGGAAATCGCGATCTCCATGTCGATCAAACTGACGGTGGTCGTGCTGCTGGGCGCGCCGCCGCCGGCGGTTTTGCTGTTTGAAGTGATCCTAAACGCCGCGGCGATGTTCAACCACGGCAACGCGCGGCTGCCGTTGCGGCTGGATCGGGCGCTGCGTCAGGTGGTGGTGACGCCCGACATGCACCGGGTCCACCATTCCATCCATCGCGACGAAACCGACAGCAATTTCGGCTTTAATCTGTCGTGGTGGGATCGGCTGTTTGGCACCTATCGCGACCAGCCGCGCGACGGGCATACCGGCATGACCATCGGTCTGGCGTATTTCCGCGACTGGCGGGCCACCCGCTTGCACGGCTTGTTGCTGCAACCGTTTCTGACCCCGAATCGAGGCTCGGCCGACCGGAGCGCTTGACGCGGTTTAGTTGAACTTGATCCGAAAACCGGCTTTGTCCAGGAAACGCCCCTCGATCTCCAAATCGGCGCGCGTCAGCGGATGTTCGTCCAGCCATCCCTCGGGGAAGCGTAACTTCAAGCGTCGGCTGTCGGCGGTCAAGAGCGGCTCCGGCGGCGGCTGGCGGCTGCGCGCGCGATTGAGCACCACCGCCAAGCGCAGCAAGACGCTCAGCCGCTTGGCCTGAACGACCCCGTCGTGAGGCAGATGCACGAAGGCGTCCGAGGGAAAGGAACGGCGGTGGCAACGCACCAGCGCCGCCAGCAAATCCTGATCGCTCCTTGAAAAACCCGACAGATCGGCATGGCGCAGAATGTAAGCGCCGTGTTTGTGATATTGGTTGTAAGTCAGCAACATGCCAACCTCATGCAGACGGGCCGCCCATTCCAACACCCGCCCCCATTCCTCATCCTCTAAGTCCCAACTCGCCCGGACCTGCCGCCACAGCGCTTGCGCCGTCGCGTTGACCCGGTCGGTCTGGGCGCGATCCAGACCGAAGCGGCCGATCACGGCGGCGATGGTGCGGTCGCGCACGTCCTCGTGCCGGATCCGGCCCAATAAATCGTAAATGACCCCTTCCCGCAGCGCGCCTTCCGAGACTTCCATCCGCTCCACGTTGAGCGCTTCGCACAAACCGTGCAGCACCACGAAGCCGCCCGCGAACACCCGGGCCCGCGCCGGTTCCAACTGCCAGCGCGCGCCCAATCCGGCGGCGTGTCCGGTTTCCACCAGCGCCGCGCGCAGGCGGCGCAAGCCCTCCAGCGTGATCCCCTCCCGGCTCCAACCTTCTCGGGTGACCACCTCTTGAATCGCCTTGATCGAACCCGACGCGCCGGTCACCACCTGCCAGCCCCGTTCCAGATACTCCTCCCGCACCGGCTCCAGCCGCAACTGGACCCGCAATTCGGCTTCCCGCATCCGGGCTTCGGTGATCTTGCCGTCGTCGAAGCCCGCGCGGCTCATGCTGACGCAACCCATCTTGAGGCTGCTCAAATGCAGCGGCTCGAATTTTTCGCCGATGATCAGTTCGGTGCTGCCCCCGCCGATATCCACCACCAGACGCCGGCCCGCCACGTCGGCGACGCTGTGGGCGACCCCGAGATAGATCAAGCGCGCCTCCTCCTGACCGCTGATCACCTCGACATCGTGCCCCAACACCTCCGCCGCCCGATCCAGAAACTCCGCGCTGTTGCGCGCCTGGCGCAAGGTGTTGGTGCCGACGATCCGCAATTGCTGGGGCGGGATGTAACGCAGCCGCTGGCCGAAGCGGGCCAGGCAATCCAAGGCGCGCTGCTGCGCGTCTTCGGATAAGTGGTTCCTATCATCCAGGCCGACCGCCAGTTGCACCATCTCCCGCAGCCGATCCAGGACTTGAATGTGTTCGTTGACGATCCGGGCGACGATCATGTGAAAGCTGTTCGAACCCAAATCGATCGCGGCGACGACCTCCGAGGTCATGGCAAAACTCCCGTTCAATCCTGTTTTAAATTGCGCAGCTGGCCGGCGGTCAACACCCAGTGCAACACGCCCTTTCCGGCGGCGGCGCGGCGGGGCAATTCGAAAAACGCCACGCCCCCCTTGCGGAACACGATGGCGGAACGGGGCTCGCCGGAGAGCAGCAGGCCCGACAGCCGGCTCAATTGCGGCTCGTGACCCACCGCCACCACCGTCTCGGCCGAACACTGCGCCAACCACGCCAAAACCGCCTCCGGCGGATTGCGGTAATCCAGCTCGGGCCGCTCGACGATGGGGATGTCGCCGTAGGCGCGCGCGATGATGTCGGCGGTTTCGCGGGCGCGCACCAGGGGGCTGCAAGCCAGCAGGTCGATCTGTTCCAATTGGGCGCGCAAGCGGTTGGCCCCCTTGCGCATTTTCTTGCGTCCGACCTCGGTCAGCGGCCGCTGCGCGTCGGATCCGCCGCCGGTGACGAAGGCTTCTCCGTCCTCGGCGATGGCATGGCGGACCAGCAATAAGTTCATCAAAGCGTCCTCACGAATAAAGGGCGAGCGCGGCGCCGGCGCGCCGGCGGCGGACCCGGTCGGCTACCTCGGAAAATCCTGAGCGTACTTCCCCACCCATTCAGCCGCCGCCTCGGCGCTCGACAGCTGGCGGCCCTCTTCTTCCAGCACCCGTTTCTGATAATGCTGGATCTGGCAAATCTGTTCGACCATCCGCACTGAAAATTCGGTGTTGGCGTCGGCGAACTGAACGCCGACATCGTAATGATTCTCGTCGCGCCGGCACCAAACGATGGTGCCGGTCGTTTCAAAAGCCGGCTCTCGCACCGGAATGGTAATGCGAACTTGACTGCCGCGCCGCAAGGCCCGCTCGGCTCGAAAGCACAAGCCGCCTCGGCTGATGTTTTTCAAACGCTCGCGCCGGCCGGTTTTAAGGCTGGCGAGCTGATATTCGATCGGAATGTCGATGGGATGGCGGATGAATTCCCGCATGAGGGCGATCCTCCGAACTGGAGAGCGGCCAAGGCTCTCCCTAACGACCGCTGCCGGAAACCTCAGCCGTCCTCGGGCGGATCGATCAGCTTGCCCGTTCGAACGGCTTCCTGGGCTATTTTAACACCGGGGCGACAGGCTTGCCTCGATTCCGACGGCGGTCTTGGCCAAACCGTGAACCGCCTCGCCGGATTAGCCCGCCCCCGCGCTTTTGCAGCCCGAAGCGGGTTCGGCGAAATCCCTGGCTGGCGGCGCGCGGGTCGCCGCAGTTTCGGCGTCCTGCGCCCGCAACTCGGCGGGAAACGCGCACACGAACAGGCTGCCCTTGCCGGGTTCGCTGGCGATCCGCAACTGGCCGCCGTGATTGTTCAGCACGTGCTTGACGATCGACAAGCCCAGGCCGGTGCCGCCGCTGCCGCGCGAGCGGTCGCGGTTGACCCGATAGAAGCGCTCGCTCAGCCTCGGCAGGTGATGGGCGGCGATGCCCTCGCCGTTGTCCTCCACCGCCAAGCAAACCTCCGTTCCATCGGCGAACCAGCGCAGCTCGATTTTGCCGCCCGGCGGGGTGTAACGCACCGCGTTGAACGCCAGATTGGAAAAGGCGCTGCGCAGTTCCTTTTCGCAACCGAGAAGCCATAGATCGGGATCGGCCTTGACGCGGATTTCATGGCCTTGCTCGCCGCTCAACGCCAGGGCGTCATCGGCGATATCGGCCAACAGGGCGGGAACGTCGACCGGTTTTTTCGGGGCGCGATCCTTTTGCGCTTCCAGGCGGGCCAGCAGCAGCAGGTCTTCGACGATGCGCAGCATCCGGCCCGCCTGTTGGCGCATCCCGCGCAGCGGCGGCCGCCAGCTTTCCAAGGCCGGATGGTCGCTGTCGAGCAAAGGCTCCAGATAGCCGATGATCACGGTCAGCGGCGTGCGCAATTCGTGCGAAACGTTGGTGATGAAATCGCGCCGCATCTGTTCCAGCCGCCGCACCCGGCTGATGTCGGTCGCCAGCAGCAAGCGCTGCTTCTTGCCGTAGGGGACTATCCGCGCGCCGAGGGTCAAGCCGTCATCGACCGGCGAGGGAAACTCGACGCTATCCCTCGCGCGGCGCTGGTTCAAAAAGGCCACGAAACCCGGATGGCGCACCAGGTTGGCCACCGGCAAGCCGGCGTCCCGCCCCGAGGTCAACCCCAACAGCGCTTGGGCGGCGCTGTTGCACCAAACCACCTTATCCTCTTCATCCAGAATGACGGCGGCGTCCGGCAGCGCGGCGGTCGCGTGTTGAAACTGTTCCAGCAAGCGTCCGAACTTGCGCTTGCGCTTGCGGTTTTGTCGGCGCAAGCGGTCGATCCCGGTGATGACGCCCTCCCAGATCCGACCGGATTGAGGGGGCTTCGCTTCCTTATCGTCGAGCAGCCAACGCTCCAGTTGATAAAGCCGCCACAACTGCCAGCCCAGAGCCCCCAAGGCCGCCAGCGACACCCCCAGCAAGGGCTGTCCGAACAGCCATTCTCCGGTTACAGCGGCGACCGAAACCAGCGCCGCCAAGCGCCAGAGCAACCCCCACCACGCGCGGGACACCGTCTAGGGCCGCGTCGAAAACCGGTAACCCGAGCCGCGCACCGTTTGGATCAGGGCATCGTAACCGTGCGGCTCCAACACTTTGCGCAAGCGGCGAATATGGACATCCACGGTGCGCTCCTCGACATAGACATTGCTGCCCCAAACCCGATCCAGCAACTGACTCCGGCTGTACACCCGCTCCGGATGGGACATGAAAAATTCCAGCAAGCGATATTCGGTCGGCCCCATGTCCAACAGGGCTTCCCCGGCGGTGACCCGATGGCTGGCCAAATCCAGCGATAGTCCGTTAGCGCGCAGCAGCTCGTCCTCGGCCGCCGGCCCGCCCCGGCGCAGCACCGCCCGGATCCGCGCCACCAGTTCGCGCGGCGAAAACGGTTTGGTCATGTAATCGTCCGAGCCGTTCTCCAAACCCTGCACCTTATCCGCCTCCTCGGCCCGCGCCGTGAGCATGATGATCGGCAGCTCGCGGGTTAAATCCTCCCGCTTCAAGCGGCGGGCGAAGTCGATGCCGTTCAAGCCCGGCAACATCCAATCCATCAAGATCAGATCGGGCAGCCGCTCGGCGATGCTGGCTTGGGCCTGCCGGGCGTCGGCCGCTTCCCGCACCTCGAATCCGGCCTCGGTCAACGCAAAATTCACCATTTCGCGAATCGGCTGTTCGTCCTCCACGATTAAAATGCGCTTCGCGTTCATGAACCCTCTTGAATTTGATCGGACCAGCCTAATATCGGTTGGAAATAGCTAAAATAACGTCCTATTTAAGGCACTTCGATGACAGTGGCGTTACAAGCGCGCTCCAAAGCCCCCATCCGCCCGTCGCTTTTTCCATCCGACCGATTCGCTCGCGCCGGTCGCTCGATCATCGCCCATCAGGAGGCTCACTCATGAGCGCCAAACACGCCCGCGTGTTGATTCTCGGATCCGGCCCGGCCGGTTACACCGCCGCCGTCTACGCTGCCCGCGCCAATCTGAAACCGCTATTGGTCACCGGCTTGCAAATGGGCGGCCAACTGACCACCACCACCGAGGTGGACAACTGGCCGGGCGATGTGGAAGGGCTGATGGGGCCGGATTTGATGGAAAGGATGCGCCAGCACGCCGAGCGCTTCCAGACCGAAATCGTGTTCGACCAGATTCAGTCCGTCAAGCTGCAAGAGCGGCCGTTCAAATTGACCGGCGATTCCGGCGAGTACTCCTGCGACGCGCTGATCGTCGCCACCGGAGCCAGCGCCCAGTATCTCGGTCTGCGCTCGGAGCAAAGCTTCATGGGCAAGGGCGTGTCCGGTTGCGCCACCTGCGACGGTTTCTTTTATCGCAAGCAACACGTCGCGGTCATCGGCGGCGGCAACACGGCGGTCGAGGAAGCGCTGTATCTGGCGAACATCGCCGATCAGGTGATTTTGGTTCACCGCCGCCAGCAGTTTCGCGCCGAGAAAATCATGGTCGACAAGCTGATGGAGCGGGTCAAGGCCGGCAAGATCCGGCTGGAACTGGATCATGTGCTGGACGAAGTGCTGGGCGATGACAGCGGCGTGACCGGCATCCGCATCCGTCACGTCAACAACGGGGAACGCCGGGACCTCCCGCTGCAAGGCGTGTTCATCGCCATCGGCCACAAGCCGAACACCGACATTTTCGCCGGTCAGTTGGAGATGGTAAACGGCTACATTCAGGTCAAGGGCGGCAGCGAGGGCAACGCGACGGCGACCAGCGTCCCCGGCGTGTTTGCGGCCGGCGATGTCGCCGATCACGTCTACCGGCAAGCGGTTACCTCCGCCGGCACCGGCTGCATGGCGGCGCTGGACGCGGACAAGTATCTCGAAGCGCTCCACTGACGGAGTCGCCCCTTCTCGAAATTTGCCGTAAACGGGACCTGCGGTGGGTGGTCGGCGCCGCGTTTGGCGCGACGCTGTTCAACCCGCCATCAAGCCGTTTCAACCCGCGCTGGCGCGCCCTCGGCCGTCGCGTCGTCCGCCGCCGGCGTGCGGATCAAGTAGTCGAAGGCGCTGAGCGCGGCCTTCGCGCCCTCGCCGGCGGCGATGACGATCTGCTTGAACGGCACCGTGGTGCAATCGCCCGCCGCGAACACGCCGGGAATGTTGGTCGCGCCGCGCGCATCGACCGCGATTTCGCCGAACTTGCTCAGGTCCACCGTCCCCTTGAGCCATTCGGTATTGGGCACCAGGCCGATCTGCACGAACACGCCTTCCAACGCCAGAGCGCGCGTCTCGCCGCTGGCGCGATCCTTGAACTGAAGCCCGTTGACCTTGCCGGCCGCGCCGGTAATTTCGGTGGTTTGGGCGTTGGTGTGCACCGTCACGTTGGGCATGCTGTAAAGCTTTTTCACCAACACGGCGTCGGCCTTGAGTTCCGGCATAAATTCCAACACGGTGACATGCTTGACCACGCCGGCCAGATCGATGGCCGCCTCGATGCCGGAATTGCCGCCGCCGATCACCGCCACGTCCTTGCCCTTGAACAACGGACCGTCGCAGTGCGGGCAATAGGCCACGCCTTTGGTCTTGTATTCCTGTTCGCCGGGGACGTTGACGTTACGCCAGCGCGCGCCGGTGGTCAAAATCACGGTCCGGCCCTTGAGCGACGCGCCGTTGGCCAGCCGCACCTCGATCAGGCCGCCGGGTTGCGCGGCGGGAATCAGCCGCTCGGCCTGTTGCAGGTTCATGATGTCGACCTCGTAGGCGCGCACGTGCTGCTCCAGGCCGGCGGCGTACTTCGGGCCGTCGGTCTCGGGGATGCCGGGATAGTTTTCGATGGCGAGCGTGTCGAGCACCTGCCCGCCGAAGCGCTCCGCCACCACGCCGGTGCGGATACCCTTGCGCGCCGCGTACACCGCCGCCGCCGCGCCAGCCGGGCCACCGCCGACGATCAACACCTCGTAGGGGGCCTTGGCATCCAGTTTGGCGGCTTCGCGCTTGGCCGCGCCGGTATCGACCTTGCCGATGATCTCCTCGACGTTCATCCGGCCGGAGCCGAAATACTCGCCGTTCAAAAATACCGTGGGCACGCCCATGATCTGGCGGGCCTCGATTTCGGTTTGATAGAGGCCGCCGTCGATGATGGTCGCCTTCACGCGCGGGTTGCGCACCGCCATCAGCGTCAGCGCCTGCGCCACGTCCGGGCAGTTATGGCAAGACAGGGAGATATAAACTTCGAAGTCGAGGTCGACGGCTAGGGAGTCGATCTGTTCGAGCACCTCCGCCTCGACCTTGGGCGGATGGCCGCCAGTCCACAGCAGCGCCAGCACCAAGGAGGTAAATTCATGGCCCAGCGGAATGGCGGCGAAGCGCAAGTTCATGTCGCCGCCGGGGCGATTGAGCGCAAAAGAAGGCTTGCGCGGGTCCGCGCCGTCGGTCCGGAGCGCGATCTTCTCGCTCATGCCGGCGATTTCTTCCAACAGATCGTGCAACTCGCGCGACTTTTCGTCGTCGCCGAGAGTCGCCACGATCTCGAACGGCTGCGTAACGCGCTCCAGATAGGCGGCCAGTTGGGTTTTGAGATCTTCATCAAGCATCATCGTGATCCTCATCAAGCGGCTCTCGCCTCGGAGAGCTTCGCGCCTCGGTCAAAAACGGCCGAAAAAAAACCGAACGGGAAGGCGCGTTCGACGCCCTTCGCCGTCCGGCTGGGAGGCGCGCTTGACGCGCGCCGTGCTGCCGGGAAGCTGTTTAGATCTTGCCCACCAGATCCAGCGAGGGCTTGAGGGTCTTCTCGCCTTCCTTCCACTTGGCGGGACAGACTTCGCCCGGATGGCTGGCGACGTATTGCGCGGCCTTCACCTTGCGCAGCAGTTCGGCGGCGTTGCGGCCGATGCCCAGATCATGGATTTCGCAAACCTTGATCTGACCTTCGGGGTTGATGACGAAGGTGCCGCGCAGCGCCAG
>DJIW01000064.1 GCA_002433805.1 Competibacteraceae bacterium UBA6584 | reverse complement strand
AGGTAATAACGATGGTATCTTGCTTTTAGAAGTCGGAGTGAATTGAGGCTAAAACGCCCGTTACAAGCGCCTCATGGCAGGCACCCCGATCAGAAATCGCGGAGGTTAAAAAATGTCGAACCCATCGAGCCAATGCCTTGACCAAGTCGGTTCCGGCCGTCAAAACCGCGCCGGTTTAGCGCGCGTGCTACCCGTAGCGGCGGGCGCCTTACTGCTGGCCGCCGCCTTCCCAAAACTTGTCGAGGCTAATCAAATCGGCACCGCATCCTGGTACGGACCGGGTTTTCATGGCAGGACGACGGCCAGCGGCGAGCGCTTTAACCAGAATCAACTGACCGCCGCCCACCGGCGCTTGCCGCTCGGAACCCGGGTCAAGGTCACCAACCTTCAAAACGGCCGCAAAATCGAAGTGCGCATCAACGATCGCGGGCCTTATCGAGGCGGTCGGATTATCGATCTCTCCAAAGCCGCCGCCAAACGGCTGGCGATGCATTCTAGCGGCGTCGCCCGAGTCAGAGTCGAAACCATTCCCTAAGCCTTACCCTGGCACGGCGACCGGCTGACAGGCCCGGCTCCACCGCATGCGCCTGTCAGCGCGACGCTCAAAGCCTCCACATCGCCAAAACTGCAATCCGCTTCCGGCAAGGCCGGCCGTTCCAGCATGACCACGGCAATTCCGAGCCGCCGAGCCGCCACTAGCTTTCCCTCGACCGCAACGCCCCCGCTATTCTTGGCGACCAGCACGTCGATTTGAAAATCCCTCAGCAGATTTAATTCCTGATCCAAGTGAAACGGACCCGTGGCGCATAACAGCGTCAGGTTGGCGACTTGGGGCGGCGCGGCCGCCAAACAGCGCACCAACCAATGTTGCGAGGGGGGAATTTCGGTCAGACGTTGCAACGGCTCCAGGCCGATGGTGAAAAAAGGCCGTCGGAACGGCGCTAGCGCGGTCCGCACTCCTGCCCAGTCCGCCGCGAAACGCCAGTCATCGCCCGGTTCAGGTTGCCAGGATGGCCGGCGATAAGCCCAGAGCGGTATTTGCGCCCGCTCGGCCGCCCGCGCTGCATGGCGGCTGATTTGAGCGGCGTAGGGATGGGTGGCGTCGAGCAGCAGATCGATTCCGTTATCCCGCAGAAAAGCGGTCAGGCCGTCGATGCCGCCGAAGCCGCCCACCCGCACGGCACAGGCTAAATCCGGACAACGGCCCTTGCCGGCGATGCTATAAATCACCTCATGGCGCGGGGTCAGCCGCTTTGCCAGCGCGACCGCCTCGCCGATTCCGCCCAGAATTAAAATCCGCATCGCGCTGGTCGGACCTCGGTCGCCATCGATCAGATAAACTGCAAAAGGCGCTCAGGCAAAGCCGGCATGACCGACCGGTCGCCCCTGACGGTCGGTCGCCCAAATTTCCACCCGAACCTCGGCCGGCAAAATGGCGCGAGCCCGCGTTTGGGCCAGCGCGCAGATGCGATCCGCCAGCGGTAATCCCGCCGCCAGCGCCAGCGCCAGCGCGCCTTGGCTGGTGTTAGCCTCCCGCATTTTGACTTGCAATTCCAGGCTGGCCCCCATCGCCGCCGCTTCCGTCGCCAATAACGGCAAGTCCACGCTGGAATTGCGGCTGTGCAAATCCAGGTGGCCCGCCGCCAGCTTGCTGATTTTGCCAAAGCCGCCGGCCACGCTCAGCTTGGGAACCGGCGCGCGCCGCAGATGCTTCAGCACCGCGCCGGCGAAATCGCCCATTTCAATCAGCGCCATGGCGGGTAATTGATAGCGCTCGCGCACGGTTTGTTCGCTGGTGGCTCCGGTGCACGCGGCGATATGCCGCAAGCCGTTAGCGCGGGCCACATCGATGGCTTGTTGGATGGAGAGGATATAAGCGGAACAAGAGAAGGGTCGGACGATGCCGGTCGTGCCGAGGACCGACAAGCCGCCGACGATGCCGAGCCGGGGGTTCAAGGTTTTTTGCGCCAACTCCGCGCCGTTTTCGATGCCGAGAGTCACCTCAAACCCGCCGCAATACCCGAATTCGGCGGCCAAGCGACTCAGATGTTCGGCGATCATCCGGCGCGGAGTGGGATTGATGGCCGGCTCGCCCACCGCCACGGGCAAACCGGGTTGCGTGACGGTCCCCACGCCGGGACCGGCATGGAAGCGCACGCCCGGCGGCGAACGCAATTCGATCCGCGCGAAAACCAAAGCGCCGTGGGTCACATCGGGATCGTCGCCCGCATCCTTGATCGTTCCCGCCTCGGCGCCCGAAGCCGTCAACCGGCAATACGCCAGATCGAACAGCGGCCGCTGGCCGCGCGGCAACAGAATTTCAATTTGCTCGACGGCGACGCCGGCCAACAGGCAGCGGGCCGCCGCCACGCTGGCGGCGGTGGCGCACGCGCCGGTCGTGAAACCGTAGCGTAACGGCTTATCGGTTTCCGGGGTTTCGGGGCGCATGGAACAGTCCGGTCATAACGCGCGATCCAATGGCTTGGAAAGGGCTGGGGCGATCTTGGCGGCGGGCCGAACGACGGAATCCACACGCCCGCCTCGGCCGCCGGAGCGTCTGCTCGCCGCTATCAAGACCCTGGAAAGTCGGATAAACTCCTCGACGCAGTATAGCAGCAGACCGAACCGCCAAGCTGCGCTCGCACGGCTTCCGCCCGGGGAATCTCGAACCAGGAGCGACCCTCTCATGCCGAGTCAAGATTTTTTCAGCCAGATCGAAAAATACCAGTCCATCCCGGCCGGACAGCCGGTGTTCCGCGAGGGAGAATCCGGCAACAGCCTGTATATCGTCGCCGAGGGCGAGATTGACATCACGCGGGGCGATCGCGTTTTGGAAACCGTGGGTCCGGGCGGCATCGTGGGCGAGCTGGCCTTGATCGACGACAAACCCCGCAGCGCATCCGCCATCGCCCGCACCGATTGCCTGTTGGCCCCGGTCAACCGGGAACATTTTCTCGCCCTGGTCCAACGCACGCCGCTGTTCGCCCTTCAAGTCATGCGGGCGATGGCCAACCGGCTCCGGCATACCACCGAACTGCTGCGCGATTGACTCGACCTTTGCCAGCGACCGACTTTTGTCGGAGTCCCTCTCCTCCACTCAGGCATGTTAATTGCTGTGTTGTCGCTATTTGCACGCTGCGGCGGCACGCGATCCAAAGCAAGCCGCGCCGCTTGATCTCGCACGGCAACGGGGAACACGTCCCTGGAGTTTTCCATGATTGAGGCATCTCTCATCCAGCAAGCCGAACCGTTCCAAACCGGGAACCACTTGCTGGCCGATTACCCGGTCGCGGCTTCCGGTTACGACGAAATGTGTTCGATGCCGGGCGAATTGAGACCGCACTGGCAAGCCTTGACCGAAATCTTGGAAAACATCGGCGGCGCGGAACTGGAGCGCCGCCACGCCGAGGTGCAGCGGCTGCTGCAAACCGACGGGGTCACCTACAATACCTACGACGACCCGCAAGATTCCCAGCGGCTCTGGCGGGTGGACACCATTCCTTTATTGATGACCGGCGAGGAATGGACTTCGCTGGCGGCCGGCATGGAACAGCGCTCGCGCCTGCTGGACGCCTTGCTGGCCGATCTCTACGGTCCGCGCCGGGCGATCCGCCAGGGTTGGCTGCCGACCGAATTGGTCTTCGGCCATCCGGGTTTTCTTCCCGCCTGCCATCAATCGCTACCTTCGGGGCGACGCTGGTTGATTTTTCACGCGATCGACCTCGCGCGCGGGCCAGACGGGGTGATCAGGGCCTACGGCGATCGCGCCCAATCGCCTTCGGGAGCGGGCTACACCCTGGAAAATCGCATCCTTTTGGCGCGCGCCTTGCCGATGCTGTACCGCGACGCGCCCCTGCGCCGGCTGGCCAGCTTTCTGGAAACCGAGCGCGCCACGCTGGCGAGTTTGGCCCGCTACAACCCCGAAACCCCGCATGTGGCGCTGCTGACGCCCGGACCTTCCAGCCCCGTCTATTTCGAACACGCCTATCTGGCTAATTATCTGTCCTTGAGTTTGGTCGAAGGCGAGGATTTGGTGGTTCGCGACGGCCGGGTTTGGTTGAAAACGCTCGGCGGCTTGCGCCCGGTGGACGTGATCCTGCGCCGGGTCGCCGACCCGCTGTGCGATCCCTTGGAACTGCGCGGCGATTCGCTGCTCGGCGTGCCCGGCCTGCTGCAGGCGGTGCGCGGAGGCCATGTCGCCCTGGCCAACGCCTTGGGCAGCGGCGTCGTCGAAAATCCGGGCCTGGCCGCCTTTTTCCCTTTGCTGTGCCGGCAGTTACTGGGCGAAGAACTCAAATTGCCTTCATTGCCGACTTGGTGGTGCGGGACTCCGCAGGACCGGCAGTACGTTTTAGCCCATCTGGACCAATTGGTGGTGCGCTCCATTCTGCCCAACGGCCCCCATTGGGAAGGCGGGCGGCTGGATGGAAAAACCCGCCAGCAGTTGATCGAGCAGATTCAAAGCGCCCCCCATCTGTTTGTCGGGCAAGAATCACCGCCGCTGTCGACCGCTCCGGTCCTGGAAGACGGCCGGCTGACCCCGCGTCCGGTCATGCTGCGCGGCTTCGCGGTCGCGGCGGAGGACGGCTACCGCGTCATGCCGGGCGGGCTGGCTCGGGTGTCCACCGGGCTGGATACCCTGCAAGCGGCGTTGCAAAAAGGCGGCATCAGCAAGGATTGGTGGGTGCTGGCCCCGACTCCGCAACCGCATGTCAGCCTGTTGCGTCAGGCCTACGGACCCATCGTGGCGACGCGCGACGGCAGCGATCTGCCCAGCCGGGTGGCCGATAATTTATTTTGGCTGGGCCGCTACAGCGAGCGGCTCGACGGCACGGCGCGGCTGCTGCGGGAGGCGTTCGGACGGTTGCTGGAGTGGGAACAGGACAACACCGACGAACGCTGTTTGGACGATTTGCTCGATGCGCTGAAAATCCCGGTGCCCCCGGTGGCCGAATCGGCCCGCGCTCGCTTCTTCGCCTTGCGTCAGGCGTTGCTGGCGGTTTTGGCGCCTCAGTCCGAGCACCCCAGCAACGTGCGGGCGTTGTTCGGCGGGATGTTGCGGACCGGACGCGCGGTGCGCAACCATCTGGGCGACGACAGTTGGCGGCTGTTGAACCGCTTGCAACACAGCATCCAGAACACTCCGGCCGATTTGGGCGGCCGGCAAGCCCGAGAATCGTTGGAAGAGTATTTGATGCTGGTGGCGGCGTTCTGCGGCCTCAACTATGAAACCATGCCCCATCACCAAGGCTGGCTGTTTTTCGATATCGGGCGCTATCTGGAGCGGGTGCTGCGCACCCTGGATTTATTCAAGCTGGCGTTCATCACCGCCCGCCATCCGGGGCTGCCGCTGTGGGAAGTGGTGCTGGCGATCACCGACAATCTGACCGCCTACCGACGCCGCTACCGTTCGGCGCTGCATCCGACCGCGATCATCGATCTGCTGTTGTTCGATACCGACAACCCCCGCTCGGTCGGCTATCAGTTGCGGCGGTTGCAGCGGGATATCGGCCGTTTGCACCGTCCCGAAAAATCGCCCTATTGCAGCGCCGAGGAGCGGTTGATTCTGGAAGCCTTCACCGCCTTGCGACTGGCCGACATCAACGCTTTAGCCACGCTGACCCACGACAGCACCCGTTCGAGCGTCGAGCTGACCCGCCTGTTGGAAGCGATTCAAAAGCCGCTCAGCGGCCTGTCGGAGGCTTTGACCCACAGTCATTTCAGCCACGCCGAAGTACCGCGACAATTGATCGCCATGCAGCCGTGAAGTACACCGTCACCCATCGGACCCGCTACCGCTACAGCAGCGGGGTCGCCTTGTGTCATAACGAGGCCCGCCTGCTGCCGCGCCGCGCGCCGTGGCAACTGTGCCAGGACAGCCGGGTCGCCATCGAGCCGCGGCCCGCGCTGTCGGCCGAGCGCGAAGATTTTTTCGGCAACCGGGTATTGTATTTCGCCATTCAGGACATCCATCACGGCTTGAAAGTGGAGGTGGTCACCGAGGTTCACGTGCTCGCCAATCGCCCCTTCGAGCCTTCGAGTCCCTCGATGCCGTGGGAGCAGGCGCTGCGGTTACTGCGGGAATCGCCGGAGCCGGAGATCATCGAGGCTCGCCTGTTTGCGCTGGATTCGCCGTTCGTCAGCCTAGCGCCCGAGTTTCGGGCCTACGCCGCGCCGAGCTTTTGGCCTGGCCGACCGTTACTGGATGCGACGATTGAGTTGAACCGCCGCATTTATCAAGACTTTACTTACGATCCGCATTTCACCACGGTCGCCACCCCCCTCCATGTGGTGTTGAAGGAACGGCGCGGCGTCTGCCAGGATTTTGCCCATCTGGCTCTGGCCTGCCTGCGCGGCATGGGGCTGGCGGCGCGCTACGTCAGCGGCTATCTGGAAACGATCCCGCCGCCCGGCCAGCCGAGGCTGATCGGCGCGGACGCCTCGCACGCTTGGGTGGCGGTCTATCTCCCCGGCATGGGTTGGGCGGAGTTCGATCCGACCAACGACTGCATGCCTCGCGAGCAACACATTACGCTGGCCTGGGGGCGGGATTACGGGGACGTCGCGCCGCTGATCGGAGTCATGACCGGCGGCGGCTCGCACCAGCTCGAAGTATCCGTGGATGTGGCTCCCCAACAGGAGTTGCAGACTGAACTCTGAAGCTTGAAGGCCGGCCGCGAAGCTCAAACAGTGCCGGCCCCTTGCCCCAGCGCCTCAAAGCCTCACCGCCAGGACATCGCAAGGCGCGCCGTGCAGCACGGCGTTCGCGGTCGAACCCAGCAACAGAGACAAGCCGTGCCGGCCGTGACTGCCCACCACGATCAAATCCACCTCATGATCCTCGACGGCCCCGAAAATACCTTCCTTGGTCGAGGGCGCGTTCACGACCCATAACTCGGCGGCTCCGATGTTCAGACGTTCCGCCAGATTTCCCAAGGCCATGCGCGATTCGCTCAGCAGCGTTTCGTCGGGCAGTTCCGGCAACACCGGCAACAGTTCGTAACCGCCGCCCAAGCTGATCGTCATATCTTCCACGACATGAATGGCGCTCAAGCGCGCCCCGCAGCAGTCGGCGATGGCTTTCGCGCGCGCGCCGACTTTCAAGGCCTCATCGGAAAAATCGGCTGCAAATAGTACATGTCGGTAGCTCATCGCCTTTTCTCCACAGTCAGTTCAGGCAAAACCCAGCTTATTTTCCGACCGACTCCAGCAAGATTCGCAGAAATTCCTGGGTCTCGCGCCGCGCCGGATCGTTGGGCGGCAACCGCTTTTGCGCCTCGCGCAAAGCCCCGATCCCCAATTTTACTTGCGCGAGTCCAAGATTGTGCAGCGTTCGGGCGTCGTCGCGGCGGCGCAGCGATTCCCGATACGCGCGTTCCGCCGCATCCAAGCGCCCCTGTTCCGAATACAGGTTACCCAGTTGAAACCAGGGACCGGAATCCTTGGGTTTCAACCGGACCAGTTGCAAGTAATAACCCTCGGCCACATCCAACCGTCCGGTTTCGTAGGCGTGGTGGGCGCGCTCCTCAATAAACGCGGGATTGGAAACGCCGGCGCCCACCGTCGGCGCGGCGGGCGCGGGGGCTGATGGGGGAACGGAGGCCGGGCTTGATAGCGCCGGAGCGGGCGGGACCGGACCCGTTAACGGCGGCGGCGGCGGCGACGATAACGGAGCCGCCGGAATCGACCCTGGAATGGGTACCGAGGCAGGCGCTGGCGCCGGAGCCGGCAAATCGACCGCCGTCGCCGGGCCGCTGGCCTGCGGGGCGGACGACAGCGCCGGAGGCATGGCCCAATGTTCCATCGACGCGCAGCCGCTCAAGGCGGCGCAACCCAAGATCGCCAATATAGTCCGGTTCATGAGGCCACTCTCTCCATAACCTGATCGGCTGAAGTTACTACAGTAAAAATAAGGTCGCCAGCCCCAGGAAAATGAAAAAACCCATGCCGTCGGTGATAAAGGTCAGCAACACGCTCGATCCCACCGCCGGATCGCGTCCGAGCCGGTGCAGGATCAAGGGGATGGCGACGCCCACCAGCGCCGCCAACAACAGATTCAGCAGCATGGCCACCGCCATCACCACGCCCAATTGCCAATTCCGGTACAGCCAATACGCGAATAATCCGACCGTCGCGCCCCAAACCAGGCCGTTCATCAAACCGACGCCCAATTCCTTGAGCACGAGATAGCCTTTGTTCTCCGAGGTGATCTCGCCCAACGCCAAGCCGCGCACCACCAGCGCGGTGGTCTGATTGCCGGAATTGCCGCCGATGCCGGCCACGATGGGCATTAACGCCGCCAGCGCGACAATCTGGGCAATGGCGTGCTCGAACAGGCCGATGGCCCGCGAGGCGATGAAGGCAGTGCATAGATTGATCGACAGCCACAGCCAGCGGTTGCGGGCGCTGTCCCAGATCGGCGCGAACAGATCCTCGTCCCCGCGCAAACCGGCGCGATTCAAGGCGTCTTCCTCCGACTCCTCGCGAATGAAATCCACCACCGCGTCCACGGTCAGGCGACCGATCAGCTTGCCCCGCCCGTTGACCACCGGAGCCGACACCAGATCGTAACGCTCGAAGGCCCGCGCCGCGTCATCGGCGGCGTCGCTGGCGTCGAACACCACCGGATCGGTCAATTTGAGCTCGCCGACCCGCTGTTCCGGATCGTTGAGCAATAAAGCCCGCAACGGCAACACGCCCTTGAGCTGGTGGCGGGCGTCGACCACGAACAGGCTGTCGGTGTTGAGCGGCAAATCTTCCCGGCCGCGCAACAGCCGCAAGACCTGCTCGACGTTTTGACTCTCGCGCACCGTCAACACGTCCTGACTCATCAACCGCCCCACTCGGTCCTCGGGATAGGCCATGGTGGTTTGCAGCCAGTCGCGATCCCGGGTGGGCAGCCGGCGGGAAACATCGGCCAGCACCGGTTCGGGCACCGCCTCGGCCAACGCCGCCAGATCGTCGGCGTCGAGCGGTTCCAGGACCCGCAGCAGCTCCGCGCGCTCCAAGGTTTCAACCAGGGCATTTCGCACCGCATCCGAAACCTCCAGCAACACATCGCCGCTGCGTTCCTCCTCGATCTGCCGCCAGATCAGCAGTCGATCATCCTGGGGCAAGGCTTCCAGGATATAAGCGATGTCGGCCGGATGCAGGCTGCGCAGCTTGAGCTGGAGTTCGACCACATGCTGGCGGTGGACCAGCGATTCGATCAACTGGTGGCGGGGGCTGGTTTGATCGCGCTCCACCAAGGTCTCGACCAGACGATGCTTTTCCAACAGCTTGACGATCTGTCGCAGCAAGTCCTCCAGCTTGGGCTGTGAGGCTTGAAGGACTACCGTCGGGTCGGTCACGTTCAACCACCGCCGTAGCGGCGGATCACATAATCGGCCACCAGCTGCTGAAACTCGGCGGCGATGCGCTCGCCTTTCAAGGTCACGGTTTTCTCGCCATCGACGTAAACCGGCGCGACCGGGATTTCGCCGGTGCCGGGCAGGCTGATCCCGATGTTCGCCTGCTTGCTTTCGCCGGGACCGTTGACCACGCAGCCCATGACCGCCACAGTCAAATTTTCGACGCCGGGATAGCGACCGCGCCAGACTGGCATTTGCTCGCGCAGATAGGTCTGGATTTGCTGGGCCAGGTGCTGGAAGTAATCGCTGCTGGTGCGGCCGCAGCCCGGGCAGGCCACCACGGCGGGCGCGAACGAGCGCACCCCCATCGCTTGCAAGATTTCCTGAGCGACGATCACCTCCTGGGTTCTGCTGCCGCCGGGCTCGGGCGTGAGGGAAATTCGGATGGTGTCGCCGATCCCCTCTTGCAACAGCACCGCCAGCGCGGCGGTGGAGGCGACGATGCCCTTGCTGCCCATGCCGGCCTCGGTCAAACCCAGATGCAGCGGATAGTCGCAACGCGCCGCCAGCTTGCGATAAACCGCGATTAAATCCTGCACCCCGCTCATTTTCACCGACAAAATGATGCGGTCGTGGCCGAGTCCGATCTCCTCGGCCCGTCGCGCGCTGTCCAGGGCCGACAGAATCATGGCGTCATGCATGATTTCGGCGGCGGGTTTCGGTTGCGGCAGCCGGGCGTTATCGTCCATCAACCGCGCCGCCAGTTCCTGATCGAGGCTGCCCCAATTCACCCCGATCCGCACCGGTTTTTCATGACGGCAGGCGATTTCGACGATGGTGGCGAATTGCTCGTCCTTCTTCTTCCCGCGCCCGACGTTGCCGGGATTGATGCGGTATTTGTCAAGCATTTCGGCGCAGGCGGGATAGCGGGCCAGCAACCGGTGGCCGTTGAAATGAAAATCGCCGATCAACGGAACGCCGACGCCTTGAGAGTCCAACCGCTCGCGGATATGCGGCACGGCCGCGG
>DJIW01000138.1 GCA_002433805.1 Competibacteraceae bacterium UBA6584 | reverse complement strand
GCGAAGCGCCGCACAACCACGCGAATCAAGCCGACATCGGCCGTAAAGTGCGTAAGGCGAGTTTATTCATCGGAAAGCCGGTGATTGTGTTGAGCGCTCTGGAGCCGATGGACGCCACATCGGAATTGGCCCGTAATGCGAATGAAAAACGCAAGGATATCGCGCACCTTTATCCCGGCTCTAAACAAGTATGGGTCGATAGCGAACATGCTATTCCGCTGGAAAAGCCTGAGACCATCCTTTTCGCGATCCGCGAGGTTCTGCCGCCAAGACCGTCGAATACCCCTCAATAAAATTAAAATTTTCCCTTGCTAGGTCCGTGCCTGCCAAGCCAGATGATTCAAATACGCCAAACGGGCGGTTTCATCCGGTAAGGTCTGACAAAGCACCTCCATAAATGGCGAATCGACTTCGGGATCGTGCATCAGCAAGCGTGCTTGCGCCGTTCGCGGCACGCGGGTAAGCCCGGTCGCCAGGTGCGGGGCCTCATTGAATAGGGAAGATTCTTTCGCGGGAAGCTCAGCCATCACCATCACCTCTCTCATTAAGATTCGAGCCAATCCCGAAACGTTCGATCCAGCAATGCCGGATCCGGTTTGGCGGTGGACTCCAAAAGCGGCCCAGACTCCAGCCGCGCCAGCTCCGCCGCAATCCAATCGCTCAACGCTGGAACCCGTGGCCCCCACGCCAGTTCAGCACTGCCCTGCTTCGCCGCCAGCAACTGTCCGATGGCGTCGCGCAATGGACCTTCGGGTAGCAAGGTCGCCACCAGTTCGTGAAAGGGCATCGGCACCACCCCCCGCCCGCTTTCCAGCCAGCGGATCGCCAGCAGCGGGCGCAGAACATAGAGGTATTTCTTTAGCCGCACCGGATCGCCGCGCAAATATTCTCGCTGGTTGCCGCGCGCCATGTGCAAATAGTGCCACGCGCAGCCGCGAGGAGAATAATAGGTCGGCGTTAACGCCAGCATGTCCTGGAGGAAACCCGGTTGTTCGCGATAAACGATAGGCGAATGCAGCCATTCAAACAACGGCGGATTGGATTTGTACATCAATTGCAACGCCTTTCGCAGATCCCAGCCGTTGATGTCCAACAAATCTTCAATCGGCCGTTCGATCACATCGCGGCGGCGTTCGGCGTTGATGCTCAAATACCAGTCGCGCGCATGAACATAGATAAAGCGGACATCGTAATCGCTATCGGGCGAGGCGAAACCCCACGCCCGGCTGCCCGATTCGCAGGCGTATAAAATTCGTACTGATTCGCTCTGCTCGATGGCCGTCAACCGTTCCAAGATAGCGGCGGTATTAGAACCGACTTCGAGGCGAGATTCCGACATGGCGCTTCCCATTCAGGGACTTGGATTAACAATGCCCATGCTCGCACCGCGCGGGCAACTGATTCAGCAACGCTTTTAGAGATCGCCAATCGGGCAAGTACCGATCCATCAACGCGATAAATCGGGCATTGTGGGTCGGTTCCAGCAGATGGACCATTTCATGGACGATCAGGTATTCCAAACACTCGCGCGGCTTTTTGGCGAGTTCGCTATTGACGCGGATGCGGCCAGTCTTGGGAGTGCAACTCCCCCAGCGGGTTTTCATCCGCCGGATCGAAAATTCGCGCACTGTGACCCCCATGATCGGCTCCCAGCGCTCGATCAACGGCGGCACGGCCTGTCTGAGTTGTTCCCGATACCACGCGGCCATGATCGCCTCTCGGTGCGCGGCGTCGGCTCCGGGCCGCACGCGCAACACCAACTGTTGCGGTTGCAATTCGACGCTCGGCGCGGCGTCTTTTTCCTCAATGGCGAGCCGATAACGCTGGCCCCACACGAAATGGCTTTCCCGATTCAAGTATTCGCGCGGCGTTTCCCGCGTCTGGTCCCGCAGTTTGCGCTGTTGCCGCCGGATCCAATCCAGCTTGGAAATGGCGAACGCGCGCAGCGCGTCCAAGCTCATTCGCCGGGGTGCGGAAATCCGCACTCGCCCCGCCGGCGGATGCACGCTGAGGTGGATGTTCTTGATATTCTTCAACACCACATCCACCGCGATCTCGTTAAGTTGCAGCCGTTTAATCATCGATCATCCGCCTGGCTTTTTACCCGCTCCCCCTGGGCGAATTCTAGCCGTTGACTACTCGGAACGGGCGGACGGAAAACTCACCGGAGCAAAGGCATTCAATCCGTCGATTGAGCACGCTTAGCGCCGACCCCGAAACCGCTCGCCTTGGCATGGGGCACGCGCCGCTCCCGCACGCTCTGTTTAGCTGTTTCCAGCT
The DNA here is from genome assembly GCA_002433805.1 of Competibacteraceae bacterium UBA6584. Lineage (GTDB taxonomy): Bacteria > Pseudomonadota > Gammaproteobacteria > Competibacterales > Competibacteraceae > Competibacter_A. Next base: position 10,750 of record DJIW01000138.1, on the reverse strand, counting down.
GGCGCAATAACACCGGCCCACGGCTTAGGGCCACCCCCACCGCCAGCACATCGATGATCGCCAGATGGGCGATACGCGAGGTCATCGGCGACATGGTGGGCGCGACTTAGCGTCATTCCCCGATTGCCGGCAACGTCGCCGTGCACCAGCGGCGGCTGCCGATTTATCTCGCCATTCCGAGCAAACGTGAAGCGGAATACCATGCCATCGCCGCCTTCCAGCGCGCGATGCCCGCCGTCGGCTCCAAAACAGGCGCAGTGGCGCCGGCACCCATGAAAGAGGAGAAAAAATAATGGCCGTTCATCCCATCATCGCCGCCGTCACTGACCGCATCCGCCAGCGCAGCGCCACTACCCGCGCCGCCTATCTGGCGCGGATCGAACAAGCGCGGGCGGACGGCCCGGTGCGCACAAGCTTATCCTGCACCAATCTGGCCCATGCTTTTGCCGCCTCCGAACCGGACGACAAGACCGCGTTACGGGAAGCGCGCTGGCCGAATATCGCCATCGTGTCTTCCTACAACGACATGCTCTCCGCCCATCAACCGCTGGAGCGCTTCCCGGCGCTGATCAAGCAGGCGGCGCGGCAAGCAGGCGCGGTGGCGCAGTTCGCCGGCGGCGTGCCGGCCATGTGCGACGGGGTGACCCAGGGGCAGCCGGGGATGGAGCTGTCGCTGTTCTCGCGCGATGTGATCGCGATGGCCACCGCCGTCGCCTTGTCCCACAACACCTTCGACGCCGCGCTCTATCTCGGCGTTTGCGACAAGATCGTGCCGGGCCTTTTAATCGGCGCGCTGCATTTCGGCCATCTACCCGCTATTTTCGTCCCCAGCGGGCCGATGCCGTCGGGCCTGCCGAATGCCGAAAAAGCCAAAATCCGCCAGCGGTACGCCGAAGGTAAAGTCGGCCGCGACGCGCTGCTGGAATCGGAAGCCAAGTCTTATCACGCGCCGGGCACCTGCACCTTCTATGGCACCGCCAACTCCAATCAAATGCTGATGGAAATCATGGGCCTGCATCTGCCCGGATCGGCCTTCGTCCCTCCTGATACCCCGCTACGCGACGCGCTGACTCAAGCGGCGGCGAAGCGAGCGGCTAAAATCACCGCGCTCGGTCAGAACTATATTCCGGTCGGACGGGTGATTGACGAACGAGCGGTGGTCAACGGCATCGTTGGCCTGCTGGCGACCGGCGGTTCCACCAACCACACGATGCATTTGGTGGCGATGGCCCACGCCGCCGGCATCGCCATCAACTGGGACGACTTCAGCGATTTGTCCGCCGTCATCCCGTTGCTCGCCGAAATCTATCCCAACGGCAAGGCCGATGTGAACCAGTTTCACGCCGCCGGCGGAATGGGCTTTCTGATCGGCGAGCTGCTAGACGCAGGGTTGGTGCATGGCGACACCCTCACCGTCACTGGCGAAGGATTAGCCCGCTATCGGGAAGAACCGTTTTTGGATGGGGGTAATCTCGTTTGGCGGCCTGCTCCAAGCCAGAGCGGCGATACAACCCTATTACGTCCGGCCACCCGCCCGTTTAGCCCCGATGGAGGCTTAAAACTGTTGAGCGGCAATCTGGGCCGAGCGGTGATCAAAACCTCGGCAGTCAAACCCGAACATCGGGTGGTGGAAGCCCCCGCCATTGTCTTTAACGATCAAGACGAACTCATGGCGGCCTTCGAACGGGGCGAACTGCGGCGCGATTTTGTCGCGGTGGTTCGCTATCAAGGCCCGCGCGCCAACGGGATGCCGGAGTTGCATAAGCTGACCCCGCCGCTCGGCGTCTTGCAGGATGAAGGCTTCAAGGTGGCGCTGGTTACCGACGGCCGCATGTCCGGCGCGTCCGGCAAAGTACCGGCGGCGATTCACGTCACACCGGAATCCCTGGCCGGCGGACCGCTGGCTAAAATCCGCAACGGCGATGTGATCGTGCTCGACGGCGAGCGCGGCGTTCTGGAAGCGAGGGTGCCTGATGGGGAATGGGCCGCGCGCCAGCCGGAACCGGTGGATTTAAGCGGCTGTCAGTACGGCCTGGGGCGCGAACTGTTCGCTGTGTTTCGAAACAACGCCGCCGAAGCGGAACGGGGTGGGATCACGTTTTCCACGTTGTGAGCTTTCCAGCAGTAGCCGTGGTCACGGCCGGCGCGGAGGCTCACGTTCTTGAACCTGAACAGTATGCGGAGAATAGCCAAGGGCGTAGCCATGACCAAGAGCCGCCGCCATGACGGGACCATCCAGCCTGAGAGCAGTTAGCCATGGAAATGGCATCATTTCCACGGCGGCTGCCGGCAAGCGTCGTGTTTATGTCTCATCAAGAGGATAGGCAGAACACCCCAAATCCTGCGAGACCGCGCGCCCCGCATCGATCACCATCTTCGCATAATCGCCCTGTTTGGCGGGATCAAAGCGGAACTCCGCGAAAGTAATGCTCAACGCGGCTATCACGCTATTTAAGTGGTCGAAAACCGGCGCGGCTATGCAGACCATGTGTTTTTCGAACTCCTCGTAATCTAAACCATATTTCTGCTGGCGCGTGCGCGCGAGTTCTTCCAGAAACTGCGCCGGAGAGCTAATACTGGTTTCGCGGAAACGGGTAAAGGCTATCTCGGAGATAATGGCATCACGCCGTTCGGGGGCTTCCCACGCGAGCAGCGCTTTCCCCATGGCGGTCGCGTGGATCGGCGCGCGCTTGCCGATTTTGGAATACATGCCAATACTGTACTTGGCATCAATTTTGTGAATGTAGATCACCTCGTTATCCATCAAAACACCGAGATGGATGGTTTCCGAAGTCTTGTCGGACAGAACGTCCATCCGCCGCTTGGCCAGACTGATCAAATCGAGGTGCTGCAACGCCTTGCTACCCAACTCGAACACTTTCATGGTCAGGCCATAGCGCTCGCTTTCGATGTCCTGACGGACAAAGCCCATCGATTGCATGGTTTGCAGAAAGCGATAGACCGTCGCCTTGGGCATGGCCAACCGCAGTGAAAGTTCGGAGATGCTGGTGTCTTTACGCTCGCTGAGCGCCGTTAGGATGCTGAAGACTCTCAGTACCGCCGATACTGAATCAGGCTGTTTGCTGTTGTGATCATTGTCGTCCAAGGCTCAATTCCCCATCTGAACAGCCGGTTATTGAAACCGCGCTCGCCGGCTGTCGTAACGCGGCCGTAGTCGATTCATTCGTCAGGATGAATCAGCGCGCCAGCCAGCCGCCATCGACGGCTAGGGTATAACCGTTCACCCCGTCCGACGCAGCCGAGGCCAGCAACACCACCGGCCCCGTCAAATCATCCGGCGTCCCCCAGCGCTTGGCGGGGATGCGCGCCCTGGGTTGACTGCCTCATATCCATCCGAAGGCTCCCGAAATTCGCGAGCTAGCCCTCGTTTATAATTCATGAAACGGTGTTTACATTTTTCAATACAGCTGCGGCAATGTAAAGCCTTATCAAAGGATCGGATCGCCGGCGTTATGGCAAGAAGTAAAACGCCAGCGCCAAAATCACATAGACCGCCAGCAACTGCGCGCCTTCCATCCAGTTCGATTCACCATCCGAGGCGATCAGCGCCAAAATCCAGGTGGCCAGAGCGATGGCGACCACCTCAGCCAGCATGGCTGATAAAGGTGTGAGATCGAATTTAAACCGTCTGATCTTCAGTCTTTTTTCATGAATGACGCTCGCTAGAGATTTTTTGAAAACGTAATATAAAATTTTTTGAAACGCTGTTTACATTTTTTAATACAATATTCTATATTATCGAACAGCGATTACGATTTTATTTTGCCGTGATCCCGATGGATTACTTCTCCTCGCTATGGCAACGACAGGCTGAACGATTCAGGCATGGATCCACTTGAAGCTTTCATGAATCTACTGACTCCGACCGCGCTGGAAATCGTGCTGGGCAGCGATCATTCGGTATGTATCTCGATCATGTCCAACCGTCTGCCCGCGCGCCAGCAGGCCCATGGGCTTCCACCTTCCAAGCGCCTGGCCCGCGAATTTGCGCTCCATCAAGCGGACCTCAACGTGATCTGGACGGACGCTGCTCGCCGATGCTCGGCTGTGGGGGATGGATCTGACGGCCGTGCCGAAATTGACGGCTCAGGTCGGCGACGCGCTCGACCGGATCGCTACCCTCGGCCTGATGCCCGCGTTAGCCGATTTACTCGCGCGTTATAAAAACTAACCTGGAGAACCTGCCATGACCTCGCCCCGCCGCATCGTGTTGTTTGGGGAATGCATGATCGAATTGCGCGGCCAGGTATTCGGAACGATGCAGCAGGGCTTTGGCGGCGACACCTTAAACACGGCCATTTATCTGGCCCGGCTGTGTCGCGGGCAGGACCTCCAAGTGTGCTACGCCACCGCGCTGGGCATCGACGTGTTCAGCGAACACATGATTGCCGCCTGGCGGCAAGAGGGCATCGACACCGCGCTGGTGCGCTTTCTCGACAGCCACATGCCCGGTTTGTACGCCATCCAGGTCGATGCGACCGGCGAACGGCATTTCTTCTACTGGCGCGAAACCAGCACCGCCCGCGGCTATTTCGATGCGCGGAGCACCCCGCTGGAGGAGGCCATCGGCGAGATAGCGATGTTCTACCTGAGCGGCATCAGCCTCGCGATCCTGCCGCCTGACGGCCGGGAACGGCTGTTGAGCGCGATGGCGCGGGTGCGCGCCAACGGCGGTCAAGTGGCCTTTGACAACAATTTTCGTTCCCGCTTGTGGCCCAACCCCGACCAAGCCCGCGCCCTCTACGACCGCGCTTACGCTCTGAGCGATCTGCTGCTCATCACCCTAGATGATGAAATGGCGCTGCGCGGCAAAACCTCCGCCGAGGCCGCGCTATCCGACGTTCTGGCGCTGCCCATCCCCGAAGTGGTGGTCAAGCGCGGCGCGCAACCCACCCTGGTCAGAATCGCGGGCAACGATCCCATCGCCGTTCCGGTCGAACCCGTTTCCCAGATCGTCGATACCACGGCGGCGGGTGATTCCTTCGCTGGGGGCTATCTGGCGATGCGCTTGACCGGCGTGGAACCCGCGCTGGCCGCTCGCGTCGCCAACCGCACGGCGGCCGCCGTCATCCAACATCCCGGCGCCATTATTCCGAGCGAGGCCATGCCGAGCCGAAATGCTTTGCTGGCTCCGACTCCCTCAGTACCTGTTTGAGCTGTCCACCGAAGGAGAACCTCATGAAAATGTCTTTTCGATGGTATGGAGATTCCGATCCCGTCTCACTGGATTACATCCGCCAGATTCCCGGCGTCGAGCAGATCGTCTCGGCGGTTTACGACGTGCCGGTCGGCGAAGTCTGGCCGGTGGCTAATATCAAGGCGCTCAAGGACAAAATCGAAGCACGCGGCTTGAAGCTGGAAGTCATTGAAAGCGTGCCGGTCCATGAGGACATCAAGCTCGGCAAGCCGACCCGCGACAAGCTGATTGACAACTATGGCCAGACCCTGCGCAACCTGGCCCAGTGCGGCATCAAGGTCGTCTGCTACAACTTCATGCCGGTGTTCGACTGGACCCGCACCACCCTCGAAAAGATCCTACCGGATGGCTCCAGCACCCTGGCCTTCGACATGGATATCGTCAATAAAATCGATCCCTCGGAAGGCATTCAGCTGCCCGGCTGGGACGCCAGCTACCAGCCGGACGAACTGAAAGCCCTGCTGGCGGAATATTCCAAGATCGACGAAGAAAAGCTGTGGAGCCATCTCGAATACTTCCTGCATAAGGTGATTCCGGTCGCCAAGGCGGTCGGCATCAAGATGGCGATTCATCCCGACGACCCGCCCCGCCCGATCTTCGGCCTGCCGCGCATCGTCAAGAACCGCAACGATTTGGCCCGGCTGCTGGCCATCGAAGATACCCCCGCCAACGGCCTGACTCTCTGTTCCGGCTCGCTGGGAGGCGATTTCTACAACGACATCGCCGCGATGGTGCGGGAATTCGCGGGCAAGGGCCGCATCCATTTCGCCCATCTGCGCAACGTCAAGGTCACTGAGGCGGGCGATTTCTATGAGACCGGCCACCGCTCTCAAGACGGTTCGCTCGACATGGCCGAAATCATGAAAGCGTATTACGAAGCGGGTTATGACGGCTACGTGCGTCCCGATCACGGTCGCATGATCTGGGGCGAAACCGGCAAACCCGGCTACGGCCTCTACGACCGCGCGCTGGGCGCGGTGTATCTGAACGGCATTTGGGAAGGCATCGCCAAGGCCGAAAGCGCCAAATCCACTTGAGAAAGACCATGAACCTGCCCTTCAAGATCGACCTGAATAACAAGGTGGCGGTGGTCACCGGCGGCGGCGGGGTGCTGTGCGCCGAACTGGCGGCGGCATTGGCGGCCAACGGGGCCAAGATCGCCGTGCTGGACTTAAACGCCGACGCAGCGGAGAACGTCGCCGGACAAATCCGCGAAACCGGCGCGACCACCCTCGGCGTGAGCGCCAACGTGCTGGAGCGAGCCTCGCTGGAAGCCGCCGCCGAACGGGTTCTGAACGAACTTGGCCCTTGCGATTTGCTGCTCAACGGCGCGGGCGGCAATCACCCCAAGGGCACCACCACCAAGGAATGGTACGAAGACGGCGATTTGGGCGATAAATCCCTGACCACCTTCTTCGACCTCGACCCCAAGGGCGTGGAATTCGTCTTCAATCTCAACTTCCTTGGAACGCTGCTGCCGACCCAAGTGTTCACCCAACAGATGCTGGGGCGTTCCGGTTGCTCGATCATCAACATCTCCTCGATGAACGCTTTTTGCCCGCTGACCAAAATTCCCGCCTACAGCGGGGCCAAGGCGGCGGTCAGCAACTTCACCCAATGGCTGGCGGTGCATTTCTCGAAAGCCGGCATCCGGGTCAACGCCATCGCGCCCGGCTTTTTCCTGACCGCGCAAAACCACAAGTTGCTGATCGACGAGGCGACCGGCGAGTTCACCGCGCGGGCGCGCAAAATCGTCGAGCACACCCCGATGGGCCGCTTCGGCGAATCCCACGAACTGGTCGGCACCCTACTCTGGCTCGCTTGTGAGAAAGGTTCCGGCTTCGTCAACGGCGTGGTGGTGCCGGTGGATGGCGCGTTCTCCGCCTATGCGGGCGTCTGATCCATCGGCCCCGCAACAACTTTTTACCCCCGTCATCCCTGCCAGTTGGAGAGAAAAACCATGATGCTTCGCAAACTGCTGTCCTGCGTCTGCCAACTCACCTGCGCGGCCAGCCTGCTCGCCGCCCCGGTCATCGCCCAGAGCGCCACCACCTTCAAGGCCGCCGACAACCACCCGAAGGGCTATCCAAACGTCGTCGCCGTCGAAAATCTGGGCAAGAAGCTCGAAGCCGCCACCAATGGCCGCCTGACCCTCAAGATGTTCGCCGGCGGCGTGCTGGGCGACGAGAAAACGGCCATCGAGCAGACTCAGATCGGCGCGATCCAGCTTCTGCGGGTCTCCATCGGCGGCATCAGCCCGGTCGTCCCCGACGTCAACGTGCTGACCCTCCCCTACCTGTTCCGCGATGAAGCGCACATGCACAAGGTCATCGACGGTCCCGTCGGCCAGGAAATCCTGGACAAGATCACCGCCAGCCCGGCCAAGGTCGTCGCCCTGGCCTACATGGACAGCGGCTCGCGCAACGTCTACGCCAAAAAACCGATCAAGACTCCGGCCGACTTGAAGGGTTTGAAGGTCCGGATGCAAGGCAACCCGATCTTCATCGACACCATGAACGCCATGGGCGGCAACGCAATTTCGATGCCCTTCGGCGAGCTCTACAGCGCCCTCCAAACCGGCGTGGTCGACGCGGCGGAAAACAACGAACCCAGTTACTTCACCCAGAACCACTACACGGTGGCGAACGTTTACTCCCGCACCGGCCACCTGATCATCCCCGAGGTGCTGGTGTTCTCCAAGACCGCTTGGGACAAGCTCGAAAAGGTCGATCAGGAGCTGATCCAGAAACTGGCCCGCGAGGCGCAGATGGAGCAGCGCGAGCTGTGGAACCAGAGCGTCGCTGACGCCAACGCCAAGCTCAAGGAAAAGGGCGTGACCTTCGTGGACGTGGACGCCAAGCCGTTCGTCGAAGCCACCGCCCCGGTGCGCGAGAAGCACGGTGCTCCTTACGCCGACATGATCAAAAAGATTCAGGCCGTCCAATAACCGATGCCAGGCGATGGGAGGAACCCCCCTCCCATTTCGCTTGCCGATGCCGACCCTTCCCAACAAGGACTCCCGCCATGATCGAGAAATACGTGCGCTTTCTGGACACCGTTTACCTCGCCTGCATCTGGATCGCCGGCGTCTCCATTATCGTGATGTCGCTCATCATTCCTTGGGGCGTGATCGCCCGCTACGTGCTGGGCGCCGGTTCGAGCTGGCCGGAACCCTTGGCGATTCTGTGCATGGTCGTCTTCACCTTCATCGGCGCCGCCGCCAGCTACCGCGCCGGCGCGCACATTGCAGTGACGATGTTCACCGACCGCGTTCCGGCCTCCTGGCGGACTCCGCTACGGTGGCTGGTCGATATTCTAATGGCCCTCATGGCGCTGTTCGTCATGTTTTATGGAACTCAGTTGGTCATCGGGACCTGGAACCAGGCGGTCGGCGAATTTCCCGCGTTGAGCGTGGGCGTCACCTATCTACCGTTGCCTGTCGGTAGCTTTCTCACCCTGCTGTTCGTCATCGAAAAGATGATTGCCGGTCCCCAAGCCGGTCGGGCCGTGGTCACCTTCGACCACGATCAAACCAACGTCGTCGCCGATCTGAAGGGAGAAATCTGATGGACGCCCTGGTATTGCTCGGTAGTTTGTTCGTGCTGGTCGCGATCGGCGTGCCGGTCGCCTACGCCCTCGGCGTCTCCGCCGTCATCGGCGCCTTCTGGGTCGATCTGCCGCTGGACGCCGTGATGATCCAGATCGCCAGCGGCGTCAACAAATTCTCGCTGCTCGCCATCCCGTTCTTCGTGCTGGCCGGCGCGATCATGGCGGAAGGTGGCATGGCCCACCGGCTAGTCTCGTTCGCGGCGGTGCTGGTGGGTTTCATTCGTGGCGGCCTGGCCCTGGTCAACATCATGGCCTCGACCTTCTTCGGGGCGATTTCCGGCTCCTCGGTGGCGGATACCGCTTCCATCGGCAGCGTGCTGATTCCCGAGATGGAGAAGAAAGGCTATCCGCGCCCCTTCGCCACGGCGGTGACGGCCGCCGGTTCGGTGCAGGCCATTCTGATTCCGCCCAGCCACAACGCCGTGATCTACTCGCTGGCCGCCGGCGGATCGGTGTCCATCGCCAGCCTGTTCATCGCCGGGGTGTTGCCGGGCCTGCTGCTCGGCTTCACCGTGGCCATGCTCTGCCTTTACAAAGCCCACAAGGACCAGTTTCCCGTCGGGGAAAAAATCCCGTTCCGGCAGGCGCTGAAGATCGCCGGCGAGGCGCTGTGGGGATTGTTCACCATGGTGATCATTCTCGGCGGCATCCTGTCCGGCGTGTTCACCGCGACGGAATCGGCGGCGGTCGCCTGCGTCTGGTCGTTCTTCGTCACCATGTTCGTTTACCGCGACTACAAGTGGAGCGATTTGCCCAAGCTGGTTCACCGCACCGTGAAGACGGTGACCATCGTGATGATCCTGATCGGTTTCGCCGCCAGCTTCGGCTACATCATGACGGTCATGCAGTTACCGGATCAGGTCACGACCTTTTTCACGTCCATTTCGGATAACAAGTACGTGATCCTGCTCTCCATCAACATCATGTTGCTGCTGCTCGGCACGCTGATGGACATGGCTCCGCTGATCCTGATCCTGACGCCGATCCTGCTGCCGGTGGTGCAAAACCTGGGCGTGGACCCGGTGCATTTCGGCATGATCATGATGGTGAACCTGGGGATGGGCTTGATTACCCCGCCGGTCGGCTCGGTGCTGTTCGTCGGCAGCGCGGTCGCCAAGCTGCCCATCGAAACCGTGACCAAGGCGCTTTACCCGTTTTTCGTCGCCCTGTTCCTGGTGCTGCTGGCGGTCACCTACATTCCGGGCATCTCGCTCTGGCTTCCGAGCGTCTTCGGGTTTTGACTGGAGATCTCCCATGGCCAAACCGTTTATGGACGAGGATTTTCTCCTCGAAACGCCGACCGCGCGCAGGCTCTATCACGACTACGCCGCGCCGCAACCGATTCTCGATTACCACTGCCATCTGCCCCCGGCGGAAATCGCTGCTAACAAGCAGTTTCGCAACATCACCGAGGTCTGGCTCGGCGGCGATCACTACAAATGGCGCTTCATGCGTTCCGCTGGCGTCACCGAGGATTTCATCACCGGCGATCAGCCCGATCAGGCCAAATTCCGCCGTTTTTGCGAAGTGCTGCCGCTGGCCGTCGGCAACCCGCTGTACCACTGGTGCCATCTCGAATTGCGCCGTTTCTTCGGCATCGACACCGTGGTCAGCGGCGAGACCGCCGATGCGTTGTGGGAAGCGTGCAACGCCAAGCTCCAGCAGCCCGAGATGTCCGCGCGCGGCCTGATGTTGGGCGCGAAGGTGCGCGGGGTTTGCACCACTGACGATCCCGTGGACGATCTGGCGAATCATGCTGCCATCGCTGCCGACAATAACTTTAAAATCAAAGTTTTGCCGACCTTTCGGCCCGACCGCTCGTTCAACATCGACCGGTCCGATTTCCCGGATTACCTCGGCAAATTGAGCGCCGCCAGCGGCGTCAAAATTAGCCGATTCGACGACGTGCGCAAGGCGCTGGAC
>DJIW01000061.1 GCA_002433805.1 Competibacteraceae bacterium UBA6584 | reverse complement strand
GATAATAGATTAGCTTTGATCCTGGCGGAGTCCGATGCCTCGGAATGGTGCGCGGCGGTGATGGAATGACGCACGATCGAGCAAAGTGAACAGGAGCCCGGCGATGCCGGTTTTGCCCACCCAGGTTCGAGCGCGAGATCGGCCCGGCTAGAGTTGCTTGTCATCTTTCTCGCGCACCAAGGCGTAATCCGTCTGGCGCACCCCGCGAACCAGCATCTCGGTATTTTCGCCCGCCACGCCCAAGGTTTCCAGCGCCTCGGCGGCCAGCCGCAGGCTGGCTTCCACCAGTTCGGGAAAGGCCCTATTGGCGCCGGCTTCCATCAGGGCGCTGCTGGCGCCGAGATCCCGCGCCCGCGCGACGATGGTGGTGTGAGGCGCCAGGTCGCGGATGAGCCGGGTGGCGCGCAGCGCGGCCTCGCGATCGTCCAAAGTCATCACCACCAGGTCGATGTTCTCGATCCGGGCGGCCACCAGAAGATCCAGATGGGTGACATCCCCGTAATAAACCGGGTGGCCGATGCGGCGGAATTCTTCGACCCGGTCGGGTTTGGTGTCGAAGGCGATGTAGGGCACTCCGCTACCGGTGAGGATGGTACCCACAACGTGGCCCACGCGGCCATAACCGCCCACCAGGACGCGCGCGTTGGTTTCAGTCCCTTCGACCGAGAAACGAAAAGCCCCATCTCCCGGCGTCGCCGCGACCGGGACGCGCACCGCCAGGGCATCGCCCAGCTTGACCAGCAACGGCGTGATTAACATGCTGAAGGAAATAATGCCGACGGACAGCACGAAGGTGTCGTTGTCGAGGACCCCCATCGCCCTGGCGGCGCCAAAAAGCACGAAACCGAACTCGCCGCCTTGGGATAGGATAAAGGCGACCCGCGTCGCCGTTTGGCGGGTTTCGCCGAAGGCTAGGCACAGACCCAGGAGCACTGCGATTTTGATGGCCACGATCACGAGGACTTGACTCAGGAAAAGCCAAGGCGCCGCCGCCAGCGCGCCCACATCCACCGACATGCCCACGGCGACAAAGAACAGGCTCATCAGCAAACCCTTGTGGGGATCGACGGCGGCCTGAATCTGTAGGTTGTAGCGCGAACCGGACAGCGCGATCCCCATGAGAAAAGCGCCCAGGGCCATGGATAGCCCGGCCTTTTCCATGATCCAGGCGGCGGTAAGGACGGCGGCCAGGGCGACCAAAAAAAAGGCTTCTCGATTGTTCTGACGCGCCAACAAATCGAGGATGCGGGGAATCACGTAATGGCCGGAGGCCACGACCAAGCCGATGGCGGCGATGACGATAAGAATTTGCTGGAAAAGCGATTGATCGGTCGTCATGATTCCCGCGTGCCCCAGAAGCGGGGTCGCGGCGAGCAACGGCACGACGGCCAAATCCTGCATCAACAGGATGGCGAAGGTGGTTTGGCCGTGGGGGCTGGCGATCTCGCCGCGCTCTTGCAGGATCTGCATGACGAAAGCGGTGGAGGACAAAGCGAGGGTCAGGCCGGCAAGGAGATTGATGCCCCAATCCGGCTCGCTAAGGTGCATGAAGAGCGCGAGCACGCCGCCAGACAGCAAAATTTGCAGGGTGCCCAGACCGAACATGGAGCGGCGCAGGGACCAGAGCCGGCGCGGGTGCATCTCCAGGCCGATGACGAACAGCAGCAGAACGACACCCAGTTCGGTGAAGTTTCGAACCTCTTCCACGTCGCGAGTCACGACGTACCCCGGCGTGTGGGGGCCGATCAAGATACCCGCCACCAGCAAGCCCAGCACCGAACCCAGCCCGAAACGGCGAAAAATGGCCACGGCAAAGGCCGTGAATACCAGCAGCACCGCGGCCGCTTCAACGAAGGATTCAAGTTCCAAGTGGGCCGCTCCGAGGGGCTATGGGATGACGGGGTCGGTTTGTTCATTCACCCGGCAGCACCGAGCGATAGGCCACCCGATCATACCGCCAGGAGCCCCTTGCGCGCCTGGAAACTTGCGCGGCCCGACCCTTACCCCAACATGCCCCGCGCGACGATAAAGTCAATCACCTTTTCCAGTCCCTGCCGGGTCTTGAGGTTGGTGAACACAAACGGCCGTTCGCCGCGCATGGTTCGGGCGTCGCGCTCCATGATGTCCAGCGATGCGCCAACATGGGGCGCGAGGTCGATTTTGTTGATCACCAGCAGATCGGATCGGGTAATGCCGGGGCCGCCCTTGCGCGGGATTTTGTCACCGGCGGCCACGTCGATCACATAGATCGTCAAATCCGACAGCTCGGGGCTGAAGGTGGCGCTCAAGTTATCGCCGCCGGATTCGACCAGCACCAAGTCGAGATCGGGAAACCGTTCGCACAATTGCGCCACCGCCGCCAAATTGATCGACGCATCCTCGCGGATTGCGGTATGCGGGCAGCCGCCGGTTTCCACCCCCACGATCCTTTGCGGTTCCAAGGCTTGGGCGCGGGTCAAGAACTGGGCGTCTTCATAAGTATAAATATCGTTGGTGACGACGGCGATTTGATAGCGCTCGCGCAGCGTTTTGCACAGCGCTTCGACCAAGGCGGTCTTGCCGGAACCGACCGGCCCGCCGACGCCGACGCGGAGAGGTTGTGAAGTCATTTACGATAACCTGTTGGCTTAAGGACAATAAATTATGAGGTGATCTCCGATTGCTTTATACGGATAATTGAAGCGCTCAATCTCTCAATCGATTTGGGAAAAGACGATGCAAGCCATGACGTTGGATGAGGCCAAAATCCATCTGCTCGAACTGGTCGAAGCCGCAGCGGCTGGTGAAGAAATCTTTATTAGAAAAGACGAAGATTTGTCTGTGCGGCTCGTGCCGTGTCCGACTAGGAGACGCAAGCGCCGGTTCGGTAGCGCTAAAGGGTTGATCGCGATGGCGCCGGATTTTGACGCGCCGCTGGAAGATTTTAAAGAGTACATGGAATGAAGTATCTGCTGGATACGCACAGCCTGATTTGGTATCTCAGCGGAGATGCTCGACTGAGCGATCATGCTTTTCATTTGATGGAAAATGAAGAAAATGAACTGTTTATCAGTATTGCGAGCTTGTGGGAAATGGCTATCAAGTTCAGCATTGGTAAATTGAATTTGGATCGTCCCTTTGAGGAGCTGTTTCCTGAGCAATTAGCGAGCAACAGTATTGAGCTTCTGGGGATCACCATCGAGCATCTCAAGATAGTAGGCGGCTTGCCTTTCCATCATCGTGATCCCTTTGATCGGTTACTGATCGCGCAAGCGCAGACTGAATTGCTACCGATGATCAGCATGGATACCATCTTCGATCATTACCGGATCAGACGGGAATGGTAGGCGGAGACAGCTCATCGCCAGCATGCTCTGTTGGATGGGATCACGACCGAAACAACCTCGAATACTGTGTCTCGTGCAGCGCTCCGGCCAGCGCCAAACCCGGAGAAGCCGCGCCGATGTCCTCATCGGGCAGCGCTAATCCTTCATCCACAGCCGCCGTGATGGCCGGACCGGCGGCGACCAAAAGCCGCTGGCTGGCAGTTTGGCCGAGCGGAATCAAGCGAGTGGCGGCGATCACTTGATTTTCCGCCCAAGTCCAGGCGTAGCCGGTGGCGGCCTGCGGCAGTGGAATGTCCCAGCGCGCGGCGGCCAGTGCAAACAAGGCGGCGAAACATACCTGCGGCGCGTTCCGCCACGGCGCGGCTTCAGCCAAACCGAGATCGGTCAACAGCCGAGCCAGCGCCGCGCCGAGTTGCCGGTCTTCGCGTTGCAATTCCGCTGCCTCCCGCGAGGCATGGAGCCGGGCATTCCAGCGCTTGACCGCTTCGGCGTCCGAATCCCGCCATCCGCGGTACAGACGCGCGAAGATCGGTAGATCCAAGCGCCGTAGGTTGTGGTCCAGCAAGCCGAAAATCCAATCGCCCGCGCCGGCCTCATCCCGCACCCAGCCGCGTTCTACCGCAGATTCCAAACCTTGCGAATAGGCATAAGCGCCAACCGGCAGGCTCGGGCTGCACAGTTGCAGCAGGCGGGGCAGGGCGGCGGGATTAATGCGCATGTCCGTGGTCGTGATGATCGCCGCCGTAAGCGCCAGCTTCAGGCTCGAAGGGCGCTCGTTCGGCGCTCACCGCAAGCCCCAATTCCTCGATCATTCGATCCAGCACATGATCGTGTAAATAACGCAGCCAACCCGCGCCGACTTGCAGGGCGATGTGACGGTTGCCGAGGTGATACGCGGCCCGCGCCAGCAGCAAGGCGTCGTCGGCGCGGGCGGTGGACACCGCTTCCGGCGCGGCGCGGACTTCGATCACCCTTCCGCAGGTGGTGCGCAAGCGGTCGCCGCTGCGCAGCACCGTGCCGCGCGGCAGGAACAAACCGACTTCCTCGCCGCTGTCCAAACAGGTGCGCAACCGACTTTTATGACGCAGCTCAAACGGCAGCGTCAAGGTGGATTGCGCGGGCAAGGCTTCGGTCAAGCGCTCGACGACGCGCAGTTCGACTGATTCGGCAAAGTCCACGAACGCACCTCAAAATAGGAAATAACGCTGCGCGAGCGGCAATACGGCGGCCGGCTCGCAGCTCAGCAACGCGCCATCCGCCCGCACTTCGTAAGTTTGTGGATCGACCTCGATCTTGGGCAAGGCA
This sequence comes from Competibacteraceae bacterium UBA6584, assembly GCA_002433805.1. Classification (GTDB taxonomy): domain Bacteria; phylum Pseudomonadota; class Gammaproteobacteria; order Competibacterales; family Competibacteraceae; genus Competibacter_A. The sequence goes on along the minus strand of DJIW01000061.1, from coordinate 26,215 downwards.
TCGTTGTGAATCAGGTCGGGTTTGCGGATGGCGCGGGTGTTGTGCGCCGCCGCCAGGGTCCGGCGCAGGCCCAGCGCATCCAACGCGCCGCCGTTGAGCGCCGCCTTGGAGACGAAGGTGAGGCAGGTCGCGGCCAGCGCGCCGCCGAACGCGCCGAACATCGGCCGGTAATGCACCGGCTGCGGGGTGGGGATCGAGGCGTTGGGATCGCCCATCGGCGCGGCGACGATGAAGCCGCCCTTGATGATCATGGACGGCTTGACGCCGAAAAACGCCGGCCGCCACAGCACGATGTCGGCCAGCTTGCCCGCCTCCAACGAACCGACCAAATGGCTGACGCCGTGGGTGATGGCGGGGTTGATGGTGTATTTGGCGAGGTAGCGCTTGATCCGGAAGTTGTCGTTGCGGGAAGAATCCGCCGGCAGAGGGCCGCGCTGCGCCTTCATTTTATGGGCGGTCTGCCAGGTGCGGGTAATCACCTCGCCGACCCGCCCCATCGCCTGGGAGTCCGAGGAAATCATCGAAAACGCGCCCAGATCGTGCAGGATATCCTCGGCGGCGATGGTCTCGCGGCGGATCCGCGAATCGGCGAAGGCCACATCCTCGGGGATGCCGGGATCGAGATGGTGGCAGACCATCAGCATGTCGAGATGTTCGTCCACCGTGTTGACGGTGTAGGGCCGGGTGGGGTTGGTCGAGGAGGGCAGCACGTTGGCCTCGCCGCAGGCCTTGATGATGTCCGGGGCGTGGCCGCCGCCCGCCCCTTCGGTGTGATAGGTGTGAATCGCCCGCCCCTTGAAAGCGGCTAGCGTATCTTCGACGAAACCAGATTCGTTCAGGGTGTCGGTGTGGATCGCCACCTGCACGTCGTAGCGTTCGGCGACGTTCAAGCAATTGTCGATGGCGGCCGGCGTGGTGCCCCAATCCTCGTGCAGTTTCAAGCCCATCGCCCCGGCTTCGAGCTGTTCTTCCAACGCGGCCGGCCGGCTGGCGTTGCCCTTGCCGAGAAAGCCGAGGTTGAGCGGCAAGCCTTCGGCGGCTTGCAGCATCCGCTGCAGGTTCCAGGGGCCGGGGGTGCAGGTGGTCGCGTTGGTCCCGGTGGCAGGCCCAGTGCCGCCGCCGATCATCGTGGTCACGCCCGACATCAGGGCGTCCTCGACCTGTTGCGGGCAAATGAAATGGATGTGCGAGTCGATGCCGCCGGCGGTGGCGATCAGCCCTTCCCCGGCGATGGCTTCGGTGCCGGGGCCGATGACGATGTCCACGCCCGGTTGTACGTCCGGGTTGCCCGCCTTGCCGATGCCGCTGATTCGGCCTTCCTTGATGCCGATGTCGGCCTTGACGATGCCCCAGTGATCGACGATCAGCGCGTTGGTGATGACGGTATCGACCGCGCCCTCGGCTCGGGCGCGTTGCGACTGCCCCATGCCGTCGCGGATCACCTTGCCGCCGCCGAATTTTACCTCCTCGCCGTAAATCGTGCGATCGCGCTCGACTTCCAGCCACAGCTCGGTATCGGCCAGCCGCACCCGGTCGCCGGTGGTGGGGCCGTACATCTCCGCATAGGCGCGGCGGTCGATGCGGCTCATGGCGTTGGCTCCAGCGGCCCCATGATTGCGGCGCGGAAGCCGTACACCTCCCGCGCGCCGGCGTATTCGACCAACTCCACTTCGCGTTCCTGGCCCGGCTCGAAGCGGACGGCGGTGCCGGCGGGGATGTCGAGCCGGCAGCCGCGCGCCCGCGCCCGGTCGAAGCGCAGCGCCGGGTTGGTCTCAAAAAAATGGTAATGCGAGCCGACTTGAATCGGCCGGTCGCCGGTGTTGGCCACGGTCAGCCGCACGGCGCGGCGGCCGGCGTTCAGTTCGAGGTCACCGTCGGCGGTGACGATTTCGCCGGGAATCATGAGCGCTCCTCAGGGAATCGGGTGGTGCACGGTGACCAGTTTGGTGCCGTCCGGAAAAGTGGCTTCGATCTGGACTTCGGGAATCATTTCCGGCACGCCTTCCATCACCTCGTCGCGGGTCAGCAGGGTGCGGCCGTGGCTCATCAACTCCGCCACGGTCCGGCCCTCGCGCGCGCCTTCCAGCAGCGCGCAGGAAATATAGGCGACGGCCTCGGGATAATTCAGTTTCAAACCCTTGGCCTTGCGCCGCTCCGCCAGCAGTCCGGCGGTGAACAGCAGCAGCTTGTCTTTTTCGCGGGGCGATAGCTCCATAACGATTCTCGCGGCGTGTCAGGTGGCCCAAAAGCGGGAGGGACAGGGCGGACGATCCAGCAGGATCGGTCTTAGCAAACTCCAGGCCAGGATCAATAACTGTCGGGCGCGGGCCGTCGAGGGTCCCAAATAGCGGGCGATCAGCACCCCATCCAGCTGGCTGACGGTCGCCTCAGCTTCAACGCGCGACGGAGCGGCCAGGGTTTGCCAGCCCGCGCGGATCGCGCCGACCGCGTCCGGGGGCGACCCCGCGCATACGAGCGTGGCGAAAACCGGATGGCCTTGCAGTCCCCACGCCGCGCCCATCACCGGAGCGGAGCCGGCGTAGCGCCCCCGCTCCAGATACAGCGGCTCGCCGTCGCGCCAGAGTTCCAAATCTTGAAGATAATCGCCGGTTTGCCAGCGCTCGTCCGCCGCCGGTCGGCCCAGGCAGACGATGTCCCAGCCGATAAAGCGCGCATCGCCTTGCAACTCGACGCGAGTGAGCGTTCGGACGCGCGCGCCGTCGTAGACGATGGTCTCCTGCGGCAACCATTCCAAGGCCGCATTGGCGGCGACGGTCAGATGCTGTGCCTGGCGCGCCCAGGGGCCGGCGCTGCGGTAAAACTTGCCGGCGGCGGGCGTGGTGACGAGCGCGTGAGAACCGGGGTCGAGCGCGATGTCGATGCGCAAGTCGTCGCCCCCGACCACGCCGCCGGGCGGATGGAGCAGCGCGACATGACAGACTTGACCGCCTTCGGGATGGAACGACCGTTGCACTCGAAGCGGGCCGTGATGCGCGCAATGCGCCAAAACGGTGCGCCGATCCCAGCGCTGGAAGCGCAGATCGAGCGCGGCTTGCCAGCCCGGCGAGGTGGGTGCTGGGGCGACGCTGGCGCTCGTCATTCTGGCGACGGATATAGTGGCTTGTTGACGAGTAAAGTATGAATTTTGTTCGCCAACTCGGCTCTCCGGTAGGGCTTGCTCAGGAATTCGCTCCCCTGCGGACGACCCTTGAAATGCGCCAGATGGGTTTCGGTATAGCCGGAGGTGAACAGCACCTCGAGATCCGGGCGCTGCTGAAGCGCCACGCGGGCGAGATCGACGCCGCTGACGCCGCCGGGCAGCACCACGTCGGTGAACAGCAGCACGATTCTCGGCGTTTCTTTCAAAATCGCCAGCGCCGAAGCGGCATTATCGGCTTCAAAGGTTTCGTAGCCCAACCCTTGCAGCATGTGAACCGCCAGCCGCCGCACTTGGGTTTCGTCCTCCACCACCAAAATGGTTTGCCCTTGGCCGGGACGGATGAGCGGCGCGCTGTCGGCCGCTTCGGCGGCGACGCCGGCTTTTGCTTGAGTCGCCGGCAGGAAGATGCGGATGGCCGTGCCTTGACCTAATTCGCTGTAAATGTGGATATGGCCTCCGGATTCCTTGATCAAGCCGTAGACCATGCTCAAGCCCAGCCCGCTGCCTTGCCCGATTTGTTTGGTGGTGAAAAACGGCTCGAAAGCATGTTCCAAAACCTCCGGCGACATGCCGGTGCCGGTATCGCTCACCGATAGGGTGACGTATTGACCCGGCTCTACCTGAAAAAGCTGCTGGCGCGCCAATTCCTCTCCGACCCAGCGATTGGCGGTTTCCAGGATCAATTGGCCGCCTTTGGGCATGGCGTCCCTGGCGTTTACCACCAGATTCAATAACGCCGATTCAAACTCGTGCGAATCGATCAAGGTCGGCAGCAGATTCGGCGCGAGCACGGTTTTGACTTCGATGGTTTCGCCGAGGCTGCGGCGCACCAGATCGCTGAGCCCGGTCACTAGCGTGTTGAGATTCACCGGGACCGGCTGCAACGGCTGCTGGCGAGAGAAAGTCAGCAGACGGCGGATCAACGTGGTCCCGCGTTCCACCGCTCCCAACGCTCGATGCACTAAATCGGACAGGGAGGGGTCGCTCAACGCCTCCGCCAACAACTCCAGATTGCCCAGGATAACGGCCAATAAGTTATTGAAGTCGTGCGCGATGCCGCCGGTCAGCTGACCTACGGCCTCCATTTTCTGGGAATGGCGCAAGCTGGATTCGGTCAGACGGTGTTGGGTGATGTCGCGCGCCAGCAAAACCACGGCCGGCTTGCCGAGCAACAAACCATCCAGGTGGGCGGTTCGTACTTCAAAATTACGCTTGCCGGCCTTGCGGGTATTCAACTCGTACTCGAAGCTTTGCGGCTGGCGGGCCGTCAACGTTTGATGGATCACCTCCAAAGCGCGCTTGGCGTCTTCCGGCGGCAAGATTTCACCGATCAACCGGCCCTTGAGCGTGGCGGGATCGGTATACAGCAATTGCGGTTGGGACAGAATTTCGAGGTAGCGTCCGTCCTTGTCCAGCACCAGCAGCAGATCGGGAACGGCGTTGATGATGGCGCGCAAGCGCGCCGCGCTTTCCTGCAAGGCTTTTTCGTTGCGCCGGCGCGCGGTGATGTCGCGCATGAAAAAGACCGCGCCCAGGCGCTTGCCCTTGTTTTCGAGCAGCGCGTTCGAGCAGGACATGGTGAGGATCGCGCCGTCCTTGCGCTGGAATACATCTTCGTGATCGCGGACGCTTTCGCCGGTGAGGTAGATGCGGCCTAAAAAACATTCCTCGGCGGGGATCGGCCGTCCGTCCGGATAATGGTGGTGGATGGTGTCGTGCAGCGATTTGCCGATGATTTCCTCGGAGGCGAACCCGAACACCCGCCGCGCCTCGGGGTTGAAAAAAGTTACCTCGCCCTTGGCGTTGGTCACGAAAATGGATTCGGTGGCGCTGTCGGTGATGCCTTGGGTCAAGCGAAGCTGATAGAGCAGTCTTTCCTCAACCTGCTTGCGTTCGGTGATGTCCGAGAAGATGGCGACGGCGCCGATGGTTTTTTGCTGGGCGTTATGGATCGGGGCGGCGCTGATCAGCACGTCGTGGTAGCTGCCGTCGGCGCGCACCACCCGCGCTTCCGCGCCCACGGTGGTATTGCCGCGCAGGGCTTGTTGCAGGGGCCAAGCTTGTAAGGGAATGGCGTGACCGTCGGGATAATAAGCCTTCCCCCACAAATACTTGGGGCTGGATTCGGCGCGATCGCGGCTGTCGGTCAGCGCCAGACGGCGGGCGGCGGCGTTGATCAGGATCGGATTGTCCTGGGCGTCGCAGACCACGATGGCGTCGGCCGCCTGCTGCAAAATGGTTTCGAGCAAGTCCTTTTGCGCGGCGAGTTTGGCTTCCGCCTGTTTGCGCTCGGTCAGATCGAGGGCCGACGCGATATAAAGTTCATCGCCCTCATCGTTGGTCGACTTGCGGACCGAGAGCAGCGTTTCGAAGGTCGAGCCGTCCTTGCGCCGGGCGGTGAATTCCAGCGTGCATTCGCCCTCTCGCCTGGCCGCTTCGATGATGTGGAGGGGCACCGACGGATCGACGCAATGGCGGTCGGGCGGTAGCCCGATGAGCTCGTGTTGGTGCTCGTAACCCCACAACTGAAGATAGGTGCGGTTGAGATACAGGAACTGCCCGTTCAAACCCACAATGCCGAAGGCGGTCAGCGAATGGTCCAGCGCATCGCTTTTAAGTCTGAGCAGGCGCTCGGTTTGCTGGCGTTCGTTGATCGGTCGAACGATGACCGTCAGGCGGTTGTCGTCATCGCCGCGCGCCGGTTTGGCGACCGCCAGTTCGGCGGAAAAGCCGCAGCCATCGCGGCGCAGGGCGGCGATTACGCGGCGCGCCAAAATTCGGGCGTTGTCCGTGGGGGCGCGGCGCGCGGTGGCGAGCAGCCGGCGCAGCTCGTCGTGATCGCGGTCGTGCAGCAAGCGCTCCAACGGCTTGCCGAGGATTTCAGCCCGGTCGTAGCCAAAGAGCTTCTGAGCGCTTTGATTGACAAAGAGAATGTGCCGCGAGCCATCCACCATCAGGATCGCATCGTCGCAAATATCGACGATTTCCGCTAACTCGGCGACGGTCGGCGGCTCGCCGGCGAAAGGCGTTTCGCCGTCGTCCGCGCCTGGGATGCGCATGGCCATGAACCCGTTCCTACTGCAAGCTAAGCTGGTGACGCCCGCTGTCGGTTGATCGCTTCAGGCCGCCTGGCGACTGCCGGGCCAAGAACGGGTGGACCGCGATGGTCCAGCGGGTGCTGAAACGCCTGGTTGACCGAAAGGAAGCAAGCTTCGATCAAGCCGCCCTGGCGGTGTGAACGCTGTTGCTGGTGGCGCGTTTGACGGCCGCCGGTCGGGGGCGCGGTTATCCTATCGAGCTAATGCGGCCGAACACGCGACGCAATCGTCCGATCCATGTGAAAAGCCGCGCCGGGGCGATGATCCGAGCAGGGGCCCGATGGCCGTCGACCGGGCTTGGACGAGTGGGCTATGGCTTATAAAAGCGTGACGGATGGCGATCAACCGCTCGGAACGATCAGGCGGCCCACTCGCTGCCGGTCGCCAGCGAGCCGCTGGCGGGGTTGGGTCCGAAATAGGGCTCATTCTGAGGTTCGGGAAGAAATCTCGTCCAATAAATTAAGTTGGTCGAATGGAACATCGCGGGTCAGTTGCTCCATTCCCGAGCCGTGCGTTAATTGAATGTGGACCCGATCATGGGCGGCGTACCAGCCGGTTACGACATAATCGATTCCGATCTGATCGAAGACTTGAGTGCCGATCGGAAATAATTTATTCAGCCACTGCTTGAGCGAATCAAAATTTTTTAGGTCGTGTCCGAGCATGTAACTATCCTCCGGATGCCTGCGGACTGTCATTCTAGAGGGAGCGATGCAGGCTATGAATAGATAGGGGTTAATACCAGCATTTTTTAGTTTAAGAGCGCAATTTTATAAAATAAATTACAATCGCTTGCTCAAAACTCATACCGAATGGCTTCTTCGCATTGTAGCGGTTCAGGTCACGCTTGCAAACGCGGAAACGGGCACAGCGGGTCAAATGGTTGTCGGACCCGCGAAGGGCCGATGCTTTTAGGAAGCGGAGGGTCCGACGGCGAATTCCAGCGCGTCGTCGAGGCGGTCGTTGCCCCAAAACATCTCGCCGCGCGCGAAAAAGGTGGGCGCGCCGAACACGCCCGAGGCTTGCGCGGTGTCGGTAGATTCTCGAAGCTTCAGTTTGTTCGGTTCCGCTTGCGCCCGAGCGATCAGATCGGCCGCCGGCAGTCCGAGCGCGTCGAGGATTTCGCCGACCGCTTCCGGGGTATGGATGTCCCGATCTTCAACGAAGTTTCGCCGCATGATCCGCCGGCAATACTCGCCGATCCACGGCTGGTCGACGCCGACTAGCGCCACCCGCAACGGCAGTACCGAAAGCCGGGGAAAAATCGAGGGTTGCCGCCAGGGAACGCCGTATTTGGCGCATTGGCGGATCATGTCTTTCCACATGTAATCGCCCAGCGCTCGATGCGCGACAAACGGCGAGGTGTTCCAACCGAAGGTTTTAAAGATGGGGCCGAGCAAAAACGGTTTCCAGATGACTCGAACGCCGCGTTCGGCGGCCGCTCGTTCGATGCGCATGGCGCTGATGTGGCTGTAGTTGCTGCCGAAGTCGAACCAGAATTCGATCTGGGCCGCCGCGACGGTGGGTTGGGTGGGTTCGGCGATCATGAGCGACGCTTGCTTTCCGGTCGGACAGTGAGCTGGAGAGCCGGTGCGGGACGGTCGGCGCGCCGTTGGCCCGAGAGGAGTCCGGCAGCGGAGGATTGCCGCCGGGTCGGGCGCCAAAACCGTTTTGAAACCGACGATCAGCGCAACACCAGCACGAGTTCTTCGCGCCCGCGCAACAGATTCAACAACAGTTCGCCGCCCTCCGCCGCCAGCTGTTTGAGTTCGGCGGTGTTGCTGATCCCCTGACGATTGACCGCGACGATGACATCGTTTTTGCGCAAGCCGGTGCGGGCGGCGGGGCTGCCGGAGTCGATGCCCGCGACCAATACGCCCTGGACCCGACCCGACAGCGGCGATCCCGGTCCGACATCCTGAAACGTCGCGCCCGAGAGCCGGGCGTTGATCGCTGCTCCCGCCAGGTTGTTCGCCACATATTCGCCGAGCTTGGCGTCAATGGTTTGCGGGCTGCCGTCGCGCAGGATCTCCAGCCGCACCGGCTCGCCGACTTCCAGCAGTCCGATGACGTTGCGCAGCGCGCCGCCGTCGCGGACCGGCCGGCCGTTGATGTTGAGCACGACATCGCCCTCTTTCAAGCCGGCGCGGGCGGCGGCGGAACGGGGGCTGACCTGCGCGATCACCGCGCCTTGATTGCCGGAAAGATTGAAGGCCCGCGCCAGTTCCGGCGTGAGGTCTTGCACCGCCACGCCCAACTGGCCCCGCCGCACCGAACCGTGGGAGATGATTTGAGCCATCAACCTTGAGGCCATGTTCGACGGTATCGCGAAGCCGATCCCGACGTTGCCGCCGCCGGGCGCGAGGATGGCGGTGTTGATGCCGACCAGTTCGCCGCGCAGGTTGACCAGCGCGCCGCCGGAATTGCCGGGATTGATCGAGGCGTCGGTCTGAATGAAATCCTCATAGCCTTGAATGCCCAGACCGGTGCGCCCCAAGGCGCTGACGATGCCGGAGGTCACGGTTTGGCCGAGCCCGAACGGATTGCCGATGGCGACCACGAAATCGCCGACCCGCAGCGCGTCCGAATCGGCCAATTTCAGCGCGGTGAGGTTGCCGCTGGGAATCTGGATCACCGCCACGTCGCTTTCCGAATCGGAGCCGATCACCTTGGCGTTGAGCTTGCGTCCGTCGCGCAGGGTGACGCTGATGGTTTCAGCGCCGCTGACGACGTGATGGTTGGTGAGGACGTAGCCTTGACGCGCGTCCACCACCACGCCGGAGCCGACGCTTTGCGAGCGGCGCTCGCGCGGTTGGTCGGGAAAATTGAAAAAGCGCCGAAAAAAAGGATCGTCCAGCAACGGATTGCGCGTCGCGCGGCTTTCGGTGCCGATGTTGACCACCGCCGGCGCGGCTTGCTCCAGCATCGGGGCCAGGGTCGGCAGGGGTTGGCCGTCCACGGCGGAGGGCAATAGGGCCTGGACCGGAGCGGGAACAGCCACGGCGAGCCCCAGCGCCAACACGGTCGCGAGAGAGGAACGTCGGATGTCAGTCACTGGAAAATCCTCTAGTTCTGAAGTCAGTTACAGTCCTATCTTCAGGCGCTGGCGGTCGGATTGAGGTCTCGGCCGCCAGCGCGCTCGTTATTTACGCCACTGCGCGCGCGGATCGAACGGCAGTTCGCGTTCCATGCGTCGGAACAACTCGCGCGCGGTTTCGCTGTCGGCCGGCGGATTGACGATGCGCGATACCGCCAGTTGGTCGCCGGGGGGCTGGCCGGGCAAACCGCGCCCGCGCAAGCGCAAGGTTTGGCCGTTGTGAGTGTTGGGTGGAATGTTGAGCGTGACCGAGCCGCCCAGCGTCGGCACCTCGACTTTGGCGCCCAGCGCCGCTTCCCACGGCGCGAGCGGCAGCTCCAGAGTGATGTCCCGGCCGCTCACCTTGTAAATCGGATGCGCCCCGATGGTCAATTCCAAGTACAAATCGCCGCCGCCGCCGCTTTGACCGGCCAGTCGGATCTTTTGCCCGGTCGTGACGCCGGCCGGAATCTTGACGTTTAAGGTGCGCGCGCCGTCCTGACCGCCGGCGTTACGTTCCGCCCGCAACCGCACGGCGCGATTGACGCCGTGATAAGCCTCTTCCAGCGTAATTTCCAAAGGCACGGTTTGCGCGCGGCCGGGCGGCGGCGAGTGCCGCGCGCCGGAGAATCCGCCGCCCATGCCGCCCAAACCGCCGAACAGCGATTCGAAAAAATCGCTGAATTCCCGGCCGCCGAACCCGCCGGCATGGGCGCGCGGACCTCCTTGCCAGCCGGGCGGCGGCCGAAAGTCCTGGCCGGCCTGCCAGTTGTTGCCGAGTTGGTCGTAGGCGGCGCGCTTGGCCGGATCGCGCAACACTTCATAAGCCTCGGAGGCTTCCTTGAAGTGCTCCTCGGCCCCGCTTTCCTTGCTGACATCCGGATGATATTTTCGGGCCAACCGGCGATAGGCTTTCTTGACCTCTTCCGCCGACGCCTTGCGGTCGATGCCGAGAATCTGATAGTAATCGCGATATTTCATTGAAAATCATCTCCCCTCTCCCGGTCGGGAGAGGGGTTGTCGTCCAGGTTAGCCCTCGACCTTAATGGTGCGCGAGAGGGTGTGGGCCAGCTTGGGAATGCCGATTTCCAGCACGCCGCCGGCGCCGCGGGCGACGATTTTCGCCAGGTCGGCGGTATCGGGCAAGCTGAAGCGGCGGTAAAACGTGCCGCGAGGCCGCTCGACCCGGCGGTAACCGGCCGGGTTCTCGCGCGGTTCGCCGGCGCGGGCGCCGCTGAGGGTGAGCGTGCCGTTTTCGGCTGTAATCTCGATATCCTTGAGGTCCACGCCGGGCAGGTCGGCCCGCAGCACGTAGCGATCTTTTTCCTCCTTGATGTCGACCGGTGGGATCCAGTCGCAGGTCGAGGCGCTGGATTGAGCGTCGCCGGCGCTATGATAGGGTTCGAACCGGCGGTCTAGCTCCCTGCGCAGGTGATGAAGGTGATTCCAGGGTTCGTAACGGGTAGTCATGGCGAAACCTCACGCAATGGGGTTCGATCGAAGCGATCGGATGGATGGTCTCGTAATAGGGTCGAGGCGGTGAATTTCAAGTTGATTCGGCTTCTTTTTGTCGCGGTGTTCGCGGCATTTTTCCAACGGGCGCGCTGATGAATGAAATGAGTTTTTTACCGCTGGCCATCGCGGTGCTGACGGTCTCGGACACGCGGACGGAAGCGGACGACAGTTCGGGCCAAACCTTGGTCGACCGGCTGACGGCGGCCGGCCACCGCTTGGCGGCGCGCGCCATCGTCCCGGATGATATTTATCGGATTCGAGCGGTGGTGTCGGGTTGGATCGCCGATCCCGACGTGGCGGTCGTGCTGGTCACGGGCGGGACCGGGATCACCAGCCGCGACAGCACCCCAGAGGCCGTGCGGCCGCTGTTGGATAAGGAGATCGCCGGTTTCGGCGAGCTGTTCCGGCTGCTGTCTTGGGAGGAGATCGGGGCGTCGACCTTGCAGTCGCGGGCGCTCGGGGGATTGGCCAACGCCACCTTCATCTTCTGTTTGCCCGGCTCCACCGGGGCCTGCCGGACGGGTTGGGACCGCATCCTGCAACCGCAATTGGATGCGCGTACCCGGCCGTGCAACTTCGTCGAACTGCTGCCGCGCCTGCGGGAGCGTTGAAAACCGTGTTGGAATAACGCCATGCAGACGCTGCGCTACATTCTAACCATCACCTGTCCGGATCGGGTGGGCATCGTGGCCGCCGTATCCAATCTGCTGGCCGACCATCGCGGCAATATCGTGGAATCCGATCAGTTCAGCGACACTGAATCGGGTCGCTTTTTCATGCGTCTGGTGTTCGAACTGGAGCCGGAGATCGAACCGGCGCTGGCGGCGCATCTGGAACCACTGGGCCAGCGGTTCGGGATGGTCTGGAAGCTGTACGATCCCCGCCGGCTGGCGCGGGTGATGATCTTGGTGTCCAAGGCGGAGCACTGTCTGAACGATTTGCTCTACCGGCATCGGACCGGGGCGCTGTCGATGGAGATTACCGCCATCGTTTCCAACCATCGCGCCCTGGCGCATTTGGCGGAATGGCACGCGATTCCCTTCCATTATCTGCCGGTCGCGGCGGCGACCAAATCCGAGCAGGAGCGGCAAATTCTGGAGCTGATCGAGAGCAGCCAAACCGAACTGGTGGTGCTGGCTCGCTACATGCAAATTTTATCGCCGGAATTGTGCGAGGCGTTGGCGGGTCGGGCGATCAACATCCATCATTCCTTTCTGCCGGGCTTCAAGGGCGCTAAACCCTACCATCAAGCGCACGCGCGCGGGGTGAAATTGATCGGGGCCACCGCCCATTTCGTCACCGCCAACCTGGATGAGGGTCCGATCGTCGAACAGGAGGTGGAGCGGGTCGATCACGCCCATACTCCGGCGCAACTGGCAGCGGTCGGACGCGACATCGAAAACATCGTGCTGGCGCGGGCCATTCACTATCACCTGGAACGGCGGGTGTTTCTGAACGGCGCCAAGACGGTGGTGCTGCGCTAGGAGCGGACGCCGGTGTTCGAGCCGTTTTATCCGGCGGCCTTTCTGATCGGCCTGACCGGCGGGGTTCACTGTTTCGGCATGTGCGGCGGCATCGTCGGGGCGCTGACCTTGGGATTGCCGCCGGCGCGCGAGCCTTCCTTGTGGCATCGGATGCCGTATCTGCTGGCCTATAACGGCGGCCGCATCGCCAGCTACGCCGCGGCCGGCGCGTCAGCCGGCGGCGTCGGCGCTTGGGCGGCGAATCTGGTCTCCATCCATTACGCCCAACTGGGCCTGCAAATCGCCGCTGGCCTGTTCATGATGCTGTTGGGATGTTACCTGGCCGGCTGGTGGACGGCGCTGGCCGGGCTGGAACGGGCGGGCGGCGTGTTGTGGCGGCGGATCGAACCCTTGGGCCGGCGCTGGTTGCCGGTGCGCACCCCGCTTCAAGCCTTCGGGATCGGATTGGTGTGGGGGTGGCTGCCGTGCGGCTTGGTGTACAGCGCGCTGGTGTGGGCGATGGGGGCGGGAGGGGCTGGAAGCGGCGCGCTGCTGATGCTCAGCTTCGGCTTGGGGACATTGCCGGCGCTGCTGGCGCTGGGAACGGCTGCGGCGGCCTTGGCCGGCCTCGCGCGCCGGCCCAGAGTCCGACAAGCCGCTGGCTTGCTGGTGGTATTATTTGGCCTCTACGAGATCGCTTTGGCGCTTTCCATGCGTTGAGCGCTACCGTCGGAGCAACGTGCCGACCGGCCCTGGAAAAAACCCGCCGCCGCGGCCGAGCGAGGCCAGAAAAAGTCTTAATTGATGGCTCAGAGGCATCAAACCTGCATTTAAACACTGGACTACCGCCCATATAAGCCTAAAATCATGGATGTATGAATCGAAATAATGACATGATCGCCAATCTTGGCTTTCGCTGTTTGTCATTTAGACATAGGGTTTCGAGTGGCCGTTTACGATTGGCCTTGCTGGCGCCTTCGGAGGCGAGGGCGCGAGAAACCTTCCGCTAACCGATGGTGGAGCAGCGATACGGGTGACGAACGGCAAAAGGGCTTATGTAGTGGATATCGCGGGGGACAAGTCAATTCGAATTTTGGTGGTCGACGACGATCCCCTCACCCGCATGGTCATCGACCACACGCTGACGCCTGAGGGCTTCAACGTCGAACAGGTGGGCAGCGGCGAACTCGCGCTGTTTTCCTTTGCCGGGCATCCTTTCGATTTGATTCTGCTCGATGTGGTCATGCCGGGTTTGGATGGCTTTGACACCTGCGCTCGGCTGCGTCAACTGCCGGCCGGGACCCATGTGCCGATCGTCATGATCACCGCGCTGGACGATGAATCCTCCATGCGGCAGGCTTACGGCGCGGGCGCGACCGATTTCATCACCAAGCCGCTCAGTTCGGTTCTGTTGCTCCACCGCATCCGCTACATCCTGCGCGCCAGCGCGGCCATGCGGGAGTTGACCTGGCGGGCCGATTTCCAGCGGGTGCTGATCGAAACCATCCCGGTGCCGATTGTGGTCGAAGACGACAAGGAGCAGTGTTTGGTCTGCAATCCCGCCTTCGATGCGCTGACCGGCCGAGACCAGGCCGAGACGGCCACCGATATGGCCAAGACCGGTTACTGGATTCCCAAGCCGGCGTATTCGCTCGACGCGGAGCGCAGTTTTCGGCCGTGGCGGCAGCGGATTTATGAAACCGAGATGGTGGGCGCGGATGGGGAAATGAAATCGGTCGTCGTCCATCAAGCCATGTTCACCCAACCGGCAAAAGGTCAGTCCGGCGTGATCAGCGTGGTGTTGGACATTACCGAGCGCAAAAAATATGAAGACAATCTGCGCTTGTTCGAAACCGTTTTCCAAACCGCCGCAGACGCCATCATGGTGACCGACGCCGATGGCGCGATCAAATCGGTCAATCCGGCCTTTACCGTCATCACCGGCTACAGCGCTCAAGAGGCCATCGGCGGGACCCCCCGAATTTTGAATTCCGGACGCCACGACGAACGCTTCTATGCGAACTTGTGGCAGAACTTGCGCAAAAGCGGCCGCTGGTCGGGGGAGCTGTGGCAGCGGCGCAAGGACGGCGAAGTCTATCCGGTCTGGGAAAACATCGCAGCGGTCCGCTCCGCGGACGGGCGCATCGTCGAATATGTCGCGTTCTTCAACGACATCGCCGCGCGCAAGCGCGCCGAGCAGGAAATTTTCTACCGCGCCAACTACGATCCGCTGACCGGGTTGCCCAACCGCAACCTGTTGCGCGAGCGGCTGGAACAAGCGCTCAAGCAGGCGCGGCGTTACGACCGCAAGGTCGCGTTGATGTTCGCCGACCTGGACCGTTTCAAGCAGGTCAACGACATGTTGGGCCACAGTTGGGGCGACCGATTGCTCTGCCAGGCCGCCTCGCGCCTGGGGGCTTGCGTGCGCGAGGCGGACACGGTGGCCCGGCAGGGCGGCGACGAGTTCGTGGTGGTGCTGCCGAACATCGCGGAGGAACACGACGCCTGGGTGGTCGCCGAGAAAATCATCACCTGCCTGGCCGATCCGTTCGATTTGGGCGGCGACAGCGTGCGCATCGGCGCCAGCATCGGCATCTCGCTGTATCCGACGCACGGGGAAAATTCCGAGGATCTGGTGCGGCATGCCGATTTGGCCATGTATCAGGCCAAGCTCGCCGGCCGCAATACCTATCGGGTTTACGAGCCGGCGATGAGCGACGAGCTGACCCGCCAGTTGCGCTTGGAAACCGACTTGCGCTTCGCCCTAGAACGGGACGAACTGGCGGTGCATTTCCAACCGATCCTCGAACTCGCCAGCGGTCGGTTGGTGGGGGCCGAGGCGCTGCTGCGCTGGCGGCATCCCCAGCGCGGCATGGTGCCGCCGAGCGAATTCGTTCAGCTGGCCGAAGAAAAAGGCCTCATCCGCGAGATCGGCGCTTGGGTGCTGGAACGGGCCTGCCAAACCTTGGAGCGGTGGCATGGACTGGGCTTGGATATTCCGCTGGCGATCAACCTATCGAGCGCGCAAAGCCTGCGCGGTTTTTCGGCGGACGCGCTGAGGGCGTTGTTCGAACGCTATCAGTTGCAGCCGCGACAGCTCATCTTTGAAGTGTCGGAAGCCATTTTGCTGGCCGAAGGCTCGCAAACCCGGCAATGGCTGGACGAAATCCAGGAGTTGGGCGTCAGATTGAACCTCGACGACTTTGGCACCGGCTACTCCTCGCTGTCGTGTTTGAAACAGTTCGCGATCAGCCGGGTCAAGATCGATCTTTCCTTCGTGCGCGACATGGTGGTGAACGCCGAGGATCGGGTCTGGGTGGAAGCGATCTTGGCCTTGACCCGCATTTTGGGAATCGCCGTGGTGGCGGAAGGCGTCGAGACGCGCGAGCAGTTCGAACTGTTGCGGGAACTCGGTTGCGATTGCGCGCAAGGGTTTTATTTTTCCCCGCCGGTAACCGACGAGGAATTCATCGCCTTGACGCAGCGGCTGGGCGCTTTGCCAGGATAAGCCGCGACCCTGTTTTTCGCCTATGAGCGTCGCCGTCGTCGCCGAAAAACCCGCCGTCGCCCGCGACATCGCCAAGGTGTTGGGCGCGCGCCAGCGCGGGGAGGGCTACCTGCACGGCAACGGGTACGTGGTGACCTGGGCGGTCGGCCATCTGGTGCGGCTGGCGGAACCCCACGAGATCAACCCGGATTGGAAGCGCTGGCGGCGCGAGCTGTTGCCGATGGTGCCCGAGCGGTGGCCGCTGGTGGTCGGGGAGAACACCCGCGATCAATTCGAGGCGGTTTGCCGCATTCTCAACGATCGGGCCATCGAGCGGGTCGTCTGCGCCACCGACGCCGGCCGCGAGGGCGAACTGATCTTCCGCTATCTCTACGAAGCCGCCGGCTGTCGCAAGCCGTTTAGCCGGCTGTGGATTTCCTCGCTGACCCCGGAGGCCATCCGCCAGGGTTTCCAAACGCTGCGGGATGGCCGCGAGTTCGATCCGTTGGCCGCCGCCGCGCGCGGTCGAAGTCAGGCCGACTGGCTGGTGGGGATGAACCTGTCGCGCGCGTATACCTTGAGCTGCAACAGTTTCGGCGAAGAGGTATTGTCGGTGGGCCGGGTCCAAACCCCGACGCTGGCGGTGGTGGTGGAGCGCGAACTGGCCGTCCGCGCCTTTGTGCCGGAGGATTACCGTGAAGTCGTGGCGTCTTTTACCCCTTTCAATCCGATCCCGCTTGAAGCGATGGCGGAGTCGGACGCCGCCGCATCGTCTGCTGTTGAGCCGCCTGGGCCGCGCTATCAGGGCGTCTGGTTTCGCGGCGAACGGCCCGATCCCAAGGCCAAGCGCTTGGCCGCCGACGGCGAAGAAGCGGAACGGATCATCGCCCGCGCCCGCCGGGGGACGGCCGCCATCGAGGCGCTCGCAGCCGAAAGCCGGCGCGCGCCGCCGCCGCTGTTGTACGACTTGACTGAATTGCAGCGCCACGCCAACCGCTTGTATGGCTTCAGCGCCCAGGCCACGCTGGATGTCGCCCAGAAGCTCTACGAACAGCACAAGCTGATCAGCTATCCCCGCACCGACAGCCGCCATCTCTCCTCATCGGTCGCTTCGACCCTGGGCGCGGTGACGGCGGCGATTCAAGAGCCTTATCGCGATAGCCTGGCCCAAGGCAGCGGCCAGCGGCCGTTGGGATCGCGGTTCGTGGACGACGCCAAGGTCACCGAGCATCACGCCATCATCCCCACCCCGATTCGCGCTCGCGCGGGGCTGAGCGCCGAGGAACGGAAGATTTACGATTTAATCTGTCGCCGCTTGCTGATGGCGTGGCACGACGAGCACGTTTGGGCGGTCACGACCCTTATCACCGCCGTCATCGCGTCGGAGGCGGATGGAACGACAGTGACCGACCGCTATCACAGCAGCGGCGCGGCGGTGGAGCGGGTCGGCTGGAAAGTGCTGGAGGTGAAAGCCGAGTTTTCGCGAAAGCCAACCGGTAACCCGCGCAAGATCGAAGCGAGCGGAGAATCGCCGTCCGAGGAGGAGGGCGGTCAACGCTTGCCCTCTAGCCTGACGGTCGGTCAGACCCAACAGGTGTTGGAGGTCCGCGCCGTCGCCAAGCAGACCCGGCCGCCGCCGCGCCTCACCGAAGCGGCATTGTTGACCGCGATGGAAACCGCCGGCCGGCAGCTGGAGGACAAGGAACTCTCGGCGGCGATGAAGGAATCCGGACTCGGCACGCCGGCCACCCGCGCCGACATCATCGAAACCCTGCTCAAGCGTCAATATTTGAGCCGGGACGGCAAGGCGTTGCGGCCAACCGAGCGCGGCATCCGCTTGATTCAAGCCGTCCAACCGCCGATCAAGAGCCCGGCGATGACCGGCGAATGGGAAGCGCGGCTGAAGCGGGTCCAACGCGGCGAAACCGATCTAAACGGCTTCATGGCGGCCATCGGCGATTACGTGCGCGAGGCCGTGGCGCAGGCGCTGACGGCGAGCCCCCGGCCGCCGGCTGGCTTACCGGTTTCGCCGGTTTCGCCGATTTCGCCGGCGTTGGATACCGTCGCGCCGCCTCGCGCCCCGGTGTCCGGGGATCGGCTGGCGGAATTGTTGCGCGCGGTGTTTCGGCTGCCGTCGTTTCGGCCTTATCAAGAACAGGTGTGCCGGACGGTGACCGACGGCCGCGATGTGTTGCTGGTCATGCCGACCGGGGCTGGTAAATCCTTGTGTTTTCAGTTGCCGGGCATCGCGCGCGCCGGCACGACGCTGGTGGTGTCGCCGTTGATCGCCTTGATGGAAGATCAGGTCGCCAAGCTGTGCGAGCTCGGCTTGCGCGCCGAACGCATCCATTCAGGCCGCGACCGGGCGGCATCGCGTCAGGTCTGTATCGACTATCTCAACGGCCGGTTGGACTACCTGTTCATCGCGCCCGAACGGCTGAGCGTATCGGGCTTTCCCGAGATGCTGGCCAAGCGCAAGCCGGCGTTGATCGCGGTCGACGAGGCGCACTGCATTTCCCAGTGGGGCCACGATTTCCGGCCGGATTACCGGATGTTGGGCCAGCATCTGCCGCCGTTGCGGCCGGCCCCGGTGATCGCGCTGACCGCGACCGCGACTTTATTGGTGCAAGACGACATCGTGCGCCAGCTCGGCATGGGCGAGGCGATCCGCTACATCCACGGCTTTCGCCGGTCCAATCTGGCGGTCGAGACGGTGGAAATGAAAACGACCGAACGCCGCGCCGCCGTCCGAAAAATGCTGAGCGATCCCAACCGGCGGCCGGCCATCGTCTACGCGCCGACCCGCAAGGAAACCGAATCGCTGGCTTTGGAGCTTGCGCAAGAGTATCCGACCGCCGCCTATCACGCCGGCCTGGGCGCGCAAGAGCGAGATCGGGTGCAAAGCCTGTTCGGCGCGGGCCGGTTGCAGGTGATCGTCGCCACCATCGCCTTCGGCATGGGCATCGACAAACCGGACATTCGCACCGTGGTTCACACCGCGCTGCCGGGCAGCGTCGAGGGTTACTACCAGGAAATCGGCCGGGCCGGACGGGACGGTCAAGCCGCGCGCGCCGTGCTGTTCTACTCCTACGCCGATCTTCGCACCCACGAATGGTTTCACCGGCGCGATTATCCCGATCCGCTGCGGCTGGCCAATATTTTCGCCGCGCTCGATGCCGAACCGCTGCCGAAAGTCTGGTTGCGCGATAGCCTGGAACTCGATCCGGACGAATTTGAGGTGGCGCTCGAAAAACTGTGGGTGCACGGCGGCCTGCGGCGGGATGCGGAAGGCAATGTCAGTCGAGGCGGCGAGGATTGGTTGCAGCCCTACGAGCGGCAACGCGCGCACAAACTGGCGGAATTGCGGCAGATGCTGGATTTTGCCGACCGGCCGGCCGGGTGTCGCATGGTCCGGTTGGTGCGGCATTTCGGCGACCGGGACGACGATCAGCCGTGCGGGATTTGCGATGTCTGCGCGCCGCAAGCGGCGGCGGCGCGACGCACCCGATCGCTCAAACCCGCCGAAACTCAAGTGGTTTTACAGGTGCTGGAGGCTTTACGCTGGCGCGAGGGCCAGACCGTTCGCCAGTTGCATGAAAGGCTGGTGGAGGGCTCGGGCGACCGCCGCGTTTTCGAACAATTGCTGGACGCCATGGCCGGCGCGGGTTTGATCGCAATCCGCGATGACTCGTTCAGCAGGGATGGCAAGGTGATCGCCTTTCGCCGGATCGACCTCACCGACATTGGCCGCAAGGCGGGAATCGGCGAGACGGAGGCGGTGCGGTTGCGGGAAGCCGCGGCGCCAAAGACGGCCGGGCGCCCATCGGTGAGAAAGAGACGCTGAGGGGGTGATTTCGATCTCGCGTGTAGGGTTTTGACCGCGCGCCGAGGTTTCCGATATCGATCTCAATGGCGGCGGCCGAGCGGGAGCGCGCTGGGCCTCGCGCGGCTTGATCGCTCCAAAACGACCGAGGGCTCGGATTGAACCGAGCCCTCTGCTTTCAGCGGCGCATGCGCGGGTCAGCCGCCGGCGTTCGATCCGGCGATTGACGCTGGAACGCCGTTTGTTCCGCTCAGTTATAACGATAACTGTACTCGTCGCTCCAGACCTCATGCCGGTAGCGGTCCCGCCGGGCCTGTTCGTAGGCGCGGCGCAGCTCGTAGCGATAGCGGTGGATTTCGCGGTCCAGACGGTTCAAACGAGCTTCCTGAAACCGGACCGTGGGCCAGTCGCCACGGCTGCGGGCCTGGTTGTAAGCCCATTCCACCCGCCGGCGTTCATCCTGACTCCGATCCAGTTTCGCGCGCAGGTGGTGAATTCGCTCGGAATGGTGGCGGGAGCCGTTCCATTTCCGATCGCTGTAACGGGTTTCCCAATACTCATGGGCGCCGCCGTAAGCCATGACGGCCGGGGCCGAGAGTAAACCGCCCAGCAAAATCGCCGCGCCTAACAGAGATTTTTTCATGTTGCCAACCCTCCAGTCATGTGATCGTTGAAGCGACGGGGGGATCGGTAGTCGGTCCGCGCCCGTCATGAGTCCATTGTTGGATAAGGCGGCTGAAGGATTCCTTAATGGGAAAGGCCGGCAACAGCGCCAAAACCGGATCGTGATCGCTGGCGGGTTCGGGTTTGCCCGGCGCGGCGTCGCTGTTGAGGTGCGGGATTTGGACCGCGGCGCCGGGCCGCAGCGCCGGGCTGACCAAGATGTGATCCAAGGCTTGCGGTAGGCCGCCGTGGCGTCGGGTGTAGCATTGACCGCGCGGCGCGTCATCCAACAGATTGTGAAGGCGCGGGCCTTTTAGCTCCTTCAGCGTTTTTGAGCCGGGCACGTCGTTGAGATCGCCCAGAACCACGATGGCGGCATCAGGGTCGCAGGCGAGGAGATCGGCGGCGAAACCGTGAATCAATTCGGCTTGAGCGTGGCGCTGTTTCTTGGCGTAGTCTTGGGTGCGACGGGTCATCGCGCGCATCGATTTGAAATGGCAGACGATGACGAACAGACGCCGTCCGCCCGCCTCGAATTCCGCCGCCAGCGCCTTGCGGCTGGGAGCCCAATGACGGTGCGCGTCGCCGGCGAAGGCGGGATGCGCCGGCGCGACGCGGCCGGGATTGAGCGTCAGACTGGGGCCGGCGCTGCTGAAGCGAATGCCGACGCTATCCCGAGGGCCCGCGTTTCCTCGGTCGGAAAATTGCAGCCGTGTTGGATCGAACAGCAATCCGACGCGGATGTTCGCGCCGGCCATGCCGCCGTCCTGGTCGGCCAGCGGTGGAATTTCCCGATGGACGTAGGCCGGTCCGCCGGCGTTGGCGACGGCGTTAATCAGGGATTGATAGGCGGCGTCAGCCGCAACCGAAGCGTTCGCCGGTTGTGGGTTTTCCTGCGCGATTTCCTGGACGGCCACAATGGCGGGGCCTTGCAGATCTTGGGCGATGATCGCGCCGAGACGCTCCAATCGGGCCGGCGCGGCGCTTGCGCTCAGATTGCAAAGGTTGAACGTGGCGATAGTCAACATGGCGGGTTCTCGTGACGGGACCGCCTAAGGGTATCGCGAAACCGCCGCAACCGCTCTCGCGTCCATCGGATCGCGGTCGAAACCGCTAAGTCAAGCCGCCTTCCGCCTGAAAGCGCAAGCGCGCTTGCACCAGCGCGCCGCCGAGCGCGCCGCGCCGGATATCCAGCTGGCCGTAATACACGTCCTCCACCAAATCCCGGACGACCGCCAAACCGATGCCGTGGCCCGCGACCGTCGGGTCGGCGCGCTGGCCCCGGCCGAGCAGCAACGGCGCGTGCTCGGCGGGGATGCCGGGTCCGTCGTCTTCCACTTCCACCACCAATTCCAAGCGGCCCTCGCGGTCGGCGGGATAAGCGCGCATCACCACCTGCCGCCGGCACCATTTGCAGGCGTTGTCCGCCAGATTGCCGAGGATTTCCATCAGATCCCCTTCATCGCCGTAAAACATGGTCGCGGCCGGCACTTCGGTTTTCAGTTGCAGCGAGCGACTGGCGTAAACCTTGGCCAGCGAATCCTGAATCTTGCGGGCGATGGGCGCGACCTGCAGCGGCGCGCTGAGCGCGATCCGCCCCGAGGCGGCGGCGCGCTGCAACTGATAATCCACTGTTCGGTTCATCCGCTCCAATTGCTCGCCCAGGGTCCGTTCGAGTTCGTCGAGCGCGACGCGGTTTTCCAGAGTGCCGCGCAGGACCGCCAGCGGCGTTTTCAAGCTGTGCGCCAGATCGGCCAGCGCGTTGCGGTAACGTTCGAGATGGGCGTGGCTCTGACGAAGCAAGGCGTTGAGATTGGCGGTCAGCGGCAGCAGCTCCTCGGGGTAGCCGCCGCCGAGTTCGGCCCGCTTGCCGGTTTCGATTTCCTTAACTTCGGTGGCGACCCGCCGCAACGGTTTGAGGCTCCAGCGCAGGATCAAGCCCTGACCGGCCAGCAGCACGCCCGTCGCGCCGAGCAGCCAGCCCCACAGGCTGCGGCGGAAAATCCAGAGCTGGTCGAGATATTCGGCTTGCGTCTCGGCGACGCGAAAGGTGTAGCTTTGGTATTCGTTGGGGCTGGTTTCCCAGTTGACCGTCAAGGCCAGCACGAACAGCGGCGCGCCGTCCGCTGATTCCAGCAGCGCGAATTGAGTCTCGCCGGGGTTGCGCACGGCGGGAAAAAACGGCAGCGCAAGACCCAGCAGCGAGAGCGAGCGCCATACCAGATTGCTTTGGCTGTCCAGTACGTCGGCGTACAGGCCGGAATCCGGCATGGAAAAACGCGCTTCGGACAGGGTTTGCGGGATGGTCAGGCGTTTGAAGGGGTCCAGCTCGGCCGCGCCCAACAGCAGATAGACTTGGGCTTGCAAGCGACTTTGGACCGCGCTCAGCGCGCTCTCTCGAAACGCGCCGTCGAGGGTCAGACCGGTCAGGCCGAGGAAGGCGGCGAGCACCGCGCTGGCCGCGACCAGCAACCGGCCCCGGAGGGAGTGCATCGGCGCTCAGCCGGCCGAACGTTCCAGCCGGAACCGATAACCGCGCCCGCGCAAGGTTTCGATGGGGTTGAGCGCGCGCTCGGGGTCCAGCTTGCGGCGCAACCGGCCGACCAGCACTTCCAGCACGTTGCTGTCGCGATCTTCGTCTTCCTGATAAAGATGCTCGGTCAGTTCGGTTTTGGAAATCACCGTGCCGGCGTGCAGGATCAGATATTCCAGCAGTTTGTATTCGTAAGCGGTCAATTCGATCGGTTGGCCGTCCAAGGTGACCTGCTGGCCGCCGGTGTCGAGCGCGATGGGGCCGCAGGATAAAACCGCCTGCGTCCAGCCGCCGGTGCGGCGGATCAACGCCCGCAGCCTGGCCAGCAACTCTTCCATGTAAAACGGTTTGACCAGATAATCATCGGCGCCCGCTTCCAGGCCCTCGACCTTGTCTTGCCAGCGGCCGCGCGCGGTGAGGATCAGCACCGGAAAACGCCGTCCCGCCGCCCGCCACTGGCGGATGACCTCGATGCCGGACAAGTCGGGCAAGCCCAGATCCACCACGGCCGCGTCCAGCGGGTATTCCTGACCCAGATAGAGGCCGTTGCGGCCGTCCGAGGCGGTATCGACCGCATAACCTTGCTGGCGCAATTGGGCGGTCACCCGCTCCAGCAGCGGGGCTTCGTCTTCGATAATCAGGATGCGCATAGGGCTTTATTCGGAACGGAGTTCGATCTGGATGTTCAATCCCGTCTTCCATCGTTTTCGGGATCGTAATGCCAATTGCGCACGCGCCCGCCCGGTTCGAGGATGCGGACCCGGTAGCCGGGCCGACCGTCCCGGTCCGGGCCTTGCACGCCCAGCACCCGGCCGCCGGTGGCTTCGCGCGCGGCGTTGGCGGCGCGGTCTGGATCGGCGAACTGACGCGGCGGGCGGTTTTCCCGAGCGCGCGGCGGTTCGCCGTAATCGCCGCCCCGGTTGCGCCAGAAGCCTTGGGCTTGCGCGTCGGCGGCGATTGACAGGCCGGCCAGCGCCAGCAGCGCCAAGCGTCGCGATCGTTGAAACCTATCGGACATGATGGGAGGTTTCCAAAACAAACCAATGGCAATGGATTCGATTAGCTTACAGCCTAACGGTTTAACAATGAATCCGGACTGAACCACCGGCCGGTTTCGCGGGCGGCGCGCCGCCGGGCGCGAGTTCCGAGGGTTCAGTCCGGATTCAGCCAATCGGCCCTAGGCTGAATCGTACGGATGATCGGGCTAAAAATCGATACGGCGTAACCAATTCATCAAACAACAGCGGGTGGATTCCATGAAGAAATGGCAAGCGATATTGGCGGCGATGGTGCTGGCGCTGGGTCCGGCGGCGGCCTGGGCGCAGCGTTACGGAGCGGGCGATGTCGAGGTCGAGGTCATCGGTGACCGGGGCGGCGCGCTGCCGGAATATCCGCTGCGGCGCGAGGAGCGGCCGGGCATTTATAAGGCGTATTTGGAGGCCCGGCGCAACGAGCGCTACTCGATCCGGGTCCGCAACCGCACCGACCGGCGGATCGGGGTGGTGATCGCGGTCGACGGACGCAATATCATCTCCGGGGCGCGTTCGGAGCTGGCGGCGGACGAACGGATGTACGTCCTCGGCCCGCGCGAGCAGGAAACTTACGAGGGTTGGCGCAGCGGCAAAAATCGGGTCAATCGCTTCTACTTCACCGAGGCGGGCGAGTCCTACGCCGAGTCGTGGGGCGATTCCTCCGCCATGGGGGTGATCGCGGTGGCGGCGTTTCAAGAAGTCAGTCGGGCGTGGGATCGCGAAGGCGACCGTTATAATGCCCAACGGGGTTCGCGCGCGCCCTCGCCGGAAGCAGCTCCCTCGGCGAGCGCCCCCCGCCGGAGCGCGGAGCCGGGCACGGGCTACGGCGAGACGGAATGGTCGCCGTCGCGTCAGGTGGAATTCTCGCCCGAACGACGTCCATTTTCGCAGTTTTTCATCAAATACGTTTGGCGCGACACCCTATGCCGTCAGGGCGTGATCGAGTGCGACAGAGGCGAGCGCCGTCCATCGCGCAACCGGTTCTGGGATGATAGCAACGATCAGTTTGCCCCGCCGCCGCCCCGCCGCGACCGCTACGAAGGAGAGAAGTGGCGCTGATGCGACCCTGAAACACCCCGTTCATGCAAAAGGCCGCCGTTGCGGCCTTTTGTCGTTGAGAGGCGGTTTGTTTGCTCGCGCTCGGCAGGGAGCGCATGACGGCGACCGCCCGCGCCGACAGTCTCGAACAGCGCTCGATCTGGGGAGGTAAGAGCGGGCTGGCGGCGGGCTTGGCACGCTTCTCGCTAAACGATTTACTGGAGACGTTGAGCGTCCATCGCGCGGAGCTTTATTGACCGGCTCTCTGGCGTCTTTTCGCGCGCGCGTTTGCTGCTAAACTCACTGCTGGGCCGCCCCGAGGCGGCGGGGATGCGGAGTCCGGGAATCATGGCTACCACGCAAAAACATCGACTGATCGCCGTCAACAGCGTTTTGGGTGAGGACGTGCTGTTGTTCGGGAAAATGACCTTCACGGAGCAACTGGGTCAGTTGTTCGAAGGGCGGCTGGAGCTATTCAGCGAAAAAACCGACATCAAGCTGGCTGATTTGCTCGGCACCAACCTGACCGTGCGGATGGAATTGCCCTACCAGCAGGGGACGCGGTATTTCAACGGTTTCGTGACCCGGTTCAGTTACGAAGGAACCCGCGGCCTGCGCTACGGCGTCTACCGCGCCGAAATCAGGCCGTGGTTTTGGTTTCTGACCCGCACCTCCGACTGTCGGATTTTTCAGCATAAAACCGTTCCTGACATCGTCAAGGAGATTTTCAGGGAACAAGGCTTTACCGATTTCAAGGATGCGCTGACCGGCAGCTACCGCGAATGGGATTATTGCGTGCAATACCGGGAAACCGATTTCAACTTCATCAGCCGCCTGTTGGAGCAGGAAGGCGCGTATTACTATTCCATTCACGAAAACGGTAAAAATATCCTGGTGTTGGCCGACGGCATCGGCTCGCATGAAGAATTCCCCAAATATGAAACCGTGCCCTTTTTCCCGCCCGACGCGCACGACCGCCGCGAGCGGGACGCGCTGTCGGAATGGCTGATCGGCCAGAGCGTGCAACCGGGCGCTTATTTTCTAAACGATTACGATTTCACCGCGCCGCGCAAATCGCTGCGGGCGATTTTAAATCAGCCGAAAAGTCACGCGCAGGCCCATTTTGAGCTCTACGACTACCCTGGCGAATACACCGAACTGGGCGATGGCAACAGTTATTCCTAAATCCGTCTGGAAGAGTTTCTGGCCCAGCACGAACTCGCCCACGGCCGGGGTAACGCCGCCGGACTGGCGGTCGGATATCTGTTCAGCCTCAGCAATTGCCCGCGCGACGATCAAAACCGCAAATATCTGATCACCTCGGCCAC
>DJIW01000047.1:20401-40405 GCA_002433805.1 Competibacteraceae bacterium UBA6584 | reverse complement strand
GCAATAAACCGATGATTGCTGAATCACGCACTCAAGATAGGCGTTCGAAGCGCAACACCCTATTGCTTTACCGAGCCCGGCATGATGGGGCGTTGGCAACCCTACAATACCCCTTGACCCGACCGATGTTTCGCTGAGACTACAAATCCAATAAAAAACCTCTCAACCATCCCACTACCACCTACAGAGCGTCACATTTATTATACGCAACTACTGCCGGCTAAAAACGCCCAATCCATGACTCATCGCCCGTTATGGCGATGGGTGATTTTGACCCTGCATCTTCGAAAATTTTTTTAGAAACTTTAACCAAAAGAACAGCTGCTAATCCTCGCTCTGAAAATTTTCGAATTATGAACTAGTTGACACGAAAAGCCCTATTCAACGCCACCGCTCCGCTAGACACTCACCTCGGCTTTATGCAGAATCTGCCCTTCTTTTATAGGGACGACGCCTTGCTCCATGGTTAGTTTGTCGTTAGCGAATGGAATGCATCCGAGTCTGTTGGACTTTCCCAAGCCGTTCCGCCGCCACCGCTACTCGTCAAGTAGGGCGTTCGGATGTATCAGCGGCTCAGGCGCGTCGGATCGCGAAGCGATGACGATGCGCGCCGATCATGACCTTGACACCGCACGCTGGTAGCCGCCATGCCGATGGATATCCGTAAGATCAAAAAATTGATCGAGCTGCTTGAAACCTCGGGTATCGCCGAGATTGAAATCAAGGAAGCCGAAGACTCGGTGCGCATCAGCCGTTATCCGCAAAGCGGCCCGACGGCCCTGCCGCCACCGCCCTTGTGGGCCGCGCCGGCTTATGGCCACCCTCCGGCCATGCCTGCGTCCGCTCCAGCCCCCATCGCGACTCTCGCCGCCGCAACGGCCGAGCCGGAGCCCATCAAGGGACACGTACTGCATTCGCCGATGGTAGGCACTTTTTACCGCTCTGCTTCGCCCGGTTCCAAGCCCTTCATCGAAATCGGCCAGCAAGTGAATGTCGGCGATCCCGTCTGCATCATCGAGGCGATGAAAATGTTTAACCAGATCGAGTCCGATCGGGCGGGAACGGTGACCCGGATTCTGGTCGAGAACGGCCAGCCGGTCGAATACGACCAGCCGTTGCTGATCATCGAATAAGCGATCATGCTCGATAAAGTCGTCATCGCCAACCGCGGGGAAATCGCCTTGCGGATCCTGCGGGCTTGCCGGGAATTGGGCATTCGGACCGTGGCCGTTCATTCCACCGTGGACCGCGATTTAAAGCATGTGCGGTTGGCCGATGAGACGGTCTGCATCGGCCCGCCGCCCGCCGCTGAAAGTTATCTGAACATGCCGGCGCTGATCAGCGCCGCCGAAGTCACCGACGCGGTGGCAATCCATCCCGGCTACGGGTTTTTGTCCGAGAACGCCGATTTCGCCGAACGGGTCGAGCAAAGCGGCTTTATTTTCATCGGACCACAGCCCGACACCATTCGCTTGATGGGCGACAAGGTTTCGGCGATCAAGGCGATGAAAGATGCCGGAGTACCTTGCGTTCCAGGGTCCGACGGCCCCTTGGGCGATGACGATCAAGAAACCCTCCGACTGGCGCGCGGGATCGGCTATCCGATTATCGTCAAGGCCGCCGGCGGCGGCGGCGGGCGCGGCATGCGCGTCGTGCACGGTGAAGCGGCGCTGTTGACCACCATCGACCTGACCCGCAGCGAGGCCAACGCCGCGTTCGGCAACCCGGTCGTGTATATGGAAAAATACTTGGAGCATCCGCGCCATGTGGAAATTCAAGTATTGGCCGACAACCACGGCAACGCCATTCACCTCGGTGAACGGGATTGCTCGATGCAACGCCGCCATCAAAAAGTGCTTGAGGAAGCGCCGGCTCCGGGCATCACGAGCCAACAGCGCCGGCGCATCGGCCAACTCTGCGTGGACGCCTGCCGGCGCATCGGCTACCGAGGGGCGGGTACCTTCGAATTTTTATATCAGGACGACAGGTTCTATTTCATCGAGATGAACACCCGAGTCCAAGTCGAACATCCCATTACCGAACTGATCACCGGGGTGGACATCGTCAAGCAGCAACTGCTGATCGCCTCCGGCGAACCGCTCGGCTACCAGCAGAAAGATATCCACATCACCGGCCACGCCCTTGAGTGCCGTCTCAACGCCGAAGATCCCACCACGTTCAGTCCCTCCCCTGGCACCATCACCCAATATCACGCGCCGGGCGGACCGGGGATTCGGGTGGATTCCCATATCTATAACGGCTATCGAGTACCGCCGAACTATGATTCGATGATCGGCAAGCTGATCGCCCATGGCGAAACCCGCGAGGCGGCGATTGCCCGGATGCGCAACGCGCTGGCGGAATTGGTGATCGAAGGCATCAAGACTAACGCGCCGCTCCATCAGCGCATTCTAAACGATGCCCGATTCGTCGCCGGCGGGGCCAACATCCACTATCTGGAAAAGCAATTACTCGGAATCCGTTGAGCGCGGCTGGCCGAACCGGCGACGCCCGGCGATGGATGCGCTAAGCTTTATCCACTGAATGGATGTAAGGTTATAACCCCATGAGCGATGATGCGACGGCCCCATGGCTGCAACTGACGCTTGACGCCATCGAGCATCGACCCGAACAACTGGAAGATGCTTTATTGGAAGCCGGGGCGCTGGCGGTCACGCTGGCCGATGCGGGCGATCAACCCGTGCTGGAACCCGCTCCAGGCCAAACGCCGCTGTGGCGGCACACCCGTGTCACCGGATTGTTCGACGCCCAGACCGATATCGAAGTGGTGAAGGGGCAACTGCGGCGATTCCTGCACGCGCCGGCGCTCCCTGAATGCCGTTTGACCGCTCTGGAAGAACGCGACTGGGTGCGGGCTTGGATGGAGCATTTTCACCCGATGCGCTTCGGTCGGCGGCTGTGGATTTGTCCGAGTTGCCAGACGCCGCCCGAACCAGCGGCGGTCAATATCCAACTCGATCCTGGCCTGGCCTTCGGCACCGGCACCCATCCGACCACGGCGCTGTGCCTGGAATGGCTGGACGCGGCGGATTTAACGGGTAAAACCGTGCTGGATTACGGCTGCGGTTCCGGCGTTCTCGCCATTGCGGCCGCTAAATTGGGTGCAAGGCGGGTTTGGGCGGTGGACATCGACCCGCAAGCCTTGCTTGCCAGCGACGATAACGCCGACGCCAACAAAGTCGAGGATCGCATCGAATTCTCTTATCCCGAAGCGCTGCCGGCCGCCTTACAAGTTGATCTGTTGCTGGCTAATATTCTGGCGAGGGTACTGGTGCAACTGGCTCCGGAATTCGGGCGGAGAGTCAAACCGGGCGGCCGGCTATTGCTCTGCGGCGTCCTCGAACAACACGCGGATGTAGTGCAAGCAGCCTTCTCGCACGACTTTCGACTCCACGATCAAACCTTACGCGAGGACTGGGTGCTGCTGGAAGGCGTTCGCCGGTGAATGCCAGTCGAGCACGTCAGATCCCGCTCCCTCCCGCAACCTGACCGGCTGATCCCATCCTGCTCACCCGCCGCTGCCGCCATGCGAATCGGACCTTACCTCCTCGATCCCTCGCTCGTTCTGGCCCCGATGGCCGGAATCAGCGACCGGCCGTTCCGGTTGCTGTGCCGCCGGCTGGGGGCGAGCTTGGCGGTTTCCGAAATGGTCAGCGCCGATCCTCGGCTTCGCGCCAGCCGCAAGACCCAATTGCGCCTCGACCACCGCGGCGAATCCGACCCGCGCAGCGTGCAAATTCTCGGCGTCGACCCTCAAGCCCTGGCCGAAGCCGCCCGATCCAGCGTGGCTCAAGGCGCGCAAATCATCGACATCAACATGGGTTGTCCGGCCAAAAAAGTATGCGGCGCGCTGGCGGGCGCGGCGTTGCTGCGCGACGAACCGCTGGTCAGACGCATTCTGGACGCCGTGGTCGGCGCGGTCTCGGTACCGGTCACGTTAAAAATTCGCATCGGCTGGGATCGGGAACACCGCAACGGCGCCGCCGTCGCCCGGATCGCCGAACAGTCGGGAATTCAGGCCCTGGCCGTGCACGGCCGCACGCGGGCTTGCGGGTATGCGGGACCGGTGGATTACACCGCCATCCGCGCCATCAAGCAGGCCGTGGCGATCCCGGTGATCGCCAACGGCGATATCGATAGCCCCGAGCGCGCGCGCTGGGTGCTCGATCACACCGGCGCGGACGGCCTCATGATCGGCCGAGCCGCCCGAGGCCGGCCGTGGATTTTCCGTGACATCACCCATTACTTGAGAACCGGCCAACGGTTGCCCCCGCCCTCCGTCGAGCGCATCGGGCAATGGGTTTGCGGCCACCTGGAAAGCTTGCATGACTTTTACGGTGAAACCGCCGGCGTCTGCATCGCCCGCAAACATCTGGCCTGGTACAGCCAGCACTGGCGGGAGGGAGCGGAGTTTCGCGCTCGCATCAATGCTGTCGAACATCCCCGCGAGCAGCTTGCGCTGGCCCGCGACTTTTTCGAGCGTCTGGCGAATAAAGCTAACAAGGAGCGCCTGGCTGCATGAACATTTCCACCCCTGATTCTCCGGTCGACCTGCTGCCCGCCACCCCGCTGCGCGAGCACGTGTTCGAAACCTTGCGCATCTATTTTCACAATCTCGGCGGCCAAGCCCCCAGCAATCTGTACGATCTGGTGCAGCGCGAGGTGGAACCTCCGTTGTTGGAGATCGTGATGCATTTCACCGGCGGCAATCAGACCAAGGCCGCCGAAATCCTCGGCATCAATCGCGGCACGCTGCGCAAGAAACTGCGCCAGTACCGTATCGATTGAGCGCGCCGGGAGATCGAACCATCATGAGTCTGGCGATTTTCGATCTGGACAACACCCTGTTGGGCGACGACAGCGATTACTTGTGGGGCCGCTTTCTGATCGAGCAAGGGCTGGTCGATGAGGACGCCTACGAGCGGGAAAACCAGCGTTTTTATGATGCTTACCGCGCCGGCACCCTGGACATTCAAGCCTTTCTGAACTTCATGCTACAGCCGTTGAGCGCGCATCCGCCCGCCCGGTTGCTGGAATGGCGCGCCCGCTTTCTTCAGGACAAAATCGAGCCCATCATCCTGCCCGAGGCGCTGGCTTTATTGGCGCGGCACCGGAACGCCGGCGACACCCTGCTGATCATCACCGCCACCAACCGCTTTATCACCGAACCCATCGCGCAAAGGCTCGACGTGCCGCATTTGCTGGCGACGGACATCGAGTTCATCGACGGCCGCTACACCGGCCGGCCGCTCGGCACTCCCTGCTTCCAGCACGGCAAGGTCGAGCGCTTGCGGGCGTGGCTGGCGGAAACCGGTCGCGAGCTCGCCGGCAGCTGGTTTTACAGCGATTCCCACAACGATCTGCCGCTGCTCGATCTCGTCACCCACCCGGTCGCGGTAGACCCCGATCAAACGCTGGCCCAATACGCGCGCGAACGCGGCTGGCCGATCATCAGCCTGCGCGAAACCTGCGGTTGAGGTGAATCGCCAATCGCTCGGTCATTCCCCTAGCCACGCCGCTCCACTATTATGAGGGCCCCTTTATGATCGCGCCTGACTCAGGGGCCGTCTTTTGTCACTTTCCGCAGGAACCTCCATGCATCCGAATCTGATCCACAACGTTAATGTCTCCGCTCAAGACGTGCTGCTGACGCCCGAAGAAATCAAACAGAAACTACCGCTGACCGATAACGCCGAACGCACGGTGCTCGAAGGCCGGCAGACCTTGCAACGCATTCTCGACCGCCAAGACCCGCGACTGTTCGTGGTGGTCGGCCCCTGTTCGATTCACGATGTCGCGGCGGCGCGCGACTATGCCCAACGGTTGAAAGCGCTGGCCGATGAGGTGAACGATACCTTGTTCATCATCATGCGGGTGTATTTCGAAAAGCCGCGCACCACGGTCGGTTGGAAGGGCCTGATCAACGACCCGCGCATGGACGATTCCTTCCACATCGAGGAAGGCCTGCAAGTAGCGCGCGGCTTGTTGCTGGAACTGGCGGAAATGGGGCTGCCCGCCGGCACCGAGGCGCTCGACCCGATCAGCCCGCAATATGTTTCCGACTTGATCGCCTGGACCGCCATCGGAGCGCGGACCACCGAGTCGCAAACTCATCGAGAAATCGCCAGCGGATTGTCCACCCCGGTCGGCTTCAAGAACGGCACCAACGGCAGCTTGGAAGTCGCGATCAACGCCTTGCAGTCCGCCGCCCGCCCGCACAGTTTCCTCGGCATCGATCAGTTCGGACGCTCGGCGGTCATCCGCACCACCGGCAACCGTTACGGCCACATGGTGCTGCGCGGCGGCGACCGGCCCAACTACGATTCGGTATCCATCGCGCTGAGCGAAAAAGCCCTGCGCGAAAAGAAGTTGCCGGTGAATATCGTGGTCGATTGCAGCCACGCCAATTCCTTCAAGGACCCGGCCGTCCAACCTCTGGTGATGCGCGATTGCGTCCATCAAATCCTCGAAGGCAATCAATCGATCATCGGCTTGATGGTCGAAAGCAATCTGGGATGGGGCAATCAATCCATTCCCGCCGACCGCAGCCAGCTCCAATACGGCGTATCGGTCACGGACGCCTGCATCGACTGGCCGACCACCGAAAAGATGCTGCGCGAAGCGCGCGCCAAGCTGAAAGACGTGCTGCCGGGCCGGATGGCCGGTTGATCGCGTTGCTTCCGACAGTCAAGAAAGAGCGCCGGACGCTGGCCGGGCGCTCTCGTCTAAAAACGCGCTCTGACGTTCGCTAAGGCCCTAAACCGGCATTGCTTGCGCCAAAACATTTCTATATATTTGGAAATATGGAAACGTCGGTCGCCATCGCCATTTTGAGCGCGCTCGCGCAAGACACTCGCCTACAGATTTTCCGTCATCTGGCGCAAACCGGCCCGCAACCCGCCGGCCAGGTAGGCGAGCGTTTTGGCCTGCCACTGGCAACCCTGTCGTTCCACCTGAAAACCTTGCAGCAGGCCGGCCTGCTCGATTGCCGCCGCGAGGGCCGCCTGTTGATCTATCAGGCGCGCTGTGAAGCGATCGTCGAGCTGCTGGCCTATTTGACCGAGCATTGCTGCAACCTGCCCGCCATGCTGGGCGACAAGATCGGAACCACCTTGCCGGAGAACAACGAATGAGCGCCGTTTGCGAAGCCAACCCCAAAGCCGCCGAAGGAGTTCGGCTGGGCCTTTTCGAGCGCTACTTGAGCCTGTGGGTGGCGCTGTGCATCGTCACCGGCATCCTGCTGGGCCATGGGTTGCCGGATCTATTTCAAACCATCGGCAAGCTGGAACTCGCGCGGGTCAACCTGCCGGTGGCGGTGCTGATCTGGCTGATGATCGTTCCGATGCTGGTCAAGATCGACTTCTCCGCGCTGCGCGAGGTCGGTCAATACTGGCGCGGGATCGGCGTCACGCTGTTCATCAATTGGGGCATTAAACCCTTTTCGATGGCGCTGCTCGGTTGGCTGTTCGTCGGCGGCTTGTTCGCGCCGCTGCTGCCGGCCGAACACATCGAATCCTATATCGCCGGATTGATTTTGCTGGCCGCCGCGCCCTGCACCGCGATGGTGTTCGTTTGGAGTAACCTGACCCGAGGCGAACCGCATTTCACCCTGACCCAGGTCGGGCTGAACGATCTGATCATGGTATTCGCCTTCGGCCCCATTGTGGCCCTGCTGCTGGGGTTGACCTCCATCGTGGTGCCGTGGCAAACCCTGTTCTTGTCGGTGGTGCTGTACATCGTCATTCCGTTGCTCATCGCTCAAGTGGTGCGCGGCGCGGTGTTGAGGGTCCAAGGCCCGTCGGGTTTGGCGCGATTGCTGGAAACGCTCGGCCCGGTTTCGCTGGTGGCGCTGCTGACGACCTTGGTGCTGCTGTTCGGCTTTCAGGGCGAACAGATCGTCCGCCAGCCGCTAGTGATTTTGTTGCTGGCCGTGCCGATCTTGTTTCAAGTGTTTTTCAACGCCGGGCTGGCGTACTGGCTAAACCGCAAAGTCGGTTCGCCGCATTGCGTGGCGGGTCCCTCCGCCCTGATCGGCGCCAGCAATTTTTTTGAACTCGCGGTGGCGGCGGCAATTGCCTTGTTTGGTTTCGAGTCGGGCGCGGCGCTGGCGACCGTGGTCGGTGTGCTGATCGAGGTGCCGGTGATGCTGTTGGTGGCCCAGATCGTCAACCGCAGTCGCGGCTGGTACGAGCGGGGCCTCCCGCTTCCGGCTCCGGAAACCGCGCGCTAGTTCGATTTTCCCACCTTCGCTGGACACCGACGACATGAACGTACTGTTTCTGTGCACGGGCAATTCCTGCCGCTCGATCCTGGGCGAGGCCGCTTTCAACCACCTCGCCCCGCCGGGTTGGAAAGCCCTAAGCGCCGGCAGCCATCCGACCGGCCAAATCCATCCCCGCTCGCTGGCGCTGCTGGCGCGGGAAGGCATCTCGACCGAAGGCTATTACAGCAAATCCTGGGATGACCTGCCGGTGACGCCGGACATCGTCATCACGGTCTGCGCCAGCGCGGCGGGCGAAACGTGTCCGGCCTATCTGGGACCGGCGTTGCGGACCCATTGGGGCGTGGACGATCCGGCCCGCGCCGCCGGGACCGACGAGGAAATCGACGCGGCGTTCGCACGCGCCTACCGAATACTCCGGGCGCGGATCGAGGCGTTTTTCGCCCTGCCGCTGAACGAGTTAAAAAACGACCCTAGCCGTTTCAAGGCCGAACTGGATCGCATCGGCCAGTCAGTTGCGTGACAGAAGCCGGCGGAAACCGGCTAAAACACCGGCGTATTCAACAGGTTAGAAGGCGAATACTGATCGGTCAAAACGCGGGCGTCCGCTTTCCAATCCGGCTTGGTCGAAAACAGCGGCAGCAACCAATCGCGGCCGAAGCCGAGCGCTTGCAGCTTCGACTCCAGCGCGGCGGCGTGAGTTTCGAGCGCCTCGCGGGCGGGCAATCCGCCCAATTTGGCCAGAATGATGCGGTTCTTCCACTGCACCCGCAGGTTGTAAAAATCGCCGAAGACGGATTGATAAGTTGTCGACTCGTGGTCGTAGAGCTGGCTGGTTGAAAAGGTATTCGCCGCCAAAACCCCGTCGGTTGTCAGCAGCTTCTTGATCTCCAGTAGAAATTCCTGGGTCAGCAAGTGTTCGGGAATGTACTGGTGATCGAAGGCATCCAGCATGATCAGATCGTAGCGCCCGTCGGCTTGACCGGCCCGTTTGGCGAACACCCGCCCGTCTTCCTCGATCACCCGTATTTTTGCGCTCGGATTGAACCCAAAAAACTGCTTGGCGACCCTGACCACCGCCGGATCGATTTCCACGATGTCGATGGCCGCGTCGGGATAGATCGCCGCCAGCGCCGTCGGCAGCACGCCCCCACCCAACCCAATGATCAAAACTCGATGAGGATCGGGATTCAAGTACAGCGCGCCCATCATCATCTTGGTATAAGTGAACACAAATTCATCGGGATCGCTCAAGGACTTGCAGGTTTGCCGCGTGCTTTGCTCCCGCCGGCTAAAACTCATGCAGCGCTGGCCGCCTTCCTCGTAAATCAGGATATTGCGATACAGCGACTTCTCGGTATGGATGACGTTGGCGGCGGCGGATGAGGTAGTCACAAGCGAGACAACCAGCGCGAACAGCGTCTTAAGACGATGGATCGGGCGCATTTTCACGATGTCCGATGACGGTGGCGAGCAAACCCAAAGCCAGCGAAACACCGATCAAGCCGGTCAGGATTTGATTGATTTCAAAGTAAAGAACCAGATAAAACGAGGTCAGGATAGTTCCCGCCGCGCTACCGAAGGTCGAAAAAAAATACAGCAAGCCGGCGAAATGGCCGCTGGTTCGAGAATCGCGCACCAGCAGGCGGACCGCATAGGGCGACACCATGCCCGCAATGACGGTCGGCGCGAAAAACAATAAGGTCGCCGCCAACAGGGAACCGTAGCGCGGATCGTCGATCCGGTCGAACACTGCGGCGAGCACCGCATCGCCCAGCAGGATCACCGGAATCGTGGCGGCGGCGGAGATCACCAACAGCAAGGCCAGCCGCCGCAAGCTCGGATCGCGCAGCGACCAGCGCCCGCCCAGCAGATAACCGACCGACAGCGCCAGCATGAACACCGTGATCACCCCGCCCCAAACGTAAATGCTGTTGCCGAAGTCAGGCGCGAGAATCCGCCCGCTCAACAGCTCGATCGCCATCACGAAAAATCCGGACCACCCCGCTATTAAAAAAATCAAAAAACGCTGCAAAATCGAACCCTCGAAATTTTAAACTGGGCGTTGCGACCGCTCGGCCGCCCTCCGCCAAGCTTACTATGAAACTGCAATCGTCGGCGGCCGACGCGGGTCCGCGCCC
The DNA here is from genome assembly GCA_002433805.1 of Competibacteraceae bacterium UBA6584. Classification (GTDB taxonomy): domain Bacteria; phylum Pseudomonadota; class Gammaproteobacteria; order Competibacterales; family Competibacteraceae; genus Competibacter_A. The sequence continues at coordinate 30,022 of DJIW01000047.1, read as the reverse complement.
CCGAAAACCAGCCGACCGCGCTTGATATCCGGCGAATCGCGCATACATTGCTGTTATGAGCCCTTAGCTGACTGAACCCCGTTACAGGAGAGCCGCCCGTGGATTTCAAGGACTACTACCAAACTCTGGGCGTGGCCCGCGACGCCACGGCGGAGGACATCAAGAAAGCGTTTCGCAAGCTCGCCCGCAAATACCATCCGGACGTCTCCAAGGAGGCGGACGCCGAGGCGCGGATGAAAGATGTCAACGAAGCTTACGCCGTGCTGTCGGATTCGGAAAAGCGCGCCGCTTACGACCAGCTCGGCCAGGGCCACCATCCGGGCCAGGATTTTCGACCGCCCCCAGACTGGCAGCCCGATTTTCGCGCGCCCCCCGGGCGCGGCTACTCTCAAGCGGAAACCGCCGATTTCAGCGACTTTTTCGCCGAATTGTTCGGCCGGACAGGCGGCGCGCGCGCGGCGGGGCAGGATTTTCAAGCACGCGGCCAAGACCAACACGCCGAGGTATTGCTCGATCTGGAAGACGCCTTCAACGGCGCGGCCCGTCAAATCAGCTTGCGCGTGCCCAAGCTGGACGACAAGGGGCGGATCGCCCTCGATAGCCGCACCTTAAACGTCAAGATTCCGAAAGGCGTGCGCGAGGGTCAGATGATCCGCTTGGCCGGTCAGGGCGGCGCGGGATTCGGCGATGCCCCGGCGGGCGATTTACTGCTGGAAATCCATTTCAAACCGCACCCGCGCTTTCGGATCGACGGGCGTGATTTGTACTTGACGCTGCCCGTCGCGCCGTGGGAAGCGGCGCTGGGCGGCGTGGTTCCGGTCGATCTACCGGACGGCGGCCAATTGAAGGTGCGGATTCCGGAAGGCGCGCAAAACGGCCGGCAACTGCGGGTGCGCGGCAAAGGCATTCCCAGCGACCCGCCCGGCGATCTGCTGTTGGATTTGCGGGTGGTGCTGCCGGCGGCGGAGACCCCGCGCGCGCGGGAACTGTACGAAACGATGGCGCGGGAACTGGCCTTTGACCCCCGCGCCGAAACGGGAGTTTGAGCCATGCGCGATGATGAGATTTTGACCGGCGCGATTTTGGAAGACTCGTGCCTGACCTTGGATCAATTGGCCGGGGCTTGCGCGGTTTCGCCCGATTGGGTGCGGGTTCACGTGGAAGAAGGCTTGCTGATGAATCAAGACGGTGACGGCAACGGCGAATGGCGTTTCACCCGCCGCGAACTCTGGCGCGCCCGCCATCTCCACCGGCTGGAGCGCGACTTCGACGCCTCGCCGGAACTGGCCGCGCTGGTCGCCGATCTGTTGGAAGAACTGGAGTCCTTGCGCGCCCGGCTGCAACGCGCCGGACTACGCTAGCCTGTCGCCCGCCCGGTTGGAGAATCCGCCATGACCGACCCCTTGCATCTGGTCTGCCCCCACTGCCAAGCCATCAACCGGCTACCGGCGCGGCGGCTGGACGAACAACCCAACTGCGGCCAGTGCCACCGGGCGCTGTTCGCCGGCCATCCGGTGGAACTCACCGCCGCCACCTTCTCCCGCCAGCTCGCCCGCAACGACATCCCGCTGTTGGTGGACTTTTGGGCGCCTTGGTGCGGCCCCTGCAAGATGATGGCTCCGGCTTACGCGCAGGCGGCGGCGCAACTGGAACCGCAACTGCGGGTCGCCAAGGTCGATACCGAAGCGGAACCCGACTTGGGCGCGCAATACAACATCCGCAGCATTCCGACGCTGGCCTTATTCCGGGACGGCCGCGAAATCGCCCGCCAATCCGGCGCGATGGGGGCGGCGGACATCGTGCGCTGGGTCCGCTCGAATCTGGCTTGAAGGTCGCGCGGATCGAGCCCCGGTGAGTCACGATCACCAGCATCACCACCCTCACGACCACGATCGCGGCGAAACCGCGAGCCGCGTTTTGTGGCTCGCGACCGCCTTGACCTTGGCTTACGCCGGCGTGGAAGCCGGCGTCGGTTGGTGGGCGGGATCGCTGGCGCTGGTCGCGGACGCCGGCCACATGGTCAACGACGCAGCGGCATTGGCCTTGGCGGCGGCGGCGGCGTGGCTGTCCCGCCGGCCACCTTCCATCCGCCATAGTTACGGGTTCGGACGGGCCGAATTTCTGGCGGCCCTGATCAACAGTCTCGCCTTGCTGGCGCTGGTGCTGTGGCTGGCCGTTTCCGCCATCCGCCGCTTGCAAGACCCGCAACCGGTGATCGGCGAAGCGGTTTCGCTGGCCGCCGCCGTCGGCCTGGCGCTCAATCTGGTGGTGGCGTGGTTGCTCGGTCGCGGCGAGGGCAACCTCAATACCCGCGCGGCCTTGTTGCACGTGCTGGGCGATGTGCTCGGTTCGGTGGCCGCCCTGCTGTCTGGCGTCGTAATCGCCTTTACCGGCTGGACGCCGGTCGATCCGCTGCTGTCGCTGGGCATCGGCGCGTTGATCGTGGTCTCCAGCCTGCGCCTGCTGGGCGAAGCCTTGCACGGCTTGATGGAAGGCGCGCCCTTCACCCTCGCGCCGGAAACGGTGGGACAGGCGCTGGCGACCGTGCCGGGCGTGGCCTCGGTTCACGACCTGCACATCTGGAGCGTGGGACCGGAGCGAATCATGCTGACCGCGCACTTGGTGGTGCGGGACGTGCGGCAGTGGGAGGCCGTGCTGGAGGGATGTCATGCCCTGCTGGTGGAACGCTTTGCCATCCAGCACGCCACCTTACAGCCGGAACCGATGACTCGAACCGTCCGCTGGTTGGCCGCGCCCGCGCATTCGCGCGCGCCTAAAACCTCTCATTGATCGCTTTGCGCGCATCGGTCCGCAGCGATGCTAGAGCGGCCCCACGGCGCTTGAGGGATCGGCTCTTTTTTCGGCCGACACCAGATCTTTCAGCGTCTGCTCCTCCAACGCTCGATCGATGGCGGCATCGATCCGGCTCACGATTTCACCCACGACATCGGAATGCTGGTCGGTTTCGCCTTGCTCACGCGCCGCCTTCACGATATCCCGCAAGTTAATGGTGCTGATGTCGTTGGCGGGAAGGTAAAAGGGCGGCTGATCGTCGCTCGCGACCAAAAACCCCTTCTCCTGAAGCATATCGATGACCTCGGCCACGATTTCGCGCGGCGTTTCCTCGCATTGACCCGCCAGCCGCTCCAGGCTCCACGGCGGGTTGCGGTGGTAATGAGCGTCGCCGACCAACATCATGACGGTCAGCGCCAAGGCGCTTTGCTCCCGCCCGCCGATTTTGCCGTCGGGTCCCTGCGGGATCAGCCAATGGGGATTTTGCCAATAACAGGCGACCTGCGCCCCCACCAATACGATCAGCCAACCGACGTTGACCCAAATCATGAACAGCACCGCTGCGGCGAAGCCGGAATAAATCGCCGAATAACTGGATGAATTGGCGACAAACTTGGCGAAAATCAGCCCGATAGAGAACCAAAGCACCCCTGCGAAAACCCCGCCGATCAGCGCCGGAATCAAGTGCACGCGGGTGTTGGTAAGAAAGGCGTACATGAAGGCAAAGGTCAGGCAGATCAGCAGATACGGCAACAACCGCCCCACCCCAAAGATCAGTAAGCCGAACGGTTCGACAGCCGCCAGACTCTGAACCCATTGGTTGTTCAGCGCCGATACGCTGATGCTAAGGCCGGCGAACAGAAAAACCGGACCGACCAGAATGACGCTGAGATAATCGCTGAAACGCCGGGCCCAGCTCCGCCCGAGGGGCGTGCGCCAGATTTGATTGAAGGCTTCTTCGATCTTTTGCAGCAGGCTGAGCACCGTGTAAAACAGCAGCGCGATACCCAGCGACCCCAGCACGCCCACCTGTAAATTATTGACAAAATCAAGAATCTTAGTCCCCGCCTCTTGCCCCGCTGGCCCCATCGGCTCCAAAGAGTTCATCAGCAGCGGCTCGAGTTGGTTTTGCACGCCGAAGCCCTTGAGCACCGAAAACGTCACTGCCAACAGCGGCACCAGCGACAGCAAGGTGGTGTAGGCCAAGCTGCTCGCCTGCTTGTTAAGCTGGCCGTCTAGAAATTTGAGCGCGATGCCGTGGACCAACCGGGCGAGGAAAATTCCGAACCGATAAAGGCGAGACCGACCGGCGTGATTGTCTTCAAAAATCCGGCGACGCCATTGATCGATCAATAGGTAAGTATCAGGCATGATGATTTAATCAGTTTTTAAAGCTTTGAGTAAAAATATGAATCACGCTCAAGCCGGTTGCTTCAGTCACCCGACTTGTCGGCAGAGTTTAAAGCAAAAGGCTCCTAAGAAAGCTTAAGCCAACAATCCCGCGCCTCTTGGCAAACCCCGCATTTGGAACTATTCTATTTTCATATAGTACTAATCAAGTACAGATTAGCGGAGCCGCACGGAGCATCCATGATCCGAATCACTCGGGAAGCCGACTACGGAATTTTGTTGATGACCTATTTGGCGCAAACAGACGGCCAGGCCCATAGCGCCGCCGCGCTAGCCCAGCAGCGCCGGTTGCCGTTGCCGATGGTCAGCAAGATTTTGAAAACCCTGGCGCGCGCTGGATTGCTGGTGTCGCAGCGCGGCGCGCAGGGCGGTTACAGTCTGGCGCGGCCGCCGGCCGCCATTTCCGCCGCCGACATCATCGGCGCGCTGGAAGGCCCCATCGCCATCACCGAATGCAGCGGCGAGAACCATGATGGCTGTTCGCGTCTGGAATACTGCGAAATCAGCGGGCATTGGCCGCGCATCAATCAGGCGATTTACACCGCGCTGCAAAGCATCAACCTGCTGGAGATGAGCCGGCCCGATCCGGCGCAGCCGGTGCATTTTTACCCGCTGCACCGCGCCGCGACCGCCAACACCGCCGGCCATCCGATTTGAGCCGCCGCATTCAGCCACAGGATACCGACTCATGAGCGACAGCACTCAAGCCCTCGAACGCCTCGCCGCCAGCGATTACAAGTACGGCTTCGTCACCGACATCGAACAGGAAACCGTGCCGCCGGGGCTGAACGAGGACGTGATCCGCTTGATCTCGGCCAAGAAGGAGGAGCCGGATTGGCTGCTGGAATGGCGGCTGCAAGCGTTCCGATTTTGGCTGACGCAAACCGAGCCGACCTGGGCGCGGGTAAATTATCCACCCATCGATTATCAGGCGATTTCCTATTACGCCGCGCCCAAACAGAAGGGCGACGGCCCCAAGAGCTTGGACGAGATCGACCCGGAATTGCGCCGCACTTACGAAAAGCTCGGCATTCCGCTGGCCGAACAAGCGATTCTGGCCGGCGTGGCGGTCGATGCGGTGTTCGATTCGGTCTCGGTGGCGACCAGCTACAAGGGTAAGCTGGCGGAAAAAGGCATCATTTTTTGCTCGTTCTCCGAGGCGGTGCGCGAGCATCCCGAACTGGTGAAAAAGTATCTCGGTTCAGTCGTGCCGTATCGGGATAATTTCTACGCGACGCTGAATTCGGCGGTGTTTTCGGACGGGTCTTTCGTCTACATCCCGCCGGGCGTGCGCTGCCCGATGGAGTTGTCCACCTACTTCCGCATCAACGCCAGCAACACCGGCCAGTTCGAGCGGACGCTGATCGTCGCCGATGAAGGCGCGTATGTGTCGTATCTGGAAGGCTGCACCGCGCCGATGCGCGACGAGAACCAGTTGCACGCGGCGGTGGTGGAACTGGTGGCCTTGGATAACGCCACCATCAAGTATTCGACCGTGCAGAACTGGTATCCGGGTGACGCAAACGGCAAGGGCGGTATTTATAACTTTGTAACCAAGCGCGGGCTGTGCAAGGGCCGCGATTCCAAGATTTCCTGGACGCAGGTCGAAACCGGTTCGGCAATCACCTGGAAATATCCGAGCTGCATCCTGCGCGGCGAGAATTCGGTCGGCGAGTTTTATTCGGTCGCCCTGACCCGCGATTATCAGCAGGCCGACACCGGCACCAAGATGATTCATATGGGTAAGAACACCCGCAGCACCATCGTCTCCAAGGGCATTTCCGCCGGCCACGGCCAGAATGCGTATCGGGGCTTGGTGAAAATCCTGCCGACCGCCGAAAACGCCCGCAATCATTCGCAGTGCGATTCGCTATTAATGGGCGACCGCTGCGGCGCGCATACCTTCCCGTATATCGAAGTGCAAAACCCGACCGCTCAAGTCGAGCATGAAGCCAGCACCTCGAAGATCAGCGAAGATCAACTTTTTTATTGCAAGCAACGCGGCATTAGCGCCGAGGACGCAGTCAGCTTGATCGTCAATGGTTTTTGCAAGGAAGTGTTCAAGGAATTACCGATGGAATTTGCGGTCGAGGCGCAGAAGCTGATTGAGCTGAAGCTGGAAGGGAGTGTGGGTTAGCAAAATGCAATGGCAAGAAGTTTGCGAACATCCTAGCTTACAGAATTTGCCCTTCAAGATCGAACTCAATGAAAATGGGCAAGTTTTAATGTCTCCCGTAAAAGTGTATCACTCTGCTTTTCAGGGAAAAATTAGCCAATTATTGCCGAAGCATGGGATTGTGCTTGCAGAATGCGCCGTCAAAACTGCAAAAGGAACTAAGGTTGCCGACATTGCTTGGTGCTCAGAGGAAAGATTCAAGAAAATCGCTGGAGAAACCGAATGTTCCATCGCACCAGAGATTTGCATAGAAGTTCTTTCCTATGCCAATTCCAGCAACGAAATGAAAGAAAAGCAGGCTCTTTATATCTCAGCTGGAGCCAATGAATTATGGGTTTGTGATGAAAACGGGAACATGACTTTTTTTGATGCGAGCGGGCCGTTAAATAATTCTATTTTGATTCCTGAATTTCCGTACCAAGTAAAAATTATTGCTTAAGGCGCTTCATGAATATTGAGGAACTGGAATCAGCAGTTACTCAACTTTCCAGTGAAAAGCTGGTGGAGTTTTCAAGAGGGTTCGAGGAATTTATGGCTGATCAGTGGGATCATCAAATCGAGATGCATATTTTAGCGGGACGTTTGGATACCGTAGGGCAGCGGGCTGATGCGGATTTCGTTGCTGGTCGCGCACAGGCTTTGACTTAATTGCATTACAGGCTATTGGCTACAGGAAATTACACCATGCTGGAAATCCGCAACTTGCACGCCACGGTCGAAGGCCGGGAAATCCTCAACGGCATTGACCTCACTGTCCGCGCGGGCGAAGTCCACGCCATCATGGGGCCGAACGGCTCCGGCAAGAGCACGCTGGCAAATGTGATCGCCGGGCGCGAGGGCTATGTCGTCACCGAGGGCGAAGTCCTGTTCGACGGTAAAAATCTGCTGGAGATGGAACCGGAAATCCGCGCCTGCGAGGGGCTGTTTCTGGCGTTTCAATATCCGGTCGAGATTCCCGGCGTCGCCAACCTGTATTTCCTGAAAGCCGCCGTCAACGCCGTGCGTAAATATCGCGGCGAATCACCGGTGGATGCGATGGACTTCTGGGATTTGGTGCACGAGCGGATGGAACTGGTGAAGATGGACGAATCCATGCTCAAGCGCTCGGTCAACGAAGGCTTTTCCGGCGGCGAGAAAAAGCGCAACGAAATCTTCCAGATGGCGGTGTTGCAACCGCGCTTCGCGGTACTGGATGAAACCGATTCGGGCCTGGACATCGACGCTTTGCGGGTGGTGGCCGACGGCGTCAATGCGCTGCGCGGTCCCGAGCGCGGCTTTCTGGTGATCACCCACTATCAGCGCCTGCTGGATTACATCGTGCCGGATCACGTTCATGTCTTGGTGAATGGCAGAATCGCGCGCTCCGGCGGCAAGGAACTGGCGCTGGAACTGGAAGAACAGGGCTACGCGCTCTATAACGAGGAACCCGGTCGCGCCCGTCGGGCTGCCGCGTGAGACTGTGACCATGACCGCCGCCGCCCCCGTGTTGTCCGACCGCCATCGCCCAGCGTTCGACGCTTTTATGGCGAACCGCCGCGAGCCGGATAAGCTCAGCCGCTTGCGCCGCGAAGCATTCGAGCGGTTTGAAGCCCTGGGTTGGCCGACCCGCCAGCAGGAAGCCTGGCGCTTCACTGATTTGAGCGCTTTGCAGAGCCTCGCTCTCCAGCGAGCCGCTGACGCGCCGGTCGAAGCCGCCGCGCTGCCGACGCTGGATACCGCGATTCATCGCCTAGTGTTTATCAATGGCCGCTTTGCACCGGGTTTGTCAAAGCTGACCGAATTGCCGGAACGGACGGTTATCGCCAGCCTCGGTCAGGTGTTGGCCGCCGATCCGCAAGCCGTCCAGAACCAACTCGACCAGCTGCCCGGACTCGCGCAACATCCCTTCACTGCGCTCAACGGCACGTTTTGGGAAGATGGCGCATTCATCTACCTGCTGCCCGGCGCGGTGCTGGATCATCCGATTCACATTATCTTCCACGCCACCGGCGGCGATACGGCGGTTTATCCGCGTCTGCTGGTGATGCTGGATGACGGCGCGCGGGCCAATATCGTGGTCGAGTATCGCGGACAGGGCCGCTATTTACAGGCGCCCGTTGTCGAACTGTCCATCGACGATGGCGCGGTGCTGGAGTATCACCAACTCCAAGAAGAAGCGCCGCAAGCGTTCCATCTGGGCGGGATCAAGCTCCAGCAAGGCCGGGACAGTCAAACCCAACTGCACCTAATGTCCTTCGGCGGGCAATTGGCGCGCACCGATCTGGAGGTGCTGCTGGATGGCGAACATGCGTCCTGCATGCTCAACGGCTTGACTGTTGGACGCGACAACCAAGCGAGCAATTTCTATGTTCGGGTCGATCATGCCCACCCGCACGGCAGCAGCCAGCAATTGTTTAAGAGCGTGCTGGATGATAAGGCGCGGTCGGTGTTTGACGGCATAATTCACGTCCGCCCGCACGCTCAGAAAACCGATGCCCGCCAGAACAGCCGCAATTTGCTGCTCTCCAAACAGGCGTTGGCCCAATCCAATCCTCGACTGGAAATTCTGGCCGATGACGTGAAATGCGGCCACGGCTCCAGCACCGGCTTTCTCGATCCCAACGCCGAATTTTATCTTCGCGCGCGCGGCATTCCCGCCGCCCAGGCTCGCGCGATGCTGGTCTACGCCTTCGCCAACGACAGCCTCAACGCCATCCGGCTGAACCCACTCCGCGAACGCCTCGCCCGCCTGCTCGCCGGCCGTCTGGCGCTCGATAGCACCGAGGAGGACTTGACATCATGAGCGCCCCGCACGCGCTTGCCCTCGCGCCGGAGGACCGCGTTGGGCTGGATCTCAACTGCATCCGCGCCGAGTTTCCGATTTTGCGCCAGCGCGTCCACGGCAAACCGCTGGTCTATCTGGACAACGCCGCGTCGGTGCAGAAACCGCAGGCGGTGATCGACGCTGTGAGTCGATGCTATAGCGAGTATTACGCCAATATCCATCGCGGGGTTCACCTGCTGTCGGAACGCTCCACCACCGCTTACGAAAGCGCGCGGGGAAAAGTCCGATCTTTTTTAAACGCCGCCAGTATCCAGGAAATCATCTTCACGCGCGGCACCACTGAAAGCATCAACCTCGTAGCGAGCAGCTTCGGCGGCGGCGCGGTCAAAGCGGGCGATGAAATCCTCATCACCGGCATGGAGCACCATTCCAATATCGTGCCGTGGCAACTGCTGTGCGAACGCGCCGGCGCGACGCT
>DJIW01000047.1:8583-20151 GCA_002433805.1 Competibacteraceae bacterium UBA6584 | reverse complement strand
AGGGTCAAGCTGGCCGCCTTCGTCCACGTCTCCAACGCGCTCGGCACCATCAACCCGATCAAGACCTTGATCGATCTCGCCCACGCGCGGGGCGTGCCGGTGCTGGTGGACGGCGCGCAGGCGGTCGCCCATCTGCCGGTCGACGTGCAAGCGCTGGATTGCGATTTTTACGCTTTCTCCAGCCACAAGATTTACGGGCCGAGCGGCGTCGGCGTGCTGTACGGCAAGCAGGCGCTGCTGGAGACGATGCCGCCGTACCAGGGCGGCGGCGACATGATCCGGCTGGTCACCTTTGAAAAGACCGAATACGCCGATCTACCCAATAAATTTGAAGCCGGCACCCCGAACATCGCCGGCGTGATCGGCCTGGGCGCGGCGCTGGATTGGCTGAACGCCATCGGCCTGAACGCGGTCGGCGCTCACGAACACGAGTTGCTGACCTACGCCACCGCCCGGTTGAGCGAAATCCCCGGCCTCAGCCTGATGGGCACGGCGCGGGACAAAGCCGCGGTGGCCGCGTTTACGATGAAGGGCATTCACCCCCACGACATTGGCACCATCCTCGACCGCGAGGGCGTCGCCATCCGCGCCGGCCATCACTGCGCCCAGCCGGTGATGCAACGCTATGGCGTCCCCGCCACCGCGCGGGCGTCCTTCGCCGTTTACAACAGCCGCGACGAGGTCGACGCCTTGATCAAGGCTCTCTGGAAAGTCAAGGAGTTATTCGAATAATGAGCGACCTGCGCGACCTGTATCAAGAAGTGATCCTGGACCACAACAAGCGGCCCCGGAACTTTCGCATCCTCCCGCAACCGACCCACAAGGCCGATGGCGTCAACCCGCTGTGCGGCGACCGGATCAGCGTGTTTCTGGACATCGAGGACGGCGTGATCAAGGACATCGCTTTTCAGGGCGCGGGTTGCGCGATTTCCAGCGCCTCGGCCTCGCTGATGACCGAAGCGCTCAAAGGCAAGCCGGTCGCCGATGTCGAACATTTGTTCGATGCCTTTCACAACGTCGTCACCACCGACTGCGACTGTCCGAAGGGTTTAGGCAAACTCGGCGTGCTGGCGGGCGTGCGCGACTATCCCAGCCGGGTCAAATGCGCCACCTTAGCATGGCACGCGGTGCGCGCCGCGCTGGAAGAGCGCAAGCAACCGGTGGCGACTGAGTAATCACTCCTTTTGCGCGAGGCTGACATGAACGCGACGACCGCCGATTTACCCGACGCCGATGAAATGGAAGCCAAAATCATCGAGGCGATTAAAACGGTTTACGACCCTGAAATTCCGGTCAACATCTATGAGCTGGGTTTGATTTATGGATTAGAGGTCGATCCGCTGGGCAATCACGCCGACATTCAGATGACCTTGACCGCCCCCGGCTGCCCGGTCGCCGGTTCGATGCCGGAATGGGTCGAGAACGCCGTCCGCCACGGCGCGGGCGTGGAGTCGGTTAACGTCGAACTGGTCTGGGAGCCGCCTTGGACGCCCGAACGGATGTCGATGCGGGCCAAGCTGGAATTGAATATGGTGTGAGGCGTGATTCAGCGCCTTTGCACCACATCGACGCTGACGCCGTTGGGATCGACGAGAGCGAAATGTCGGTCTCCCCACGGCTCGTCGCGCAAGTCCACCGCCAGCGGCACGCCCAATGCCTGAATGCGCCGGTGCTCGGCGTCCACGTCGTCCACCTCTATCGCCATCCAGAGACCTTGACCTTGAAAGGCCGGGCGGAACAGCGGTGCTTGGGATTCGAGACCAGGCAGCATGAAGCCCAGTTCCGAATCACCAATCTGGAGCAGCACAAACCAGCCGCCTTCCCCTTCGTAGATCATCCTAGCCTCGAACACTCGGCAATAAAACTCCTTGGATTCAGACACTTTTACCGTAACGATACCGGGCCAGAGTTTCATTGCACACCTCCGAAGTTATCAATGGAAGCGCACATTCTCGGCCGCGGATCAAACCCGGTCTTGTAAAAAATCGACAGCTTCACGCGGGAAGCGCCTGGGTGACACACCGGCCAGCCGCTTGAATTCATGGCTCAGGTGACTTTGATCGGCGTAACCGGTATCGGCGGCGACGGCGGCGATGGGCATTCCATCCCGGATCAAGCGCGCGGCGTGGCGGAAGCGGATGATCGACGCAAACAGTTTGGCGGAAATCCCCACATTTTCGAGAAAGTCCCGCTCGAACTGGCGCTGGCTTTTGCCGACATAGCTGGCCACCTCCCGAATGCGGATTGTATCCCGGCGCGATTCGATCAGATCGACGGCGCGGTCGATGGCGTTGGTCCGCGGCGGTTGGCGCGCCAAATAGCGGCTTAGCAAATCATCTAAGCCGACCGCCCAATCGCCCTCGGCCGACCGCTCGGCAAATTCGGCCAATGGAAACCGCAGCACGTCTTGCGCGGGTTCATGCCGGTCGGTCAGTTCGCGCGCGGCGATCCGCATAAAATGGCGGCTGCATCCCGGCCGGAAGCGAATACCGATATAGCGGGCTTGAGAGTCCAGCGGAAAAATCGTCCGGACCGTGGTCGTCCCGTAGAGCCAACTTTGGAAAGATGAGGGCAAAATCTCGATGACCAGATCGACCGCACCATCTGGCAAGGCCGGATAAACGGCGTTCGCGCCGCCCGCGCTTGCCCAATAATGGCCGACCAGCCTCCGCAGCGCCATTGTGGGCCGACTGCAGTTTAGGGGCGAGAGACTGAGCACCATTTTGAGGCCGCCATCAAATCCGCAAGACGTTTACAATGCGCAAAATCTACCCGCGATTCAAGCAAGCAAAGGTAAAGAAATGGAAAATTTTGTGCCCGTGTTCGAATCAAAAGTCAAAAAACTTCATGAGAAAGTCGTTGAAGAGCTTTCCGTTCCCAAGAAGGAAAGAAACAAGAAACGTCTTAAGAAGATGCTGAAGGAACTTAAAAGCCTCAAGAAAACCATCCGATCCGCGAAAAAGGTTAAAACCTGCCCGCATTGCGGCTTTCCGCTGTGGGACGACGAACCGTCTTCGGATGCCGATACTGAAGCGGTTCCGTCATAGTGTTGCCGCAAGACTTTCATCAGGCTTTCCTGACCACTCGATAAACGCCCGCCACCGCCAGCACCATGCCGATCAAGGAAATCGGCGGCAGCGTTTCACCGAACAAGATCCAGGCGATCAACGCGGTGCTCAGGGGCACCAGATAAAACAGGCTGGCGACATTCACCGCGCTACCGCTGTGGATCAGCAGATTCAACAGGCTGATCGCGCCGATGGAAAGCACGAATACCAACCAGGCCAGCGCGAACGCGAACTCGCCGGTCCATTCGATCTGGAATTCGGTAAAGACCGCGATGGCGAGCGCGGTCACGATGGCGCTGGGGATGAATTGAATCACCGAGCCGGTGCGCAGATCGAAACCGGCGCAAAACCGCTTTTGATACAGCGTGCCCACGGTGATCCCCAAGAGCGCCACCAGCACCGGAACCAGCATCGAGCCGAGTTCGGCTTGAATGCCGAATTTACCGCCGATCACCAATGCGACGCCGACAAAGCCCAGCACCAACCCGCCCCACTGTCGGGCGCTGACCCGTTCGCCGAGCAGCCAACCCGCGCCGAGCGCGGTCAACAGCGGTTGCATCCCGACCACCAACGCGGCGATGCCCGCCGGCAACCCGTGCTTGATCGCGATGAAAACCCCGCCAAGATAAACCGCGTGAATCAATAGGCCCGACACCGCGATGTGGCCCCATTGCCGGAGCGTTCGCGGCCACGGCGCGCGGCTGAGTAAGGCAATCGCCAACATCAAGCCGATCACCGACAGATAGCGCACCAGCAGAAAGGACAGCGGTTCGGCGTGCGGCAGTCCAAACCGCGCGCCGATGAAGCCGGTGCTCCACAAAAACACGAACAAAAACGGATAAAGATGCTTCATAAGCGGCGGGCAGTTTTCCAGAATTCAGCGATTTCAAACGAGCGCGACCGAGCGCTGGCCGCGTGCCGCGACGGCCTTAGCCCTTATTCGAGACCGGGCAATTCTGCTACTATGCGCCACATTTCAGCGCGGTCACGAAGGATGTTTGAAATGTCACGCCCATACAACTTTAGCGCGGGTCCCGCCGTATTGCCCGAGGCGGTTTTGGAACAGGCCAAGGCCGAATTGATCGACTGGCGGGGGTCCGGCATGTCGGTGATGGAAATGAGCCATCGCGGCAAGGAGTTCGTCTCCATCGCCGATCAGGCCGAGGCCGACTTGCGCGAATTGCTCGCCATTCCCGCCCACTATAAAGTGCTGTTTCTGCAAGGCGGCGCGTCCGGCCAGTTCGCCATGGCGCCGATGAACCTGCTGCGCGGCAACAACAAAGCGGATTATCTCAACACCGGACAATGGTCGAAGAAAGCGATTTCCGAAGCCAAGAAATTTTGCCAGGTCAACGTCGTCGCCAGCTCCGAAGCCGCCAACTTCGCCACCGTGCCAGCGCGCGACACCTGGAAATGCGACCCGGATGCCGCCTATTTCCATTGCACGCCGAATGAAACCATCGGCGGCGTCGAGATGCACCAGATCCCCGATGTCGGCGTGCCGCTGGCGGCGGACATGTCCTCGACTTTGCTCTCAAGGCCGCTGGATGTCAGTAAGTTCGGTCTGATTTACGCCGGCGCGCAGAAAAACATCGGCCCCGCCGGGCTGACGATTGTGATTATCCGCGAGGATCTGATGGGTCAAACCCTGGCCGGCACCCCGACCATGCTCGATTACGCCGCCATGGCCAAGGAAGGCTCGATGTACAACACCCCGCCGACCTACGCTTGGTACATCGCCGGCCTGGTGTTCCAGTGGCTGAAGGCCCAGGGCGGGCTGAAGGCGATGGGCGAACGCAATCAAGCCAAGGCCGAGCTGCTGTACAAAGCCATCGACGAATCCGGCTTTTACAAGAACCCAGTCGATCCGGCCTACCGCTCTTGGATGAACGTGCCGTTCATTCTGCCCGACGAGGCGCTCGACAAGCCGTTCTTGGCCGAAGCCAAAAGCGCCGGACTGCTGACCCTGGCCGGCCATCGCTCGGTCGGCGGAATGCGCGCCAGCATCTACAACGCCATGCCGCTGGAAGGCGTCAAGACCTTGGTGGCTTTCATGGCCGACTTCCAGAAGCGGCGCGGCTGAGCGACCGGCCTTCAGCACATCCGCCCCGGACCTGGCGTCCGGGGCATTCTTTTTCAAGTGAATGGTTGATTATGTATAAGATTCTGACCCTCAACAGCATCAGCGTTTCCGGCTTGGAACGCCTCCCCCGCGACCGCTACGAGATCGCCTCCGAAATCCAGCATCCCGACGCGGTGCTGCTGCGTTCGTTCGCCATGCACGACTGGCCGGTTCCCCCCTCGCTCAAAGCCATCGGCCGCGCCGGCGCGGGCGTCAACAACATTCCGGTGCCGCAAATGACGGCGAAGGGCATTTGCGTGTTCAACGCGCCCGGCGCCAACGCCAACGCGGTCAAGGAACTGGTGCTGGCGGGCATGTTGCTGGCGGCCCGCAACCTCTGCACCGCCTGGGATTACACCCGCAAGCTGCAAGGCAGCGACGCCGAACTGTCCAAACAGGTCGAAGCGGGCAAGAAAAATTTCGTCGGCATCGAGCTGCCCAACCGGACATTGGGCGTGATCGGCTTGGGCGCCATCGGGGTGAAGGTCGCCAACGCCGCCCGCGCGCTGGGGATGCGGGTGATCGGCTACGATCCGCACATCACCGTCAGCAATGCCTGGCAACTGTCCTCGCAGGTCGAACAGGCGTCCAGCGTGAATGAAATGGCGGCGCAAGCGGATTTCATGACCCTGCACGTGCCGCTAAACGACGCCACCCGCCAGTTGATCAACGCGGCGTTGCTGAAAAACGCCAAGTCCCATTTGATCTTGCTGAATTTTTCGCGCGAGGGCGTGGTGGATGAGGAAGCGCTGTTCGCGGCGCTGGAAGCGGGCAAGTTGAAGTCCTACGTTTGCGACTTTCCGACCAATCGGCTGAAAGATCACCCGCGCGTCATCATGCTGCCGCATCTGGGCGCATCCACCGCGGAAGCCGAGGACAATTGCGCCGTCATGGTCGCCGATCAGGTCCGGGATTACTTGGAAAACGGCACGGTCCATAACTCGGTCAACTTCCCCGAAATGACCATGCCGCGCAACGGCGGCCCGCGCCTGGCCATCGTCAACGCCAACGTCCCCCACATGATCGAGCGGATTTCGAAGGCGATTTCCGGAGCCGGGGTCAACATCCTGGACATGCTCAACAAATCGCGCGGCGATATCGCGTGTACCTTGGTGGACACCGCCGCCGCCGTGCCGGAAGCGGCGGTGGCGCAAATCGCCGATACCGAAGGGGTGTTGAACGTTCGGGCGCTGTAAGCGGCTGTCGGCTTGTCGGCTGTCCCCGGCCAAACGACCGGGGCCTCAAACCGACTTGTCGCGGGCGACGTCGAGATAGGCGATCCAGTAACGTGACAAATCGCTCATGCACTCCACTCGATTCATCAGCACCGCCAGTTCGGCCTTGGCGCGGTCGAGTTCCAGCAGCAAACTGGTCCACTCAGCGACCAACTCGCTCAGCTGCTTGCTGCGGTTGGACGCCGCAATGGCCACTTGCGTGGTCGACAAACGAACCCGGATATACAGGAGATCGCCGGGCAGCGTGGTGTGTCGCTTGTAATGCAGATCGTAAGCTTCCGGCGCGACATCTTTCTTACCGAGCAAATAAGCTTCTAGCCCCTCCACCCGCGCCAGCATCATATTGAGATGGGTTTGCGTGGAGGTGCGATGCGCCATTGGTTCGAGCAGCGCGATCTTGTCCTCCAACCTGCGCTGCCATACTTGCACGCGCGAGCGCAATCGGTCGATTTCGCAATCCGCTTCCACCATCCGCTGGCTCAACGTGAGAATTTCCGCATCGGTCTCATCGAGAAACTCGCGCAATCTCTCGGAAAGCAGTCGCTCCAGGGTTAAGGTGACGAAGCGCTCCCAAACCGCATCCACCCCGGCTCGCAACCCTTCGACCAGCTGGCGGAGTCCGCCGATCCGCTCGATGCCCTCTCGCACGCTGCGTTCGTGCTCGACGCGATCATCGTCGCTCCAAACCTGGGCTAGTTGTTCTTCTTCCCTCAGCACATACGAAATATTACCGGCGGCGGCCTCGTCGGCTTCCGAAATGACAGGTTCCTCCATGCGGCGGGTCTCCAAATCGACATCAAAAGGTTAAACCAAAGCCGCTGTTGCAAGGTTGCGGCGCAATCAGTCTAAATAAATCCAACCGTCAGGATAGTCGCGGTTCAACTCGTGTATAGCGTGCCCACATCAATCCTGGTCGGGAAAATTCGGAAACATCTCCCTAGCCTTCACATCGGCTTGCTGTTCGCGCTCGGCGCGGATGAAAGCACCATTGAACACCTTGTCGGGCCCAAGGTCTTGCACGATAACCACGATAGGGTTTCATCGGTTTCTCGTTCAACGGTCTCAGGCGATGAGCCATCACAGTTTATTGCCTCACGGCTTGTCTGGTCCATTGCCGCAGACCGGCCTCAACTCGATTTTCCTCAGTAGTAACGGTGGATTCGAAACTGCTGGCCCTCGCGGATAATGTCGCCGAGATGGTGATGAAACTGGCCGGTCCGGCGCTCGGCAAAATATTGGCGCAGCGTTTCGTGAACCACGGTGAAGGCGAGTTGATCCCAAGGAATCTCATCCTCGGCATAAAGCCGCACCTCCAGACTTTCCTCGCCCGGACGGGCGTAGCCGTCCTTAAGCCGGCCTCGAAACATCAAATAGACCTGACTGACATGAATCAGCGAGTAAACACCGTATAAACTCAGATCATCACCCACGGCGCAGGCTTCCTCAAGGGCCTCGCGCGCCGCGCCCGCGACGGCCGATTCGCCGTTTTCCATGAATCCCGCCGGCAACGTCCACAACCCGTAACGCGGTTCGATGGCCCGCCGGCACAACAGCACTCGATCCTGCCATTCGAGAATGCAGCCCGCCACGACTTTGGGATTGAGATAATGAACGGTATTGCAACTATCGCAGACGTGCCGGGGCAGATTGTCGCCCGGCGGAACCCGCACGGTCAGTGAAGCGCCGCATTGGCTGCAAAAATTCATGGGATGCTGGCCCTGTCCAAAGCTGATTTTTCTGATGAGCCTTATTAGACCATGCTTGACCGGCTCGCGCCGTAAAATGCGCGCAGCCGCTAATCGAGCCGTTGAACGCCTGCGAGGGGCTCTCAAAACCGACTGCGTGAAAATCAGCTCGACGCAGCCGCCTCAAAACCGATAATCGAGCTTCAAACGCCAAGTCCGACCATCTTGCGGGATTTGCGCTTGCAGGTGCTCGTCCCCGGCGGGGTCGGCATACTCCTGATCGAACAGATTGTAAACGCCCAAGGCCACATCCAGATTTTTGCCGAGCGGCTGGCCGAGCAGATTGAGGTGGGTCAGTAAGACGCCGTCCACCGTATTGCCCTGAGTCGAGCGACGCTGGCCGATGTAGTGCACTTCCACGTTGGCGCGCCAACTCTCTCCCCAAAGCGGTTGGGTCCAATTGAGCTTGGCGAGATGGCGGGGCGAATTATCGAGCCACCGCCCCGCGTCATCTTCGGCCAGTTGCCCGCTATAACTGGCCTGAAGCCGACGGCCGTCGCTCCAGCGACGGGAGATGTTCAGATTGAAGCCGTCCGCTCGAACGCGGCTCAAATTGCCAAAGGTTGGGAACCCCGTGTCCGGATTGATGCTTTGGTCGATCAAATCGGTGATGACATAGTGGTAGAGCGAAGCGTCGAAACGAGTTTTCGAGTCTAGATTCTTTTCAAAAATGAATTCATAGGTCCTGATGGTCTCGGATTTCAGATCAGCGTTTGGATCAGCGAGGTACGAATGCAGCTCGAAGGCGTTAGGGGCGCGAAAAGCGGTGCTGTACAGCAGCTTGAAGGTGGTCCGCGCGTCCCATTGATGGACGAGGCTGAGCCGGGGGTTGAGGTTGCCTTCGCCGTTGGTGGCGCGGTCGTAGCGGATTCCGAAACCGAAAGCGGTACGATCGGTCAATGCCACTTCATCCAGAGCGTAAAAACCCCAGCGGTCGCCACGGGCGCGGCTGCTAAAAAAGGCCGCGCCCGTGGGATCGTACATCACCTGATCGCGGCGTAAATCGCGCTGATACTCACCTCCGAACGCCAGCTTGTGCCGGTCGAATGCGGTATCGACCAACTGAAACTCGCCGCCCCACCACTGGCCGGTTGCTTCGAGCGGGAACTCTCCGCCCCCGCTGATAAAGCGTCCGAGGAAATCGTAAGCGCCGTGGAACAAACGTCCTTGCGCGTTCAGATGGGGCGTCCAAGCCTTTCGATAACTAAGATCGACGAAGGTTTGTCGGTCGCGGAACTCGCTGCGAGGATCGTTAAAATCCTGATTGAACGACGCGGTCGGCGTACCCTTCACGCGGTCGGCGTGGGCTGCCTCTATGCGCCAGCCTTCAAATGACAGCTTGCCGAACACCTGTCGAAAGCTGTCGTGATCGAGTCCGACCGCCCGACCATCTCGCAGCGGCGGCTGGTCGAATTCGGCAAAGTACAGATCCGCGCCTTGACTGTCGTAGCCGCTCGCCGACACGAGAACATCCATGCCGTTGTTCAGTTGGCGGCCGTAGGTCGCCCGGGCTTGGCCAGTCTTGGCGCTAGCGGCCGCGCCCGATAGTTCTGGACCTTGCCATTTTTTTCCCGGCTTGGTGGCGATGCTGATCACGCCGAAAAAGGCGTTGTTGCCATAAAGCGCGGTGGCCGGACCGGCTGGCAAAAATTCGACTCGGTCGATCAGGTCTACATCCAGAACAAAATCGGTGCCCACCAGAGCCTGATCGAAGACGTTTTCGTTGATCCGGTAGCCATCGACCAAAAACAGCAAGCGGTCGTTGTAATCTCCCGAGCGGCCGAAACCGCGCACGCCGACATAGCTGTAGTTGCGGTCGTAGTTCACGTAAACGCCGGGCAGGCCGCGCAACACATCGGCCAGGGTTCGATAGCCTCGGGTCTTGATGTCATCGGCCGTGATCACCGTCACCGCCGAGGGTGCTTCGCTGGCTTTTTGACCGAACTTGGAGGCGGAATACACCTCCATTTGCATCAGTTCCTCAAGACTGAAAGCCGTTAAGTCCACCGTGGCGCGCGCGGCGCTGGCCGGCTGGCCGGCGACGCCCGCCACCGCGATCAGCGCCAGCGCGCCGATTAACCCATGGCTCGAACATCGCGCTTTCGGGAGAGAAAAGGGCCGCAAAGTGAAATCGTCCGTTATTGCCCGCAAGCCTTCTTAAAGTATGCAGCCTGTTGGCCCGAGAAGATGTTTGATCAAAGTCGCAGAATACGCCGAAATAATACGCCAACGTTATCTTAAATAGCCAATAAAATAACGCCGTCAAAGCATTATTGCTCTAAAAATGAGCCGAATGTTTCTCCATGATTGCGAACCCGCTCATCAATATTTGATGCCGTACTTGCGATAAATCTGCCGCAGTTCATCCTTGATCGCTCGGATTTCGCGGGCGCGGCCGCCGGGGGTTCCGAACGTTGATGAAGACAAGCGGCGCAGATCGCTGTTGAGATTGTCGATTTTGACGCGGTCCTCGTAACCGATATAAGGCGGCTCCTCCGTCTTGCCGCGCTTTCGGCCGCTCGCGGGCCGGTCGAGTTCGCCGACGGGGACGCCGCGGTTGACCGCGCGCAATTCGCGCAATTCGCGGGTGGCGCGCTTGAAGTCCCCGACGTTATCGACGGCTCCAGGCGGCGCGGGTTTCGATGGGATATCGAGCGTTTGCGCCGACGGCAAGGCGGGCGGCGCTTGGCTGCCGTAGTGAACGCGGCCCTCGGCGTCGGTCCATTTATAGACTTGCGCCTGAACCGATCCGCCCAACGCCAACAGCACGATCATGCAAAGCATCGGCGACCGCCGGACGCCCGACGCCCGACGGCACGGGGCGGGGTCGAATTGTAGCCGCATCTTTTTAGCGGCTCCGTTTCCAGCATCCGCGCGGACGCCGGCAACGCTTGGCATCGATCCTGGCATGGACTCACTCCTTAGCAACGCATTTTCAATTCTATCGCACCATGCCCGATCCACACGCTACTATTAAGTTTGAATGGGACCGCCGGACCCGAACGGACGGGAGCATAACCGGGCGGACCCGCCAGCGAACCGCGACCGTTCTTGGAAGATCGAGCCATTACCAGCCCCTACCAAGGCGCGTGCGACCCATGGCAACCTCTAAAGACTGACGAAAATGCCAACATTCAGCGATCCCCGACCCAGCCGCTCGCGCATGTCATCCCTCATGCCGCCTTGTCGGGCGCTGCTCCTCCTCACCTTTACGGTGCTCTCGTTCATGCTGCCTTTCACGATTTCAGCCGCGACCTCCGAATCCCCGGTAACCGATTTCGACCCCCGCAAAACTATTTTGCTGGATGACTTCAAGGATCTCAGCGGCTGGAGCGCCGTCACTTCCTCCGGCGCTCGGCTGGAAATCGCGCAAGATACCGGCCGCAACGGCGGGGGCG
>DJIW01000047.1:0-8409 GCA_002433805.1 Competibacteraceae bacterium UBA6584 | reverse complement strand
CCGGCCGCAACGGCGGGCGCGCCATGCGCTTGGATTTTGAAGCCACGGACGGAGCCAGTTGGATTATCGCCCGCAAAACCTTCAACCTGCGCCTGCCGAAAAACTACTTGTTTCGCGCTTACACGCGCGGCGAGACCCCGCCGGTCGATTTTGAATTCAAGTTGGTGGCTCCCCAGGAAAATGTCTGGTGGCACAAGCAGCGCGACTACCGCTTCGCCGACGACTGGCAACCGCTGACGGTCAAGAAACGCCATCTCAGCCTGGCGTGGGGTCCGGGAGGGCCGTTGGAGGAGGCGGTCGCCATCGAAATAGCCGTCGTGCCCGGCGGTCAAGCCAAAGGCTCGATCTGGATCGACCAATTGACCTTGGAGGAACGCGAGCCGGCGGAGCTCTACTTAAAAAATCCCACGCTCAGCGCTTCGACCACCGCCGAGGGTTTTCCGGCGGCGGGCATTCTCGATCCCGATCAGATCACCGAGGGCTGGCATAGCGGCGCGCTGGCCGAGGATCAGTGGTTGCTGATGGATTTTCAGACCGTCCGCGAATACGGCGGCCTGGTGGTAGACTGGAACGCGGATGATTACGCCGTCGATTATCAGGTCCAAGCCTCCGACGACGGCGATGCGTGGAAGACCCTCTACACCGTGCGCGGGGGCAACGGCCGGCGGGATTACCTTTACTTGCCCGACGCCGAGTCCCGCTATTTGCGGCTCACCCTGGAACGCAGCAGCCGGGGTCGCGGCTACGGCATCCGCCGGCTTCAAGTGCAAAGCTACGAATTCTCCACCTCGATCAACCGCTTCTTTGAAGCCGTCGCCCGCGATGTCCGGCGCGGCCTCTATCCGCGCTACCTGCAGGGGGAACAAAGCTACTGGACGCTGATCGGCGTGAGCGGCGACAGCAAGGAAGCGCTGATGAACCAGGACGGCGCGCTGGAGGTCGATAAAGGCGGTTTCAGCATCGAACCGTTTCTGTTTGCCGACGGCCAGCTGCTGAGCTGGGCCGACGTCAATCCGGTTCAGGAATTAGCTGACGGTTATCTGCCGATTCCCACCGTGCGTTGGGAACGCGACCAGATCGGCTTCACGGTCACCGCCTTCGCCAGCGGCAAGCCGGGCCAATCGGAGTTACACGCCCGCTACCGGCTCGAAAACCGCAGCGGCCAGAATCGCCACCTGACCCTGTTTTTGGCCGTGCGCCCGTTTCAGGTCAACCCGCCTTGGCAATCGCTGAACATGATGGGAGGCGTCTCGCCGATCCGCCGCTTGGAATACGCCGACCGCGCGATTTGGGTAAACGACCGCTCCAAGGTGGTTTTCGCGCTGACGGCGCCGGATCGGTTCAGCGCCGCCGCCTTCGACCACGGCCTGATCACCGACTTTCTGCTGGACGATAAATTGCCCGAACGAACCGCCGTGGACGATCCGCTCGGCCACGCCTCCGGAGTGCTCGAATACGGCTGGGACTTCAAACCGGGCGAAGCGCGCGAGGTGTTTCTGCGGGTGCCCTTTCACGGAACCGAAAGCCTCGGCGCCCTGCCCCCCACCGACGCCGATGCGGCCGTGCTGGAAAACCAACTGCTGGCCAAGGCGCAAAGCGATTGGGAAACCCGTCTGGATCGCGTCAAACTGGAATTGCCGCCGTCCGGGAAGAAGCTCGCCGACAGCATCAAAAGCAATCTGGCTTACATCTTGATCAACCGTAACGGTCCGGCGATCCAACCCGGTTCGCGCACCTATGCCCGCTCCTGGATCCGCGACGGCGCGCTGACTTCCGCCGCCCTGCTCAGCATGGGCTACACCGACGAAGTCCGGCAGTTTTTGTTGTGGTTTACCCCCTACCAACAGCCCGACGGCAAGGTGCCGTGCTGCGTGGATCAGCGCGGGGCCGATCCGGTGCCGGAACACGACAGCCACGGGCAGTTGATCTACGCGATCATGGAGTATTACCGCTATACCCGCGATGTCGGCTTCCTGCGCGAAATGTGGCCGTTCGTGGTCAAGGCGGTGGATTACATCGACTTTCTGCGCCAGCAGCGGTTGACGGACGCTTATCGCACCGATCCGACCAACATCGCCTATCTGGGCCTGGTGCCGGAGTCGATCAGCCATGAGGGTTATTCCAGCCATCCCCGTCATTCTTATTGGGATAACTTCTTCATCTTGCGCGGGCTCAAGGACGCCGCCGACATCGCGGTGATCCTGGGCGAAGACCAACCGGCGCAGCGCTTCGCCAGCTTGCGCGACGCCTTCCGCAAGGATCTGTACGCCTCGATCCGGGCCACGCTGAAAACCCATCAAATCGACTTCATCCCCGGCGCGGTCGAACTGGGCGATTTCGATCCGACCTCGACCACCGTCGCGGTCGATCCGGGCGGCGAGCTGGGCCGCTTGCCGCAACCGGCCCTGGATCGGACCTTCGAGCGCTATTTCGATCAATTCCGACAGCGTCGCGACGGTCAAGAAGACTGGCAGGCGTATACCCCTTACGAATTGCGCGCGGTGGGCACCCTGATCCGGCTGGGCTTTCGCGAAAAGGCGCAGGAAGCGCTGGCCTTTTTCTTTGAAGGCCAACGGCCGGCGGCGTGGAACCACTGGGCGGAAGTGGTGTGGCGCGATCCCAAGGCCCCGCGTTTCATCGGCGACATGCCGCACACCTGGGTCGGTTCCGATTTCATCCGCTCGGCGCGCAGCCTGTTCGCCTACGAACGCGAAGCCGATCAAGCGCTGGTGATCGGGGCCGGCATCCCCGCCGCCTGGGCCACCAGCCCGGAAGGCGTCGCGGTCAAGCGGTTGCCCACCTGGCACGGCACGCTCAACTACCGGATGGGGATGGACGGACCCGACCTGTTGCGGGTACAGCTATCGGGCGATATCACCGTGCCGCCGGGCCGGATCATCCTGCATTCGCCGCTGGACCGGCCGCTGCAAGCCGTGCAGCTCAACGGCCGGCCGGTGACCACGTTTACCGACCACACCGCGACCCTGGATCAATTTCCAGCCGAGGTCGAATTCCACTACGGCGCGAAAGCGGCGGTTCGCTGAGCGACTCCCGCAGGGTTCGAGAAAAGGCTCGGGCTTACTGACAGTTGCCCTCGCGGCGGGCGCAGGCTCGGCCCAGCATCGACGTGAAGGTGTCGTTCAGCGTCGAACTGCCCTGCACTTCCAAGGTCTCGAAACCGTAGGAGGTGACGCCGATGACCCGGTTGCGCGCCGGGTCGTTGGCGCCGACTTGACCGGCGGCGGCCGGCCCGAAATTCATGATCCAAGGCCCGCCGCTGGAACCCTCGTTCATGTCGGACCCGTAAAGCACGGTATTGTATCGAGTCTCCCGCCGGTAGCTTTGCGCGGTGACTTGATGCATCCGCTCGCCGGCCTCAAAAACCCTCGGATAGCCGATCAGGTGGGCGTGATTGGGCATCAAGCTGTTGGTTTGATAACCCAGCAATCCCACGACCTCGCCGATCCGCCTGGACACGCCGCCCACCAGTTGATCCTCCAGTTCGATCAGCGCGTAGTCCGCGACGTTCGGGACTTTATCCTGGCCTTTGTACCAAGGGTCGGTCACGAACGCGGTCGCCGCCTTCCAGGTCGAATACGGCGCAACGCCGTCGCGATAGGCGGGCGCGAACTCAAGGTTGGTGAACCACCCTTGCTCGTTACCGGAACCCGAATGCACGCAGTGGCCCGCCGTCAACACCAGCCGGGCGGCGATCACCGAACCGGAGCAGACAAAATCCCCCTGCCCTGGAATCGTAAAAAACAGCCTGCCGATGGCGCTGTAGGGGTACTCGCGGTCAGCCGCCAGCGGCACCAGCGGTTGGCTGCTGAAATAAGCGCGACGGACGCCCACATCCAACGGGATCGCGCGCTCGCCGGCGAGCTGGGGGACCGGCGCGTCGGGCGATCCTCGCTTCGCGCCCGGTTCGGCGGGTTCGGCTCGGCTGTCATCGGGAAGATACAAGCGTTTTTCCAACAATTCCCGCTCGGAGGAATCCAACAGCGGCGGTTGGCCGGGCCGGGCGTCGTCCGAGCGTTCTTGGCGGGCAGCCGGATCGTCCTGACCGCCGGATATGTCCTCGATCAGTTTTTGTTGGCTGGCTTCCTCGCCGGAAGGCAACGGCATCGGCCGCGCGCCGCGATAGCGCTCCGGCGTCCAATAACCGGGCCTGGAATGGAGATCCTTGACGGCGGGAGCCGGTGGAGCGCCTCGGGAATCCAGGCTCGGGCCTTGGCCGGCGCGGCTCTCCACACCTCCGTTGCCGGCCGCGACCAGCGTGGCGACGGCCGATAGCGCGACACCCAGCACCAATGTTCTTATCGTCATAAGCGGTCTTTCTCAAAAGCGGGTTTGACGGTTGAATCGAGTTCCAAACGCCTGGTGGGCGGCTGTTTCGTAACAAATCCAGCCGCGCCGCCGACGCGGCTGTTGAACTAATACTAAACTTCATCATGTCTGCGACCAAGCCAAAGGGAAACCGTTCATGTCTGATGCTTTGTTTCAGCACGCCCGCGCGTTCGGGGGCCAACCGCTCGGCAACGGCCGCTATGCGACCTTTTTGACCGCTGCCGGGACCGGTTATTCCGCCTGGAGCGATCTGGCGCTAACCCGCTGGAATGCTGATCCCACCGAGGACGGCGACGGATTTTTCCTCTACGTGCGCGATTTGGACAGCGGCGAATTTTGGTCGCTGGGACAGCCGGCGCCTAAAACACCCGATGCCTTCAGCCACCGATTCGGCGTCGGGCTGGTCGAACTGTCGCGGCGGGATTTGGGCATCGAAACTCAACTGGAGGTTTGCGTTCCGCGCGGCCGCGATCTCGAATTGCGGCGCGCCACCTTGCGCAATCTCAGCGACCGCTCCCGCCGCCTGGAATTGACCAGTTACGCCGAGGTCGTGCTGAACGCGCCGTCGGCCGACGCCGCTCATCCGGCCTTTTCCAAAATCTTCATTCAAACCGAATGGGCGGCGGAAACGAGGGCCTTGCTAGCGCGGCGGCGACCGCGCGCGCCCGGAGAGCGGCCCTGCTGGCTGGTGCACGCGCTCGCCGGCGCTAGCCCCGACGCATGGCTCCAATATGAAACTGATCGGGTTCGCTTCATCGGCCGGAGCCACACGCTGGCCGAACCGAGCGCCTTGATCGCGCCCGGACCGCTCTCGGGCACGGTCGGCAACGTGCTGGACCCGATTGTCAGCCTGCGCCAGAACGTGGAGCTGGCGGCGGGCGGTGAAGCCCGATTGACCTTCCTGCTCGGCGCGGCGGCGGATCGCGAAACCGCCTTGGCGCTGGCGGCGGATTACGCCGGGGCGGCCGACATCGACGCGGCGTTCGAGGCGGCCGCGAACGCGGGGCCGCTTTCCCCCCCGACGCCGTCCCCGATCCCGCACTCCGTCGAGGCCGCCGCGCATTCAAGCCTCCGAGGCACAAATCCCAGCCTTCCGAACGAACCTCCGCTGATCCCTGAAGAACCGTTGCAGTTCTGGAACGGTCACGGCGGCTTTAGCGCCGACGGACGCGAATACGTCATCCGCCTGCACCCGGACGCCGACGGCCGGTTGCGCTTGCCGCCTCAACCGTGGACCAACGTGATCGCCAACCCGCAGTTCGGTTTTCTCGCCAGCGAAACCGGCGCAGGTTATACCTGGAGTCAGAACAGCCGCGAGAACCGCCTGACCCCTTGGTACAACGACCCGGTGCTCGATCCGCACGGCGAGGCGTTTTACGCGCGCGATGAGGACAGCGGCGCGTTTTGGTCCTTGTTGCCCGGACCGATCCCCCAACCGGTCGCCTACGAAGTGCGCCACGGCTTCGGCTACAGCCGCTACCGACACGCCAGCCAGAATCTGGAACACGACATCGTTCTGTTCGCGCCGCGCGAAGATCCAGTCAAGCTGGCCTTGATCCGCCTGCGCAACCGCGGCAACCGACCGCGCCAACTGTCGCTGTTTGCCTATGCCCGCTTGGTGCTCGGGGTGTTGCCGACCGATTACGCCGATCAACTGATCATCGATCGGGACCCGACCAGCGGCGCGTTACTGGCCGAAAGTTATAACCGCGAATTTTCTGGCCGCGTCGCCTTCGCCGCCGCGTCCCAGACCGGCGCGCCGACCCATGTGACCGGCGACCGCGCCTCGTTTCTCGGCCGTTACGGCAACCCGGCCCGGCCGGCGGCGCTGGCGCGCGACAAAATCCTGGATGGCCGGGTGGGCGCGGCTCTCGACCCCTGTTTTACCTTGCAAACGACGCTGCGGCTGGAACCCGGCGCGACGGTGGAGCAGGTTTTCCTATTGGGCGAAGCGGATGATCGCGCGCAGGCCCGCCGCCTGCTCGAACGCTACCGGGCGGTCGGCGTGGCGACGGCGGCCTTGGCCGAGGTGCGAACCTTCTGGCGGGATTGGCTGGGAGCGGTGCATATCCAGACTCCCGCGCCGGCGGTCGATCTGATGGTCAACGGCTGGCTGGCTTATCAAACCTTGGTTTGCCGGCTGTGGGGCCGCTCGGCGTTCTATCAGTCGGGCGGCGCTTTTGGCTATCGCGATCAACTGCAAGACGCCGCCGCCCTGCTCTATCACGATCCCCAACTGATCCGCCGGCAATTGCTGCTCAACGCCAACCATCAGTTTCAGGAAGGCGATGTGCTGCACTGGTGGCACCCGCCCAGCGATTGCGGCATCCGCACCCGCTTCAGCGACGATCTGTTATGGCTGCCGTGGTTGGCGGCGTTCTACGCTCGCGCCACCGGCGACTGGGGCCTGTTTGACAAGCCGGCGCGCTTTCTCAAGGCGCGGCTGCTGGAACCCGGCGAGGATGAAGCGTTTTTATGCCCCGAGGATTCCGGCGAAACCGCCTCTTTATACGAACATTGCTGTCGGGCGCTCGATCGGTCCTTGACCCAAGGCGCTCACGGCCTGCCGTTGATGGGTACCGGCGACTGGAACGATGGCATGAATCGGGTCGGTCGCGAAGGTCGGGGCGAAAGCGTCTGGATGGGGTTTTTTCTCTACGCCATTCTGGGCGATTTCATTCCGGTATGCGGCCAACACGGCGATTTCAACCGCGCGCGGCGTTACGCCGCTTTCCGCAGCCATCTGGCCAGCGCGCTCAACGAACACGGTTGGGACGGAGAATGGTATCGCCGGGCTTGGTACGACAACGGCGCGGTGTTGGGTTCCGCCGCCAGCGACGAATGCCGGATCGACGCCCTGGCCCAAGCCTGGGCGGTTATATCCAAGGCGGCTCCGTGGAAGCGCGCCGAGTCGGCCTTGGACGCGGTCGAACGACAGTTGATTTCGGAACGCGAGGGTTTGATCCGGCTGTTGGCTCCACCGTTCGAGCACACGCCGCACGATCCCGGCTATATCAAGGGCTATGTCGCCGGCGTGCGTGAAAACGGCGGGCAATACACCCATGCCGCTTTGTGGGTGGTGCGGGCGATGGCGGAATTGGGCCGGCGCGATCAAGCCGCGCGACTGCTGGAGATGTTGAGCCCGATCAGCCGCGCGCGCGCGCCCGAGCAGGTGGCGGTCTATCGAGTCGAGCCGTTTGTGGTCGCCGCCGATATCTATGGAGTCGCTCCCTATATCGGGCGCGGCGGTTGGACCTGGTATACCGGTTCGGCGGGTTGGATGCTGCGCGTGGCCCTGGAATCCATTCTGGGCCTGGAATTGCGGGAAGGACGCGGCTTGCGGCTGCGGCCCAGCATTCCCGATGCTTGGCCGGGCTTTAAACTGCGTTATCGGTTACCGGACGGTCAAGCGGTTTATAACATTGAAGTCCGCAATCCCGAGCGCAACGCCAAACGGGTAGCAGCGGTGACTATCGATGAGGGCGAGGGCATCATCGAGTACGGCGCGGCCTGTATTCCCCTGTTTCAAGACGGCGCGAGCCACCGCGTGTATGTAACGCTGTCGAATGGACCTTGAGCGCTCAAACTGAAATAGAGCTTTCGACAACGCAAGATCCCACGGACCGGTCCGACGCGCCGGCCCCGCGCTTCATCCGTCGCACGCTTTCAGAAGGCGCAATGGCCCTTATTGACTCCCCGCTTCCTCATCCCGATCAATCTAAGGCTCAAATTTAACGCACTCGTCTCAAAAAACACCTTCTCCGACTGCTTTCAAAACGCAATCCCACCGCTCGTCTTAGTTTCATTCTGAAACCTTAAACGCTGACTCACTCTGACTTAAGTTCTATTGAAAGCGCGCATTATTGAGCCTATAAGGATTATCGTAGCTGTGATATGGGATGCTGCCGACAATGGCATCATCCTTGCTCAAGCCTTTACACGATAGCCGCTGAAAAGCCACAGTTGTCGAAAAAATGGTTTGATCCGCAGACCAAAGGAACCCCTAATCGATTGCGAAGATTTCAAAAAAAGCCGCTTCAAACAGCCACATTGAGTATATTG
>DJIW01000087.1 GCA_002433805.1 Competibacteraceae bacterium UBA6584 | reverse complement strand
CAGGCATCTCGATCTTCATCGTAGGAGGGATTAACACTGATGGGACCAACACGCTGGCGGGCTGCGCCGGGCACGACCCCTCAAAGCCGGCGGTCGTCGTTTCAGCCACTGGCACCATGTATACGCTGGCCCACGAACTGGGACACGTGCTGCTGACCTCCACCTTCTCGCCGGTTCATGAAACGGTTAACACCAATATCATGATCAATGGGACTCATAACATACCTGCCGGTAGCTTCCCCACCTTTAATGCAAAGCAAATCAAACAAATCATGAAAAGCACCCACCTTAAAGACTGCTGATCAATGATCCCAATAAAGCCACTTCAAACGAAACGTGATCGATATTGGTTCGTCGCGGCGCTTGTCGCTATTTTACTCGGCGCAACGCTCTTGTTTCTTGAGGAACTATCCACCCCCTCTTATGCGGAGACCGCAATGGCCGAAACGACGGAAGCACAGCTCAAATCGCAGGTTGCGGAACGTTATCAGACAGTATTTGGGAAGCTGTATTTTCAAAATCCCCTCGATCGTTCCTACGTTCCCATGCCCGCCATCCCCGCCCAGGATTTCAAAGTAACCGGCGAAACCGAGACGGTTTGGACCGTGGCGCACGACCCGTTGGTCGGCGTTATCGTGCGCGCCTCCGTATCCAAGGCGAGCGGCCTCGTCCAGTTCGACGCCGTCGATATCGCTGTCGAATAGATCGCCGATGGAGCGGTCAAGACTCGCGCGAGGACTTTCATGCTCTTTAACGCCTGGCGTCCCGTGAGTCTTTACCGGCGGACCTAAGGTCCGGCCGGCATTGGCTCCCGAACCGAGATCGCTCGCCTTCGGCGGCTAGCGACGACAATCGATCAACGGCCCCATCCAGCCTCAAACTAAGCCTGTCCTCCCGCGATCAATTGTCGCAGCTCCGGCAAGCAAGAACCGCAGTTAGTGCCGGCTTTCAACGCCGCGCCAATAGCTTGCGGCGTCGTTAGACCCCGCTCGCGGATGGCGGCGGTCACGGTATTCAGACCGATGCCAAAACACGCGCAAATAATGCGACCCTGATCACGCTGATCCTGTCCAGGCCGACCGACCAGCAGGCTGGCGCGTTCCCCGGCGTCCAGTTTCGATTTGGCGAACAGCCCCGCCAGCCAGCCGCGCGGCGGCAGTTCGTGACCGGGCGCGACGAACAGACAGGCTTGCAGGCCTCCCTCGACCAGCGCCGCCCCCCGATAGCGGCTGGCGCCGGGATCGGCGAATTCCAGCCATTCCAAGCCCGGATCGTTGCCCAAGAGGCCGCGCGCCCAGTCCGGCCAACTCCCAACCGCCGCTTCGCCCGCCAGCTCGTAGCGCCAGCAGCTCGGCTCGCGCACGCTGACCCGATAGTCGACCTCGGGCGGCGCAATGGCGTCGCGAGTCAACAGAAAGCCGTGCCAACGCGGACGATAGGCTTGTACCCGCACCGGCGTATGTTTCAACTCCGGCTGACCGGAGATCGGATCGACCGCCGGATTGACCGCCGCGTTGATCCGCCCGCGCGGCGCGAGCGGCGAACCCCAGTGCATCGGCACGAACACGTTGCCGCGCGGTTGCTCCGGGTTGGTGCGCACCCGCGCGATGACCTCGCCCCAACGGCTGTGCACGCGCGCCAGGGCGTTCTCGCTCGCGCCGCACGTCAAGGCGTCCAGCGGGTGAATTTCGACAGTGGGCTCGGGACTATGGCCGGTCAGCCGCGCGGTTTTGCCGGTGCGGGTCATGGTGTGCCACTGATCGCGAAGCCGCCCGCTGTTGAGGACCAGCGGGAAATTCTCATCCGGCCGATAAGCGGGCTCTCGCTCGCCGACCGCGACACACTGAGCCTTGCCGCTGGCAGTGAAGAAGCCGCCCGCGCCGAACAAGCGCGCCGCGCCCACGGTTGCGCCGCGCGGTAACGGCCATTGCAGTGGTTGCAGGGCATCGTAATCGGCGTCGCTCAATTTGGCCAAAGCGGAAATATCGAAGTCGCGTCGGCTGTTTCCAACATTCTCGAAACCGGACAAGGCGGCGTGTTCGCGAAAAATGGCGGCGGTCGATTCATAGGGGAAAAGCGCTCTAAATCCCAAACGGCGGGCGACTTGCGTCACCATCCACCAGTCCGGTTTTGCCTCGCCCGGCGGCGGCAAAAATGCCCGCTGGCGGGAAATCCGCCGCTCGGAATTGGTGACCGTGCCCTCTTTCTCACCCCAGGTCAGCGCGGGCAGTTTGATCCGCGCCAGCCGCACGGAGTCGGTATCGGCCACGGCGTCGGAAATCACCACCAAAGGACAGCGCCGCAAAGCCTCGCGCGCCGCGTCGGCGTCGGGCAGGCTGACAATTGGATTGGTGCCCATGATCCACAGCGCTTTGATTTTGCCATCCGCCACCGCTTGAAACAGCTCAACCGCTTTCAAGCCGGGTTGCCGAGCGATGACCGGCGACTGCCAGAACCGTTGCACTCGCTCCACCGCTTCCGGCGCAAAGTCCAGATGCGCCGCCAATTGGTTGGCGAGTCCGCCCACCTCGCGCCCACCCATCGCATTGGGCTGACCGGTGACGGAAAACGGTCCCATGCCCACCTGGCCGATCCGACCGGTCGCCAGATGACAGTTGATGATGGCGTTTACCTTGTCGGTGCCATACGAAGACTGATTCACGCCTTGGGAATAGACCGTCACCACCTTGCGGGTGCGGCCCCACAGGCCATAAAACTCGGCGATGGCGCTTTCAGGCAGGCCGGTTCGCGCGGCGACGGCGGGCACGTTGGGCGCGACTTCTTTTGCCGCGCGATAGGCTGACCAAAATCCCGTAACGTGCTGTTCCAGAAAATTCGCGTCCAGCCGATCCTGCTGATAGAGATGCACCAGCAACCCGTTAAACAGCTCGGTATCGAAACCCGCCTTGAGCGGCAAATGAGTTTCGGCGGCGTCGCAAGTGGCGGTGCGGCGCGGGTCGATCACCACCAGTTGCGGCCTTCCCGCCCGCCGCTCGCGCGCGGCCAGAATCCGTTGGTACAGCACCGGATGACACCACGCCAGATTGGAGCCGACCAGCACCACCAGATCGGCTTCCTCCAAATCCTCGTAGCAGCCCGGCACGGTATCCGAACCGAAGGCCCGCTTGTGACCGGCCACCGACGAGGCCATGCACAGCCGCGAATTGGTGTCGATGTTGGCGCTGCCGAGGCAGCCCTTCATCAGTTTGTTGGCGACGTAATAATCTTCGGTCAACAACTGCCCGGACACGTAAAAGGCCACGGCATCGGGCCCGTGCTCCGCCAGTGCATGGCGGAAACCGTCGGCCACCGCGTCCAGCGCCTCATCCCAACCGACCCGCCGTCCGCCGATCTCGGGATACAACAACCGATCATCGAGGCTCAGCGTTTCGCCCAGCGCCGCGCCCTTGGAACACAGCCGCCCGTAATTGGCGGGATGCCGCTGGTCGCCCGCCACCCGCACCCGACCCGCCGCCTCGACCGTAATCTTGATGCCGCAACCGACGCCGCAATAAGGGCAGGCGGTGCGGATTGCCTCGCTGTCGTTCATCGTCGCGTCCGCCCCGTTCAAGCAGATTCCCGCGCGTCGGCGGACACGTTGGTCCCATTGTTCAACCCCAACCAAATCCGGCCGTTTTCCAAGCGCAAGGGATAGGATGTGGCGCAGCCCACATCCGGCGCGACCGCCTCGCCGCTGTCCAACTCCAACACCCAGTTATGCAGCGGACAGGTGATCCGGCGACCGTGGACGATGCCTTGGGATAGCGGCCCGCCCTTGTGCGGGCAACGGTCGCGCAAGGCGAACACCTGATCGTCGGCGGTGCGGAACACCGCCACATCCCCTCGCGGCGTTTTCACCACCCGCGCGCCCAGGCGGGGAATCGCGTCGAGCGCGCCGATTTCGTGCCAGTCGTACATCCTCATGCTCTCCATTTTTCAGCCGACCTGCTGTAAGGGCTGGAACTCGTGGGCGTCCACCCGACCGCTGGCGCGTTCCGCCCACGGGTCGATTTGGGCGTACTGTTGCGAGTCGAGAAAGCGGGCGTAGAGCGCCTTGCGGCCTTCTTCGTCCCCGACGATGCGCGATTTCACGTAAGCCAACCCCACCCGTTCGATCCACGGCGCGGTGCGTTCCAAATAGCGCCCTTCCTCGCGGTAAAGCTGCATGAATGCCCCGCAATACGCCTTAACTTCGTCTTCGGTCGCGACTTTGCAGAGGAGATCGGTGCCGCGAATCTTGATGCCGCCGTTGCCGCCGACGTGAATTTCGTAACCGGAATCGACGCAGACCACGCCGAAATCCTTAATGGTGGCCTCGGCGCAGTTGCGCGGGCAGCCGGAGACGGCCATCTTGAACTTGTGCGGCGTCCACGAACCCCAAGTCATCCTTTCCAGCTTGACCCCGAGGCCGGTCGAATCCTGAGTGCCGAACCGGCACCAGTCGGAACCCACACAGGTTTTCACCGTCCGCAGCGATTTACCGTAGGCGTGACCCGACACCATGCCGGCGGCGTTGAGATCGGCCCACACGCTCGGCAGATCTTCTTTCTTGACGCCGAGCAGGTCGATGCGCTGGCCGCCGGTCACTTTCACGGTCGGAATCTGGAATTTGTCGGCGACATCGGCGATGGCGCGCAGCTCCTTGGAATTGGTCAGGCCGCCCCACATCCGCGGCACCACCGAATAGGTGCCATCCTTCTGGATATTGGCGTGGACCCGTTCGTTGATAAAACGCGACTGTTGATCGTCCTGGGCCTCGCCCGGCCAGGTGGAGAGCACGTAATAATTGATTGCGGGCCGACAGGAATGACAGCCGTCCGGCGTCTGCCACTCCATGAAATCGAACACCGCCCGCAGGCTGGTCAGACGGTGCTCGCGAATGGTTTTGCGCACCTGATCGTGACTGTGCTCGGTGCATTTGCACAGCGCTTTTTCCTTCGGCGTTTTGTCGAAGGCGCCGACGGTGGCGGCGAGCAGCTGCTCGACCAGGCCGGTGCAGGAACCGCACGAGGCCGAGGCTTTGGTATGGGCGCGCACCTCATCCACAGTAAACAATTTCTGATCGGTGATCGCCTTGACGATCGCGCCCTTGCACACCCCGTTGCAGCCGCAGATTTCGGCGTCGTCGGCCATCGTCATCACGCTGAAGCCGTCGCGGCCCGAGTCCGCCATGTGGGCGTGGCCGAACAGCACCGTCTCCCGAAAAGCGCCGATGTCGGTGCCCTCGCGCAACAGCTGGAAATACCAGGACCCATCGACGGTATCGCCGTACAGCACCGCCCCTTGCACCCGATTTTCCTTGACCACCAGCTTTTTGTAGACGCCGCGCGCCGGATCGCGCAACACGATTTCCTCGCAGCCTGGCCCGCCGTTGAAATTGCCGGCGGAAAACAGGTCGATGCCGGTCACCTTGAGCTTGGTGCTGGTGGCCGAGCCTTGATAGCGACCGATGCCGTAGCGCGCCAGATGGTTGGCGCAAACCTTGGCCTGTTCCCACAGCGGCGCGACCAGGCCGTAGCATTGGCCGCGATGCTGGACGCATTCGCCGACCGCGTAGACGCGCGGGTCGTAGCTTTGCAGGGTGTCGTTGACCACGATGCCGCGCTCGCAATAAATACCCGCCTGTTTCGCCAGCTCGATGTTGGGGCGGATGCCGACCGCCATCACCACCAGATCGGCGGGAATTTCCAGACCGTCCTTGAACCGCACCGCGCGGGCGTGCTCCTCACCGAGCACGGCGGCGGTGTTCGCGCCCATCAGAAAGCGCAAGCCGCGTTCTTCCAGGCTGACGCGCAACAATTCCGCCGCCGCGGAGTCGAGCTGGCGCTCCATCAAGGTATCGAGCACATGCACGACCGTCACTTCCATGCCCTGTTTCATCAGCCCGTTTGCGGCTTCCAGGCCGAGCAGCCCGCCGCCGATGACCACCGCGTGCTTGCCAGTCCGCGCCGCCGCCAGCATGGTTTCCACATCATTGATGTCGCGGAAGCCGATGACGCCCGGCAAATCGTTGCCGGGAATCGGCAGCATGAAGGGATCGGAGCCGGTCGCCAGCAGCAGCCGGTCGTAGCCCGCGACCGTACCGTCGGCGGCGATCACTTGCCGCCGCATCCGATCGATTCGCATCACGGGCCGACCGGCATGCAGCACAATGCCGCGCTCGGCATACCAGGGCAAATCGTTGATCATGATCTGATCGACGGTCTTTTCACCCGCCAGCACCGGCGATAGCAAGATGCGGTTGTAATTGCCGCGCGGCTCCGCGCCGAACACCGTGATCTCATAGCGATCTGGGGCGATAGCCAGCAGCTCCTCCAAGGTGCGCACCCCGGCCATGCCGTTGCCCACCAAAACCAGTTGCTCTTTTTTCATCCGATAGCGCCTCTGAAAAATAGGGCGGCGGCCTGCTTGTCGGTGTCCGCCCATTGACTTCACGAGGCTTTGGCACAATCCATGCCATCTCAAAATATTAAATCAACCATATGATTATAAAAAACTTTATGCTTTTCCGCGCCGCTGGCGGAACGAGCCTTGCCGCCGCCCGCGCACCAGGATCGCGCGCCGCCGCCTTCATTGCCCCGCGCTGATGCGCCGCATCATGGCCGACAGCCGAGCTTGCGGCATCCGAAATCGGCTAAAGCGCCCGCAATCAATCGATTCCGGCTATTGGCCTAGGGGTTGCTAGTGGTCGCCGGTGACCTCACCCCTGCTAGGAGTTGCGTTTTATGAGCGTTCCCAAACTCAACTTGCTGTCGTTTAGCGGCAACATCCGCATCTTGCATCTCAGTTGGCTGGCGTTTTTCATCAGTTTTGTGATGTGGTTCAACCACGCACCGCTGCTGGCGTCGATCCGCGAGACCTTCCAACTGACCGAGGCCCAGGTTAAGGCGCTGCTGATTTTGAACGTGGCGCTGACCATTCCGGTGCGGATTCTGGTGGGGATGCTGGTGGATAAATTCGGCCCCCGGATCATGTATGCCGTCTTGCTTGCGGTTTGCGGGGCGCTGTGCTTCTTCTTCGCCTTCGCTGACAGCTATGAAATGCTGGCGTTGAGCCGCTTGCTGCTCGGCTGTGTGGGCGCGAGCTTTGTGATCGGCATCCGACTGATTTCCGAATGGTTTCCAGCCAAGCAAGTGGGTTTTGCGGAAGGCATCTACGGCGGCTGGGGCAATTTTGGATCGGCGGCTGCGGCGCTGTCCCTGCCGTTGGTCGCGCTCGCTTTCGGCGGCCCGGATGCTTGGCGCTGGGCGGTGGCGGCGACCGGCGCTATCGCGCTGGTTTACGCCGTCATTTTTTACGCGCAGGCCAGCGACACCCCGAAAGGCTCGACCTATTTCAAACCGAAGAAGCTCGGGGCGATGGAAGTCACCAGTCGCGGCGACCTCGCGTTGTATGTGTTGATGCAGATCCCGATGACGGCGGCGCTGGTGGTCCTGACCTGGAAGCTGTCCCCGGCCGGTTTGAAGCTGATCGGTGACGATACCGCTCTAGTGATCTATATCGCCCTGACGGCGCTACTGGCCTGGAATCTATGGCAGTGTTTGAGCGTCAACCGCGAGATTCTGGCCGGTCAGACCGTGCCGGAAATCCACCGCTACAAGTTCAAGCAGGTGGCGATTCTGTCCTTCGCCTACGCCGTGTCGTTCGGCTCCGAGATTGCGGTGGTTTCGATGTTGCCGCTGTATTTCAAGGATTTGTACGGCTTGACCCTGGTGCAAGCGGGCTTGGTCGGTTCCAGCTTCGCGATCATGAACCTCTTTGCCCGCCCGGCCGGTGGCCTGATTTCCGACCGGATCGGCCGCAAGCGCACCATGACGCTGGTGATGGTGGGCATCGCCGCCGGTTACTTCGCCATGAGTTTCATGGGCGACTGGCCGCTGTGGGCGGCGGTGACGACGACCGTGCTGTGCTCGTTCTTCGTGCAAGCGGGCTGCGGCGCGGTCTACGGCATCGCGCCGCTGATCAAGCGCCGCTTGACCGGCCAGATCGCCGGCATCACCGGCGCTTACGGCAACGTCGGCAGCGTGGCGTTTCTCACCGTGCTGTCGTTCGTGACCCCGGCGACTTTCTTCTTGGTCATCGCCGTCACGGCTGTCGTGGCGCTGGCGGTGGTGCAATGGCTGGATGAACCGGCGGGCCAAATGGCCGAGATTCTGCCCGATGGGACGGTGCAGCTCATTGATGTGGCTTGAAAAAGCCAGAGGACTCAATCAGCCACCCCGCGAGCGCCAACGACGCGGGGCTGGCTGCGATCATGGCGAAAAGCAAAATTTATCGTAGCTTACATCTGGCTTTTTGGGATAAGTAAGGACGAATGTATGCTCTCACACCCATTTGCGAAGCGTGTT
>DJIW01000089.1 GCA_002433805.1 Competibacteraceae bacterium UBA6584 | reverse complement strand
TCCACCTTCGCCGGCTGGAGCGGCGCGTGTACGGGCGCAGCCGCCTGCGCGGTCACCATGAACGCCGCAAAAAGCGTCACCGCGACGTTCAAGCCGCAAACCACCAGCGCCAAATACAGCTTGACCGTCACCAAGGCGGGATCGGGCGCGGGCACGGTCGCCAGCAATCCTGCCGGCATCAACTGCGGATCGGCGTGCTCGTACGGATTCGCCAGCGGCGCCAACGTGATCTTGACCGCAACGCCCGCCAGCGGCTCCGTGTTCGCGGGTTGGAGCGGCGCGTGTGCCGGAACCGGAACCTGCGCGGTGCCGATGAGCGCGGCCAAGACTGTCAAGGCGACCTTCAATAAGACGCAGACTAACAGCAACACCTATAGCTTCAAGGTGGTGCTGAGCGGCAGCGGCACGGTGACCAGCAGTCCGGCCGGCATCAACTGCGGCACGGTGTGCAGCGCGGCGTTCCCGATGGGGACCAAGGTGACGCTGAAGGCGGTTCCGGCGACCGGCTATATGTTTGCCGGCTCGAACACCAATTGCGCCAACAACGTTTGCACGGCCAACATCAACTTTAAGAAACGTTAAGCGCAAGGCGACAGGGAACGTCGCCAGAAATTTTTCACAACAAGACGGTGAGACACGGTTTCACCGTCTTTTTTGTCTATCGCGCCTCGAATCCCTGACGATGCCACCGTATTCGGCGGGTTGAGCGGCTTGAATTTCCCTCGATCCGCACCCAAATTCATGAATAAATTTTGCGTTTACGGGGTATCTAGCCATGCGCATGGACAAACTGACCAACAAATTCCAACTGGCCCTGAGCGAGGCGCAGAGCCTGGCGGTGGGTCGCGACCATCAATTTATCGAACCGGTGCATGTGCTGGCGTCTTTGCTGGACCAGGACGGCGGCACGGTGCGGCCGTTGCTGGCGCAAGCCGATGTCAACGTCAACCTGTTGCGCTCCCAAATCGGCGAGGCGTTGGACCGTCTGCCGCGCGTCGAGGGGGCCGGCGGGGACGTGCAGATTTCTAACGCCTTATCCCGCCTGCTCAATCTGACCGACAAGCTGGCCCAGCAGCGCAAGGACGCCTACATCTCCTCCGAACTGTTTGTCCTGGCGGCGTTGGAGGACAAGGGCGAACTGGGCGCGATGTTGCACAAGGCGGGCGCGACCAAGAGCTTGATCGAGCGCGGCATCGACGCGATGCGCGGCGGCCAGAAGGTCGAAGACCCCAACGCCGAAGACCAGCGGCAGGCGCTGGAGAGATACACCATCGACCTGACCGAACGGGCCGAGCAGGGCAAGCTCGATCCGGTGATCGGCCGCGACGATGAAATCCGCCGCACCATTCAGGTGTTGCAGCGGCGCACCAAGAACAATCCGGTGCTGATCGGCGAGCCCGGCGTCGGCAAGACCGCCATCGTCGAAGGGTTGGCCCAGCGCATCATCAACGCCGAAGTGCCAGAAGGTTTGAAGAACAAGCGGGTGCTGGCGCTCGACATGGGCGCGCTGATCGCGGGCGCGAAATTTCGCGGCGAGTTCGAGGAACGCTTAAAGGCGGTGCTGAACGATCTCGCCAAGCAGGAAGGCCAGATCATCCTGTTCATCGACGAGTTGCACACCATGGTCGGCGCGGGCAAGGCCGAGGGCGCGATGGACGCCGGCAACATGCTCAAGCCGGCGCTGGCGCGCGGCGAGCTGCACTGCATCGGCGCGACCACGCTGGATGAATACCGCAAGTACGTCGAGAAAGATGCCGCTTTGGAGCGGCGCTTTCAAAAGGTGCTGGTCAACGAGCCGAGCGTCGAGGACACCATCGCGATTCTGCGCGGCCTGAACGAGCGCTATGAAGTGCATCACGGCGTCGAGATCACCGATCCGGCCATCGTCGCCGCCGCCACGCTCTCGCACCGCTACATCACCGACCGCAACTTGCCGGACAAGGCCATCGATCTGATCGACGAGGCGGCCTCGCGCATCCGCATGGAAATCGACTCCAAGCCGGAGGCGATGGATCGGCTGGAGCGGCGCTTGATCCAATTAAAGATCGAGCGCGAGGCGCTGAAGAAGGAAAACGACGAAGCCTCGAAAAAGCGGCTGGAGTTGCTGGAGCAGGAAATCAGTAAGCTGGAAAAGGAGTACAGCGATTTCGAGGAAGTTTGGAAGGCGGAAAAACTGGCGTTGCACGGTTCGGCGCAGGTGAAGGAAGAACTGGAGCGGGCCAAGCTGGAATTGGATACTGCCCGGCGCGCCGGCGATCTGGCTCGGATGTCGGAATTGAGCTACGGCCGCATTCCGGAGCTGGAGCGGAAGTTGAAGCAGGCGACTGAAGCGGAATCCGGCGGCGCGCAGTTCAAGCTGCTGCGCAACAAAGTCACCGACGAGGAAATCGCCGAGGTCGTTTCTAAGTGGACCGGGATTCCAGTGTCCAAGATGCTGGAAGGCGAGCGCGACAAGCTGTTGCGGATGGAGGAGGTGATTCAGAAGCGAGTGGTGGGGCAGGACGAGGCGGTCAAGGCGGTCAGCGACGCCATCCGCCGCTCGCGGGCGGGACTGTCCGATCCGAACCGGCCCAACGGCTCCTTTCTGTTCCTCGGCCCGACCGGCGTAGGCAAAACCGAGTTGTGCAAGGCGCTGGCGGCGTTTCTGTTCGACACCGAAGAGGCGATGGTGCGGATCGATATGTCGGAGTTCATGGAAAAGCATTCGGTGTCGCGGATGATCGGCGCGCCGCCGGGTTATGTCGGCTATGACGAGGGCGGCTATCTGACCGAGGCCATCCGGCGGCGGCCTTACTCCGTGATCCTGCTCGATGAGGTCGAAAAGGCGCATCAGGACGTGTTCAACGTGCTGTTGCAGGTGTTGGACGATGGCCGGCTGACCGACGGTCAGGGGCGGACGGTGGATTTCCGCAACACCGTGATCGTGATGACCTCCAATCTCGGTTCGCAGATGATTCAGGAGATGGCGGCGCAGAACAATTACTCGCTGATGAAAAGCATGGTGATGACCCAGGTGGCGGATCATTTCCGGCCGGAGTTCATCAACCGGATTGACGAGGTGGTGGTGTTCCATCCGCTGGGCAAGGAGCAGATTCGCTCGATTGCCGACATTCAGATCGGGTATCTGCGCAAGCGGCTGGCCGACCGGCAGATGGGGTTGGAGGTGACGGTGGCGGCGCTGGATAAGCTCGGCGAGGCCGGTTTCGATCCGGTCTACGGCGCGCGGCCGCTGAAGCGGGCGATCCAGCAGGAGCTGGAAAATCCGCTGGCGCGGCGGATTTTAGCCGGAGAGTTCGGGCCGGACGATACCGTGGTGGTGGATACCGGCAAGGAAGGATTGGAGTTTCGCAAGCGGTCGGCGGATAAGCTGGCGAAGTGATCTTCATTAGAGCCGAAGCGTCGGAAGGCGCTTCGGGTTTTTTTGAGAGATTGCAGATTAAGCGTAGGATACTTCCTTGTACCCAACGATGAACCTTTAAGGAATCATGCGCGTCATCTCCAAGCGACCTATCAGGGAATTCTGGGAACGTCATCCAGAATCCAAGCCTGCTTTGGAAGAATGGTTTCGTAAAGTGACTCAACTTGAAGCGGCGTCTTTTCCCGAATTGCGGCAAACATTTCGTTCGGTGGATTACGTTGAGGGGTACACGCTATTTGATGTGGGTGGCAATAAATACCGAATTGCCGCCGTTATCCACTATGACAAAAAACGGCTCTATGT
Source organism: Competibacteraceae bacterium UBA6584 (assembly GCA_002433805.1). Taxonomy (GTDB): domain Bacteria; phylum Pseudomonadota; class Gammaproteobacteria; order Competibacterales; family Competibacteraceae; genus Competibacter_A. Next base: position 38,497 of record DJIW01000089.1, on the reverse strand, counting down.
CCGGCAGGTGATGACCCATGCCGAATATGATAGAAATGACTGGAGAAGGTGATGAGTGCGACACTTGATATTGAGAAGCTGGTTCCTGCTTGGCAGGCATTGATATCAGTGATTCCTCTAACGCATATTGAGTCCGAAAGTGATTATAAGCAGGTTACAATTTTGTTGAATAAATTGCTTGATATTGTCTTGGATGATAGCAGTCATCCTCTCTATTCGTTGGTTTCCGTAATAGGTGATTTGATTGAAGCCTATGAAATTGACCTGGAACCCGTATATCCTTGAAAAAGAGTTCTTAAACAGCCCAACCGTGCATCAGCGCCCTAACGCCCGTTCTGTTTTCTGAATTGAGTCATTATCTGGAAATTGGGTTCTGACGTGTTGGCCCGCGCTCGAATTGGCCAGTGAAAGGCACAGTTTTCGCAATTGTTCGACGGTTTTCAGGCGGTTGGTTACCGCCTCTCGACTCATATCAATCTTCATTGAGCAGCCCCGATAAATAGTCGATATCATCTTGATCCTTGCCGCTGTTTCGTAAGGATTTTAAGGCGATCAGACCTTTGGGAGAGAGCACTTTTAACACGCCGTTTTCCCAGTCTACCGCGATCCGGCTGTCCCACGCTGTCTGGGTTTCTGGCGTGACAAGCAGTAAATCTAGCGCCAGGTGTTCGCTTGACGCCGGGTCGATCTTGGTGAAGCGTTGAATCTGCACTGCACCGCCCTGGAAGCGCATCGGTAAGGCGGCAATGGCAAAGCCCAGTGGTTCCACCGTTTGCTTTATGCGATCCAGCGTGGCGGGTTCCACCATCAGATCGATGTCGAGGGTGGCTCTGGGTCTGGCATAGACGGCAAGGGCCAGACCGCCGCACAAGGCATAATCCAACCCTGCGTCGTCTAGCGCCCTGGTGAGTTGAGCCAATTCGAGCACTAAATCCATAGTTGCGTGGTGATAGCAGTGAATTTGAAGCCAGTCTATCACTAGATAATATTTTTGAACCCTCACTGATTGATCATCGTATCAATCAAACCCCTTCATTTGATTAACGAAATCGCTGTAACTCCCTCTCTGCGCAATGCTACGCTGCCATGGTCATCAGCAATAAAAAGAGGCGCTGACTGTGGATTCCAAACCAGCGACTGATCCCGTCCGCGAGCGGCTGCTCAAGGCCGCGCTGGATTGTTTTTTGGCGGACGATTACCACCATGTCACTACCCGGCGAATCGCCCTGCAGGCCAACGCCAACGTCTCCATGATCCGATACTACTTCGGCAACAAAGAAGGGTTGTATGAAGAGATGATCCGAGAGACGCTCAGTCCCTTGCTGGCGGTGCTGGATGGCCCGCTGCTGTCCTCGGCGGCGGGCTTTACCGACTTCTTTCGCCTCTACTACGACACCATGAACCAAAGGCCGGAATTTCCCCGGCTGATTCTGAAAGTGCTGGCCTTGAATCAAGGCCCCGGCCGCCGCTTCATCCAGCAATTGCTCGAACGCGGACGCACGCGCGGCGCGCGCAAGGTGGCTGATTTAAAGTGGCGCGGCCAAATCGCCTCTTCCATCGATCCCGACGTTCTCCGCATGGCGTTTGTCAGCCTCGCCATGACCCCGATACTGCTGAAAGACATTTTCGAGGAACAGATGGAACGACCGATGGATCAGGCTTTTTTAGAAAACTTGGCGTGTTTCAATGGCCGACTGTTCACAACGGGCCTGGCACCGACCGTCCACGAGGAACCACAATGACCTTGACCTTACAAAAGAATGCGGGCGCCGCGCGTCGGTTTTCCAAGATGCTCCGGCTGGCCAATGGCGTCCAGAACCTTCCCAATCGCCTCACGCCGCCGCCGTTTCGGCTGTTGCAAATCGGCTCGGCGTTTTGGCAATCGCGGGCGCTCTATGTCGCCACGCGGCTCGATATCGCCACCGCGTTAGGCGATGCCCGTCTGACGGCGGAGGAAATCGCCGTCCGTGTTGCCGCCACGCCCGATGCCCTGTATCGGCTGCTGCGGATGCTGGCGGCGGCGGGGATTTTTGAAGAAGTCGCACCGCGCATCTTCGCTAACAATCGGCTTTCCACCTACCTGCGCACCGACGAACCGCACAACGTCCGCGCCATGATTCTGATGCATAACGCGGACGCCATGAGCCGCCCGTGGTACGAGCAATTGGAGCAAAGCATCAAAACCGGCGAGGTGCCGTTTGAACTCGCGCACGGCCAGCCGCTGTTTGAATATATGAATCAGCATCCCGACTTCGATGCCCTGTTCGCGCAAGCAATGGACAGCGTGGAAGCGTTGGCGGGCGACAGTTTCGCGCGGGATTTCGACTGGGGGCGGTTTGCGCGGATTATCGATGTCGGCGGCGCGAACGGCAGCAAATCTATCACCCTGCTCAAACACCATTCGCACTTACAGGCGGTCGTCGTGGATCGCGCCTTGGTGATTGAAGGAGCAAAGCAATCTTGGGTCGGGCGGGAATCGCCTGATTTGTTGGCGCGCCTTCAGTTTCAAGTGGGTAACCTGCTCGAAGCGGTGCCGCAGGCAGTAAACGACAAGGACCTCTATCTACTCAGCGCGATTTTGCATGGTTTTGACGATGAGAACAGCGGCGTGATTCTGCGCAATCTCGCCAAGGCGGTCGGCGCGACTGGCGCGCGGGTGGCCATCATGGAAGTCGTCATGGCGGACACGCGCCCCGACCTCGCCAGCACGACCTTCGATCTGCAGATGTTCGTCGGCACCCGTGGCCGGGAACGGACGCTCGCGCAATGGCGGGATCTGTTTGAACGAGACGGTTGGCTACTGGAAGAAGTCGTCGACCTGCGCTCGTTCGCTAAAATCCTGGTGTTGCGACTGGAATCTACCGTTCAGGCTCGATAGCGACCTTTACATCAACGGTTTAGCGCTTTCGCTTATTCTTTAAAAGCGTTCCTTAAAAGCGGCGGTTACCGTTGCGCTGATCCCGCCTCGGCAGGGTTTTACTTGTCCGACCGGACGGGATGCCGGACAATGCACCGCCATCGGCAACCCAGCCAGACAGCAAAACCAGCGAGGTGAACAAGGTGAAACGGCAAGTGCGCAAGGCGGTATTCCCCGTGGCCGGCCTTGGGACGCGATTCCTGCCGGCGACGAAGGCCAGCCCCAAGGAAATGCTTCCCATCGTGGATAAACCCCTGATTCAGTACGGCGTCGAGGAGGCGGTGGCGGCCGGCGTGGATACCTTGGTGTTCATCATCGGCCGCACCAAAAACGCCATCGCGGACCACTTCGACAAGGCTTACGAGCTGGAAGTCGAACTGGAAATGCGCGGCAAGACTGACCTGCTGGACATGGTGCGCAAGATCGTCCCAGCCGGGGTCGAATGCGTCTACGTGCGCCAGGCCGAAGCGCTGGGCCTGGGCCATGCGGTGCTGTGCGCCCGGCCGGTGGTGGGTAACGAACCCTTCGCGGTTATCCTGGCCGACGATCTGATCGAGGAAGACCCGAGGGAGGGCGGAGCACTGAAGCAAATGGCTCAGCACTTCAACAAGTATCAATGTTCGATTCTAGGCGTGGAGCGGGTGCCGCAAGAGGAAACCCACAAATACGGCATCGTCCACCCGCTGCCGTTCGCCGACCGGCTCAGCAATGTCGATAGCATCGTCGAAAAGCCAAAGCCGGCCGATGCGCCCTCCAATCTGGCGGTGGTGGGCCGCTATATCTTGACGTCGCGCATCTTCGACTTGCTGCAAACCATCCCGCGCGGCGCGGGCAACGAAATTCAACTGACCGACGGTATCGCCGCGCTGCTGAACGAAGAACAGGTGCTGGCCTACGAATTTTCCGGCCGGCGTCACGACTGCGGCAGCAAGTTCGGTTATCTGGTGGCGACCGTCGAATACGGCGCGCGCCATCCCGAATTGGGCGAGCAGTTCCAAGCCTATCTGCGGACGAACTCCTACCGGCTCAATGACACCGCCCCGGCCAAGCCGGCGCTGTCGGCGACGTCCGTAACGGCGGCGACCATTGATGACGATCCGCTGGATCGCCTCGGCCTTTCCAGTTGAAACCGCGCTGGGTCTGAAGCAAGCGCCCGCCACGGGTGAGGGGTCGAACATGGCGAAAGCTTTGCTGGTGATCAACGCCGGCTCGTCCAGCATCAAATTCTCGGTGTTCGCCCTGCCGCCCGACGATGGCGATTTGCAACTGCTTTGTCGTGGCGTACAGGAGAATATCGGCGAGGAAAACCCCCATTTTAAAGCCTTCGATCAGGCCGGACGGAAGTTGGACGACATTCGGCCGACGCCGCTATCCGGCGCATACCGCAAGGCGGGGGCCGATCACCGCCGGCGGGTGAGCGACACCCCGTCGGCGGCGTCGGATGGCGAGGTTTACGACCATCAAGCGGCGTTGCGCGATCTGCTGGATTGGCTCGATCAAAAGCCCGAGCTGCCCGAGATCGTGGCGGCGGGCCATCGGGTGGTGCACGGCGGCAAGGAGTTCAGCGACCCGCAGCGGTTGACGCCGGAACTGCTGGCCCGCCTGGAGGCCTTCATCCCGCTCGCGCCGCTCCATCAGCCGCACAATCTCGCCGGCATCCGCGCCTTGACCGCCGTGCGCCCGGAACTGCCGCAGGTCGGGTGCTTCGATACCGCTTTTCACGTGGGCCAGCCGGAAGTGGCGCGCCTGTTCGCCTTGCCCAAGGTCTACCGGCAAGAAGGCGTCCAGCGCTACGGTTTTCACGGCCTGTCATACGAGTATATCGCCGGGGCTTTGACCCAGAAGCTCGGCACCCCGGCCACGGGCCGGGTGGTGGTCGCCCACCTCGGCAACGGCGCGAGCATGTGCGCCATGCGCGACGGCCAAAGCGTGGCGACCACGATGGGCTTTACCGCCGTGGAAGGCTTGCCGATGGGCACGCGCAGCGGCTCGCTCGATCCCGGCGTGGTGCTGTATCTGCTGGAGCGCCACGGCATGGGCGTGCGGGATTTGAATAACCTGCTCTACAAGCAATCCGGCCTACTGGGGCTGTCGGGCGTCAGCAACGACATGCGCGAGCTGCTGGCCAGCCCGGAACCCGACGCCAAGCTGGCGATCGATTACTTCACCTATCGGATCGCCCGCGAACTCGGTTCGCTGGCGGCGGCGCTGGGCGGCTTGGATGCCTTGGTGTTCACCGGCGGCATCGGCGAGAACGCGGCGGCGGTGCGCGAGCAGGTCTGCGCGCGCTCGACTTGGTTGGGCGTCTCACTCGATCCCACCGCCAACGCCGAGGGGCGGACCCAGATCAGCCAGCCGGCCAGCCGGGTGACGGTTTGGGTGCTGCCGACCAACGAAGAATTGATTATCGCCCGTCACACTCGCCAATTGGTGTTGGAACATTAAATGCAGCATACCGTCTCATGCTGCTCCACGGTGTAAGCTGTGGCGCGGCGGAGACCTCAAATCGCTTGTCTCCTCTCGGTTATACCGTTAGTCTCAAAGTTTGATGTCATAAATCTGTTCATAAATTGCGTGGTTAGAAATTACTATGTGTGGAATCGTAGGCGCTATTGCTGAGCGAAATGTCACCCCTATCCTGCTCGAAGGGCTGCGGCGGTTGGAATACCGAGGCTATGATTCGGCGGGCATCGTCACCCTCGACAGCCGTGACGACCGGCTGCACCGGGTGCGCACGGTCGGCAAGGTCGAAGCCTTGGCCGGCCGCTTGCAACAAGAAGCCGTGCGCGGGCCGCTCGGCATCGCGCACACCCGTTGGGCCACTCACGGCGAACCGTGCGAGCGCAACGCGCACCCGCACCTCAGCAACGATTCGGTGGCCGTGGTTCATAACGGCATCATCGAGAACTATCAAGAACTTAAAACCAAACTCAGCGCCGCCGGCTACCGCTTTGAATCCGACACCGACACCGAAGTCGTCGCTCATCTGATCGATCAATCGCTGCGCAAAAACGGCGGCGATCTGTTGGCCGCGGTGCGCCAAGCCGTCTCTCAGCTGACCGGCGCGTACAGTCTGGGCGTCATTTGCCGCGAAGATCCCCACCGGCTGATCGCGACCCGCGCCGGCAGCCCGTTGGTGCTGGGCATCGGCATTGAGGAGCACTTCATCGCCTCGGACGTGTTCGCGCTCGCGCCGGTCACCCAGAGCTTCGTGTTTCTGGAAGAAGGCGATGTCGCCGAGGTCCGGCGCGACGGGTTCATCATTTACGACCGGGAAGGCCAACCGGTCGAGCGGCCGCTGTCCTATTCGGGCCAGATGGGCAGCGCGGCGGGCAAGGGCGGTTATCGCCACTTCATGCTGAAGGAAATTTTCGAACAGCCGGGCGTGGTCGCCGAGACGCTGGAAGGCCGCATCCATCAGGGCCGGTTGCTGGAAGACAGTTTCGGACCGGACGCGGGTCCGCTGTTCGAACAGGTGCAAGGCGTCCATATCATCGCGTGCGGCACCAGCTACCACGCCGGCTTGGTCGCGCGTTACTGGTTCGAGAGCCTGGGCGTTCCCTGCACGGTCGAAGTGGCCAGCGAATACCGTTACCGCAAAGGCGTGACACCGCCCGCCACCTTGTTCGTCAGCATCTCGCAATCGGGCGAGACCGCCGACACGCTGGCCGCGCTGCGCACCGCCAAGGAACGCGGTTATCTTTCCACCCTGACGATTTGCAACGTCGCCGAAAGCTCGCTGGTGCGCGAATCGGCCTTGACGCTCCTAACCCGCGCCGGCCGTGAAATCGGCGTCGCCTCCACCAAGGCGTTTACCACCCAACTGGTGGCGTTGCGGTTGCTGTCGCTGATGTTGGGCCGGCGGCATGGGCTGAGTGAACGGGACGAAGCCGCGCTGGTGCGGGATTTGGAGTTGCTGCCGCGCGCCTTGGAAGGCGCGCTGGAATTGAACAGCGGCATTGAAAGCTTGGCTGAAGCCTTCGCCGAAAAACATCACGCCCTGTTTTTGGGGCGCGGCCCGCAATACCCGATCGCCATGGAGGGCGCGCTCAAGATCAAGGAAATTTCCTACATCCACGCCGAGGCTTATCCGGCGGGCGAACTCAAGCACGGGCCGCTGGCTTTGGTGGATGCCGACATGCCGGTGATTTGCGTGTTGCCCAAGGACGGTTTGTTGGAAAAGGTGCTGTCCAACCTTCAGGAAGTCCGGGCGCGCGGCGGCCAGTTGTTCCTATTCGCGGATAAAGAGGTGGACACTCATCTCAGCGGCGTCAACACTCAAGTGCTGTCGCTGGGGACTGTTCCGGAATCGATCGCCCCCATCGTGTTCACCGTCCCGCTGCAATTGCTGGCGTATCATGTCGCCATCCTCAAGGGGACCGATGTCGATCAGCCGCGCAATCTGGCCAAGTCGGTCACGGTGGAATAAAACCCGCGCTCCGCGTCAAGACTCCAATCACGGTCTAAAAACCCATGGCCTACAAAGGCATTATCCTGGCTGGCGGCTCCGGCACCCGGCTGCATCCGCTGACCGTTTCGGTCAGCAAGCAGCTCATGCCGATTTACGACAAGCCGATGATCTATTATCCGATCGCCACGCTGATGCTGGCGGAAATCCGGGATATTCTCATCATCACCACGCCCCGCGATCAGGAAGCGTACCGGGATTTGCTGGGAGACGGCCAACGCTGGGGCGTCAATTTTCAGTATGCGGCGCAGCCCAGCCCGGACGGATTGGCGCAGGCTTTTTTGATCGGCGAAGGCTTTATCGGGCGCGATCCGGCCTGCCTGATCCTCGGCGATAACATTTATTACGGGCAGGGTCTGTCGGCGCTGCTGCGGCGGGCCGTCGCCCGCGAACGCGGCGCGACCGTGTTCGGCTATTATGTGCGCGATCCGGAGCGCTACGGGGTGGTCAGTTTCGACAGTCGCGGCCGGGCGGTGGCAATCGAAGAAAAACCGAAGGTTCCAAAATCCAATTACGCGGTGACGGGTTTGTACTTTTACGATAACGACGTGGTCGATGTCGCCAAGAACATCCGGCCCTCGGCGCGCGGCGAATTGGAAATCACCGACCTCAACCGGGTTTATCTGGAGCGCGACGAACTGAACGTGGAATTGCTCGGGCGCGGTTACGCCTGGCTCGATACCGGCACCCACGAATCGCTGTTGGCGGCCGCGCATTTCGTGCAAGTGGTGGAGCAGCGGCAGGGTTTGAAAGTCGCGTGTCCCGAAGAGGTGGCGTGGCGGATGAAATTCATCGACGACGGTCAACTGACGCGCTTGGCGGAGCCGCTGGCCAAGAGCGGTTACGGTCAATATCTGATGGATTTGCTGGAGCGGAAGCTCGCGCCGTGAAGGTCATCGCCACCGAGTTGCCCGGCGTATTGCTCTTGGAGCCGAAAGTGTTCGGCGACGCGCGCGGTTTCTTCATGGAGACTTGGCAAGCGGACCGCTACCGCGAGGCGGGTTTGCCGGAGCGCTTCGTTCAAGACAATCATTCCCGGTCGCGGCGCGGGATCTTGCGCGGCTTGCACTATCAAATGCTCCAACCGCAAGGCAAGCTGGTGTGGGTCACGCGCGGGGCGGTGTTCGACGTGGCGGTGGACATCCGGCGCGGCTCGCCCGATTTCGGCCGCTGGTACGGCTGCGTGCTGGACGATGTGGACCACCGCCAGTTGTATGTTCCGCCGGGGTTCGCTCACGGGTTCTGCGTGTTGTCGGAAGAAGCGGATTTCTTTTATAAATGCACCGATTATTACCATCCGCCGTCGGAATGCGGCATCGCCTGGGACGACCCGGACATCGGCATCGACTGGCCGTTGCGGGATGTGGCGCTATCAGCCAAGGATCGGGATAATCCTACATTATCCGCGCAGCCGTCCGAGAAGCTGCCGGTTTACGAGGGCTAACTCATGCGGCTTGCGATCATCGGCGCCAAGGGTCAGGTCGGCTGGGAATTGAGCCGGCGCGCGCCCATGTTCGGTCACGAAGTATTGGCTTGGGATGTGGATGAACTGGACATCCGCGACGCCGGCGCCGTGGATCGGATGCTGGCGGACAGCGGGGCGGACGCCGTTATCAACGCGGCGGCCTATACCGCCGTGGATCGGGCCGAACAGGAGCCGGAGCAGGCGTTCGCGGTCAACCGCGACGGCCCCGCCCATCTGGCGGCCGCCTGCGCCCGATCAAACATTCCGCTGCTGCATATTTCCACCGATTACATCTTCGACGGAACCAAAAGCGAGGCCTACACCGAGGACGATCCCGCCGCGCCGCTGGGGGTGTACGGTCGGAGCAAGTGGGAGGGCGATGAGGCGGTGCGCCGTCTGTTGCCCCGGCATTTGATTCTGCGGGTCAGTTGGGTGTTCGGGGTCGAGGGCGAGAATTTCGTCAAGACCATCCTGCGGCTGGCGCGCGAGCGCGAGGAACTGCGGGTGGTCGCCGACCAGCGCGGCCGTCCGAGCTACGCCGGCGACATCGCCGACGTTTTAGTGGAACTGGCGGGACGCATCGAGGAAATCGACGCCCGCAAGCTGTGGGGCGTCTATCATTACGGCGGCGAGCCCGCCACCACCTGGTACGAATTCGCCACCGCCATCGTCGAGCGGGCGCGGCCGACCGAAGATTTGAAGGTCCGCGCCGTGACCGCCATCACCACCGCCGACTATCCCACCCCGGCGGCGCGTCCCGCCAATTCGGTGCTGGATTGCTCGCGGTTGGGGGACTGTTTCAGCATCTACCCCGCGTCGTGGCGCGAGAGCCTGTCCGCGATGCTGTTCGCCCTCCATGGCCGTTGATCTGGGCGAGTTGCTGGTCGCCCACCAGAAGCTGGCCGCCGCCGACCTGCAACGCGCCCAGCGGGTGCGGGAGAGCACCGGCGAGGGGTTGGACACCCTGCTGGTCAAGCTGGGGCTGGTGTCGGAACGCGACTTGGCCGAGGCAGTGGCCGCGCGCTTGGAGTTGCCGCTGGTCAAGCCGGTCGATTACCCCGAAATGCCGGTTACCAACGGGGGAATTTCGTCGCGCTTTCTCAAGGAATCGCGGGTGATTCCGCTGTTTGAGGACGATCAGGGCTTGACGGTGGCGATGGCCAACCCCACCGACGATTACGTGCTGTCCGCATTGCGTCTGGCGACGGGCAAGGCCATCACGCCGCGCGTGGCGATCCCCACCGAACTTGAAATCGCCTTCGAGCGCTTGTACGGCAGCGGCCGCTCGGCGATGGGTCAGATCGTCGATTCCATCGGCTTGGCCGACGATTTGACCGACGAGGAACAAATCCAGCACCTGAAGGATTTGGCCAGCGAAGCGCCGGTCATCCGCTTGGTCAACCTGATGATCGCCCGCGCGGTGGAATCGCGGGCGTCCGACATCCACATCGAGCCCTTCGAAAACCGGCTCAAGGTCCGCTATCGGGTGGACGGGGTGCTGCGCGAGGTGGAATCGCCGCCCTCGCGGCTGTCGGCGGCGGTGATCTCCCGCATCAAGATCATGGCCAAGCTCAACATCGCCGAGCGGCGCTTGCCGCAAGACGGTCGGATTCAGCTGCGGGCGCAGGGCAAGGAAATCGACTTGCGCGTGTCGACCGTGCCGACCTTGTGGGGCGAAAGCGTGGTGATGCGCATTTTGGACAAGGCGAGCATGGTGCTGGATTTTCCGACGCTCGGGTTCAGCCCGCGCACGCTGGAGCGGTTCCTGGAAATCCTGCATATGCCGCACGGCATCATCCTGGTCACCGGCCCCACCGGCAGCGGCAAGACCACCACGCTGTATACCGCCTTGCAGACCATCAATACCCCGGAACGGAAGATTCTGACCGTCGAGGACCCGGTCGAATACCAGTTGGAAGGCGTCAACCAAATTCAAGTCAAGCCGCAGATCAATCTGACCTTCGCCAACGCCTTGCGCGCCATCGTCCGCCAGGATCCGGACGTGATCATGATCGGCGAAATGCGCGATCTGGAAACCGCCGGCATCGCCGTGCAATCCGCCTTGACCGGCCATTTGGTGCTGTCCACCCTGCACACCAACGACGCCGCCGGCAGCGTCACCCGCTTGCTGGACATGGGGGTGGACGACTATCTGCTGACCTCGACCATCAACGGCGTTTTAGCCCAGCGTTTGGTGCGCTTGCTGTGCACCCGCTGCCGCCAGCCGTATCAGGCCTTGCCGGAGCTGGTCAAGGAAATGCGCTTGAACCGCTTCTCCGCCACATCCGACATCACCTTGTACAAGCCGATCGGCTGCGAGCATTGCGGCGGCACCGGTTATCGGGGTCGGGCGGCGATCATGGAATTCTTGGTGATGAGCGATCCGCTGCGCCGCTTGGTGTTGAAGCACGCCGACGCCGGCGATTTGCAAGACACCGCCCAGCAGGAAGGCATGGACACCATGTATGAAGACGGCCTGCGCAAGGCGGTGGATGGCGTCACGACCATCGAGGAAGTGCTGCGGGTGACCACCCAGCAGGAACAGGAGGACTGAGGTGCCCCGCTATCGCTTTGAAGCGGTGGACGCCGCCGGCGAGGTGTTGCGCGATGAAGTGGAGGCGCAAACTCCGGAAGCGGCCATCGAGCGTTTGCGCGATCAGGGCTTGTTGCCGCTGTCGGTCAACGAGGCCAAGGGCGGGTTGCTGCGCGGCGGGCTCGGTCAGCCGCTGTTCAGCAAGCGGCGGGCATTATCCCGCAAGATTGTCGCGCTGTTCACCCAGCAATTGGCCAGTCTTTTGGCGGCTGGAATGCCGCTGGACCGGGCGCTGACCATCCTGATCGGCGTGTCCGAGGACGAGCGGAGCAAGGCGCTGCTGGAGCGGGTGCAGGAGAAGGTGCGCGGCGGTTCGACCCTGGCCGACGCCTTGGAGGCGCAAGACGCCTTCTCGCGTTTTTATCTGAACATGGTCCGGGCGGGCGAATCCGGCGGCGCGCTGGAAACGGTGTTGCGGCGGCTCAACGAATTTTTGGAACGCTCGCAAGCCTTGCGGGAGACGGTGACCTCGGCGCTGATCTATCCGATCATTTTGCTGACGGTATCGGCGCTTTCGGTCATCATTTTGCTGACTTTCGTGGTGCCGCAGTTCCAGCGGTTGTTCGCCGACGCCGGCAAGACGCTGCCGCTCGCCACGCAGATCGTCATCGCGGTCGGCGATGGGTTCCGCTATTACTGGTGGGCCGGCGCGATCGTGATCGTTTTGATCGTGGCGGCGGTGCGGCGCATGTTAAACCAGCCCGACAGCCGCGCCCGTTGGGACCGCTGGTTGCTGCGAGCGCCCCTGTTCGGCGATCTGATCGCCAAGGTGGAAACCGCGCGGTTGACCCGCACGCTGGGAACCTTGCTCGGCAATGGGGTGTCGCTGTTGAATGCGTTGACCATCGTCCGTGAGACGCTGACCAATCAGGTGATGGCGAGCGCCTTGGGCGAGGTGGCGGAACACGCCAAGACCGGGCGGGGCTTGGCCGAGCCGCTGATGGAGGCGGGCCATTTTCCCAAGCTGGCGGTGCAGATGATCAGGGTCGGGGAGGAAACCGGCCAGTTGCAGGAAATGTTGATCCAAGTGGCCGACACCTATGATGGAGAGGTGCAGACCGCTGTCAAACGGTTGTTGACCTTGCTGGAGCCCGCGTTGATTCTGGGGCTCGGCGCGGTCGTCGCCGGCATTATCATGTCCATTCTGGTGGCGATTCTCAGCCTCAACGAATTGGCTTTCTAAATCCAATGAGTGCGGGACCCGCTTGAAGGCGATGAAGTGATATCGTTCTCAAACGGGGTTCCAACGTTTTGAATTTTCGGGTGTGCATCGATGAAAGTCTCAAATCACGTCCGCCGCGCGCGCGGCTTTACCCTGATTGAGTTATTGGTGGTTTTGGTCATTCTCGGCTTGTTGGCCGGCTTGGTTGGCCCTCAGGTGATGAAGTATCTGGGCGGGGCTAACACCAAAACCGCCAAATTGCAGATCGAGGATTTCAGCACCGCGCTGGATGCGTTTCGCTTGGATATGGGCCGGTATCCCAACACGGCCGAGGGCTTGCAAGCGCTGGTGGCCCAACCGGCGGGCGCGAACCGCTGGAACGGCCCTTATTTGAAAAAGAACCTCATTCCAAAAGACCCGTGGGGCAACGACTATCAATATCGTTCTCCCGGCCAGCACAGCGGCGGCGCGTTCGATTTGTATTCGCTGGGCGCGGATAACGCCGAGGGCGGCGACGGCGAAAATCAGGATGTCGTAAGCTGGCTGTAAGGCGCGACGGACCTGTCGGATGAGCCGGACCCAACCGCGCCAGCGGGGCTTTACCCTGCTGGAATTGTTGGTCGTATTGGTGATCGCGGTGTTGCTGGTTTCGCTGACGCCGCCGCTGCTGTCGGGCTTGAGCGGGTCGACCGAGTTGCGCGGCGCGGCCCGGCAACTGGCGGCGGGTCTGCGGTTCGCGCGCAACGAGGCGGTCACCCGCCAGCGGGAGTCGGTTCTCACCCTCGATCTGGCCCAGCACCGCTTCGCGGTCAGCGGCGACCCGCGCCAAATCGCCTTGCCGGAAAGTCTGGCCTTGCGGCTTTATTCCGCGCAGTCGGAGCTGTCGAGCCAGACCACCGGCAGCATCCGCTTCTTTCCAGACGGCAGTTCCACCGGCGGCGCGATTACCGTCAGCGGCCCGAAGCTCGCCTACCGGGTGAATGTCGATTGGCTGACCGGCGCTGTCGCCATCGTCGAGCAGGACGCGCGCCCGTGACGGCGCAACGCGGTTTTTCCCTGCTCGAAATCCTGGTGGCCTTCGCCATCCTCAGCGTCTCGCTCGGCGTGCTGCTGCAAGTGTTCGCCACCGGCCTGCGCAATGCCGGCGCGGCCGATGATTACACTCAAGCGACGCTGTACGCCGAATCGATTCTGGCCGCCATCGGCAAGGAAACGCCACTGGCCGAGGGCAACCATTCCGGGCCGATCAACGAGCAGTTTTCTTGGCGCAGCCGGATCAGCCCTTACCTTGAGGGAATGCCGGACCCCGAGAAAACCCACGTCCGCGCTTACCGCATCGAAGTCGAAGTATTTTGGACCGGCTTGGCCCAGCAACGCTCCGTGGCGTTGGAAACGCTGCGCTTGGCGCCGGTCGAGCCGCCGGGAACGGGGGGGCGATGAAGCATTCGCCGGGGGGCGTAACAGGCCGCCGACAGCCGGGCTTTACCTTGCTGGAACTCCTGGTCGCCATGGCCTTGATGGGGATGGTGTTGGTGGTGCTCTACAGCGGGTTGCGGCTGGGGTTGAACGGCACCGACAGCGGCGAACGCCGCGCCGAGGCCACCCACCGCCTGCGGCTGGTTCAAGAATTCATCCGTCGCCAGTTGGCGCAATCGATGACGGTTTATGGACTCAACGAACGCCAGGAACTCGCGGTCGTATTCTCCGGGCAGCCTGATAGCATCGAATTTGTGGCCCCGATGCTGGCTCAACTGGGGCAGGGCGGACTGTACCGAGTGCGGATCGGAATCAGCGACGGTCGGTTGTCGATGCGCTGGCGGCTTTACCAGAGCGATGGCGGCGCGGCTGGCGAGGAGCGCGAGACCGTGTTGTTGCAGGGGGTGTCGGGCGGAGAGTGGGCTTATTTCGGCCCGGAGCGCGACGACGATCAAGGACAGCCGCGCTGGCGCCCCGATTGGACCAGCGCCGAACGGCGGCCGTTGCTGGTTCGGCTGAATCTGAACCAGCAGGGCGAAGCTTGGCCCGATTTGGTGGCCGCTTTGGTCGAAGGCCCTCAAGGCCCTCGCGGCCTTCAAGGATTTCGGCGATGAACGCGCGGACGCACAAGTCGGGCGGGCGCGAGCGGCAACGCGGCATGGTGTTGGTCATCGTGCTGTGGATCGTCACCTTGCTGGCGGTTATGGCCGGCGGTTTCGCCTATTCGATGCGGGTCGAGACGCGGCTGGCGACCAGCACGGTCGAACGGGCGCAAGCTCGCGCCCTGGCTGAGGCCGGAGTCGCTTACGCGCAGGCTTGGCAATTGGATTACGAGTCGAGCCGCAAAGCTTGGCCGCCGAACGGCGATCCCCATGGATGGGCGTTTGGCGGCGGGCGCTTGCGCATCGAAGTCATCAACGCGCACGGGTTGATCAGCCTCAATTCCACCGGCAATGAGGTTTTGAAAGCCCTGTTTGCCGGAATCGGCTTGAATCCGGCCGATCAGGATCGGTTGGTGGAAAAGCTGTTGGAGCGACGCCAGCCGAATCAGCTGTCGATGTCGCGGCCCACGACCGGCCTGGAACCGCAGGGCGGCCAATTTGAAAGCATTGAAGAATTGCAGCAGATCGAGGGAATAACGCCGGCGATCTACCGGCGCATCGCCGATAAGGTGACGGCTTTTTCAAACCACTTCGGGGTGAATCCGGAACTGGCGTCAGAGGATATGCTGCGGGCCTTGGGTTTGGACGAGCGGACGGTCGCCGATTATCTCGCGGCCCGCGCCCAAGCCGGTTCCGATGGCCCGCCCCCCGCGCCGCCGCCGCAACCCGCCGGGGGAGGCGCTGTTTTTTCCGGCGGGCGCGGAAACGTTTATCATATAACGGTCGTGGCCGAGACGGCGGCCAAAACGGCGGTGGTCGTCAAAGCGGTGGTCGATCTTCGGATCGGCATGGGAAAAGGCCAGGGCACGAGAATACTGTCTTGGCGTGAAGGCCGTTAGCCGGCTGGGTTTGATGGCATTATGAAATTTTAATGGGTTCACGGGATCGATGGATTTGTGGTAACGAATTTAAAGGCATTAACACTCAACCCGCGCTGGGAATGGCCTTCCTTTTGGATTTGGTGGCGCGAAGGTCTGCTCGCTTGGCTGCCGCTGGCGACCCGGCGTTGGTTGGCGGGATCCTCGCGCCGGCTGGTGGTCGCGCTCGATGGCGGGGAGTGGGCGTTGGCGCGCGATGAGGCCGGCCAAATTCAGGAACTGGAGCGGCTCGATCGGACGGCGCCTGATTGGAGCGCTGCGGCGAAATGGTTTAAAACTGAAAAACCCCAACAACTGGTGGTGCGCTTTCCGGCCGATCAAGCGTTGATCCGCGGTTTGTCGCTGCCCTTGGCCGCCGAGAAAAATCCGCGCCAGGTTGCCGGTTTCGAGATGGACCGTCTGACGCCCTTCACCGCCGCTCAGGTTTACTACGATACGACCGTATTGGAGCGCCAGCTCGACCAGCGGCGGCTGCGGGTGGAATTGACCGCCTTGCCGCAAGCTGGCGTCGAGCCGGTTCTGGCGGCCTTGCGGCAGCAAGGTTTGCAGCCGGATGTGGTGGATGTCGCCGGCGGCCGTCCCGGTCTCAATCTGTTGCCGGTCGAACAGCGGGTGCGGCGCGGCCTCGCACAGCGGCGGCTTTGGGCGGTTTTGGTGGTTTGCGCCTTGCTCTTGGTTGCGGCGGCGGCGGTTTTACCGATCTGGCAACAACGTCAGTTGTTGATCGGGGTGCTCGCCAAAGCGGACAAACTGCAACCCGCCGCCAATCAAGCGCTGGCCTTGCGCGACCAGCTGGAGCGGGCCATCGAAACCTCTCGGATGTTGCTGCAGAAAAAACAAGCCCTACCTCCCAAAGTGGATTTGTTGCGGGAACTGACGGCTATTCTGCCGGACGACACGTGGTTGGAACGCTTGCAGATCAAGGGAGATAATTTGCAAATCATCGGCCAGTCCGCCAAGGCGTCGGCGCTGATCGGTATCGTTGATACTTCTAAATTTATGAATAGTCCGGGTTTTGCGTCGCCGGTGACCATTGATCCACGCTTTGGCAAAGAACGTTTTATGTTGAACGCCCGCGTCGGTTTGGAGCCCTGATGGTCGCCCGTCCCTCTTTAGGCCACCGCTTGTCGGCGTTGCTGCTTTTAGGATTGGTGATCGCCGGGTTGTTCCTGTTAGTCGATCGCGTGCTGGTCGCCCGGTATCATTTTTATCACGACCGCCTGGAGCAGCAGCAGGGGCGTTTGGCGCAGTTGGAGCGGATGGCGGCGAGCCGCGAACCCATCCAGCGGCTGATCGCCAGCATTCAACAGGATGGGGCCATGGCGACCCAGTATTTACCGCAATCCGCGCCGTCGCTGGCGGCCGCCGAACTGCAACAGCGCGTCAAGGCGGTCATCGAGGCGGCGGGCGCGACCTTGCGCAGCACGCAGGCCCTGCCGCCGACCGAAGAAGGCAATGCGGTGAAAGTGACGGTCAGCACCACCATGATGGGCGATACCGACACCTTGCGGAAGATCTTGCGCGATCTTGAGGCTCAAACGCCGCTGTTGTTCGTGGATAATCTCGATGTGAGCGCGCGGGAAAATCGGCCGCGCTTGCCCAATGGGCGGCTGGCGAGTTATACCCGGATTCAATTAACTGTTCAGTTTGAAGTTTCCGGTTATTTACACAAGGAACGTGGCTAAATGTCAGCAAAACTCACCGGTCTGTTATTCTGGTTGCTGATCGGCGGCTTGGCGCTTGCGGCTTTGGTCTGGCAACTCAACGATCCACCGCGCGCGGCGGCGAGCAGCGCCGGACAAAAGCCGCCGGAGTTGCCCGTGGTGGAGCCGATCAAGCCCTATCGCTTGCCGGCGCAGGGCAAGTATCACGAAATCGACGCTCGCCCGTTGTTCGTCGCCACGCGGCGGCCCGAACCGCCGATTCCCGAAGAGCCGGCCGCCGAACCGCCGCCCTCCGGTCCCGAGAAAAAGTTTCTGCTGTTAGGCGTGGCGATCAGTCCGGTCGGAACCATCGTGCTGTTGCGGCCGGAGGGGCCTAACGCCAAAACGGTCCGCGTCAAGCCGGGCGAGACGCTGGACGGGTGGGCCTTGGACAAGGTCTTTCCCAATCGGGTCGTGATCCGTCAAGGCCAGACCACGCGCGAACTTAAATTAGCGCGTCAGAATAGACCGACCAGACCGAAGCCGGGTCGGCCAGTCGTCAAGAGCGGGCAGGGGGCCGTCGTGCCGGGAGCGGTCGCGCCGGACGGCATGCCGGTGACGCCGCAACCGGGCGAACTGCCGCAAGCCGTGGCGCCCCCGCCCCCGCCGCAATAACTGATGGATAATCTGTTCATGACAATACGTTGGTCTCTACCGGCAGCGGTTCTGCCGCTGGCGCTGCTCGGCGCGTGCGCCTCATTTTCAAGCGATGAAACGGCTCCAGAAATCCCGCTCGACACGCCGGCGGTCGGCGGTTCGCCGCGCTTGAGCGCTAAACCGTTGCCCGCGCCGGCGGCTGGAACGGATGACGAGGCGATTCCGAAATCGCCGCGAAATTCGTTGGTGTCGCCGGGAACCGGTAACTTTATCGACCGGCAACTCGCCGCTCAACCCGCGCCGTCGGCTCAAGCCAGCAGCGCGGCGGGTGAAGTGACCTTGAATTTCGAGGGGGCCGATATCCGTGATGTGGTCAAGGTGATTTTCGACACGCTCAAGACCAATTACACAGTCGATCCACAGGTGCAGGGCGAGGTGACGGTGCAGACCACCCGTCCGCTGGCGCGGGAGCAGTTGCTGCCGACCCTGGAGACGGTGCTGCGGATGAGCAACGCGGTGCTGGTGCGCGAGGGTGGGATGTATCGCATCATTCCGGCGGCCGGGGCCGTGCAACGGGGCAACCTCGTTCCAAAATTGGGTATCGGCCGGGTCGGCTACGGCGTGCGGATCGTGCCGCTGCGCTATGTCAGCGCGGTGGAAATGCAGGCGATTATCGCGCCTTTCCTGCCCGAGGGCGGGATTCTGCGCGCGGATACGGTCCGCAATCTCCTGATCTTGGCGGGTACGGCACAGGAACTTGCCAACGTTGAGAGCACCATTGAAACCTTCGATGTGAATTGGTTGAAAGGCATGTCCATCGGCATGTTTCGCTTGCGGAACATCGACAGCCAAGCCATGGCCACCAACTTGAATCAGTTGTTGGGTGAAGGCTCGGGCACACCGATTGCCGGTTTGTTGCGATTCGTGCCGCTCAGTAAATTAAACGCGGTGTTGGTGGTGACGCCGCAATCCGAGTATCTCAAGGAAGTCGCGGTTTGGATCGAACGCTTGGATGGCGTGGGCGGTGAGCGGTTGTATGTTTATCAGGTCCAAAACAGCCGCGCGGATTACGTCGCTGAATTGCTGAACGGTTTGTTCAATCTAGGAAGCGGCGGCCAAGGGAGTCGGGGCGGGGAGGTCGCGCCGGGCTTGCGAGGGGGACAGTTGTCTGGAGGCGCTTTGGGAGGGCCGGGCGGCGGTCTGGATTCATCTGGCGGTTTGTCGGGAGGTTCCGGTTCGGGTTTAGGCGGAGGTTCGTCGTCGCTTTCAACCCGATCTTCCTCGCTGGGGTCTTCGTCCTCGTTGGGAGGAGCGGCTGGAGGTTCCACGCCTTCGCTCGGGAACAATCGCGCGGGCGGTCGCGTGGGCGGCGCGTTGTCCGCCGGTGGAGGCGGAGGCGGTTCTAGCGCCGCCGCTAGCCTCGGAGCCGCCATCGGTTCCGGCGGGCCTAGCGCCGGCATGGAGGAAGTCCGCATCGTGGCCGATACCGAGAATAATGCGCTGTTGATTTGGGCTACCAATCAGAATTACGAACGGATAATCGGCACGTTGCAGAAAATGGATGTGACCCCTCGACAAGTGTTGATCGAGGCTACAATTGCGGAAGTGACGTTAACAGGCCAGTTGCAGTATGGCTTGCAGTGGTTTTTCAATAATGATGTGGGCAGCAACAAAGACAAGGATTACAAGGGTATAGGGTCATTGGGCTTGGGCAGCGGAAATTTGAAGATCAACGATACCGCTACCGTTGGCGGTAGCACGACCCCTGTTGTGCTTCCTGGGTCCGCGAATGCATTTTCCTACGCCATCACCGATAGTGCTGGTTTAGTGCGCGCCTTGCTCAGAACGTTAGCGGGTGATTCCAAGATTAAAGTGCTTTCCTCGCCGCATGTCATGGTGGTGGACAATCAGCAAGCCGTCATCCTCGTGGGAGATGAACAACCGATTCCCGCCCCGCAGAGCATCGTTGGGAATAGCGTGGTTACCACGGGCGGCGTCAATTACAAACAAACGGGCGTACAACTGGAAGTTTTACCGAGGGTGAATTCCGGCGGCATGGTCAATATGGACATCAAGCAAGTGGTTAGCGATGTGGGCGAGATTGATCAGGCCACCGGCCAACGCGCGTTTGCTACGCGCAGCGTCACGAGCAAGGTGGCGGTCAAGAGCGGACAAACCTTGGTGTTGGGCGGTTTGATCAAGGATGAGAGACGGGGTAGTCAAGGAGGTCTTCCAGTATTGTATAAAATTCCTGTGTTGGGGTCCTTATTTGGGAATACCAGCGAATCCATGAGACGGACCGAATTGATTGTGCTGCTGACCCCCCGCGTGGTTGAGAACTCCCAGGAAGCCGAGCAGGTCACCGAAGAACTCAAACGCAAGATGCGTGAGATTGCGCCGATGGTGCCGGCTTCCTAAGCTTTGAAGAGATCCGGTTGTTGTTAGTTTGCAACGTTGCCGTTGTTCGGATAGGATGTCGGCCGGGAGACCCCAAGGCACTCCTTGCATTTTGTATCTATTCTATTTATAAATAATACAAGTAATTTTTTTGTTGTCAGGATAAAAGCTGTTGTGCAAACAACAAAAATATGTTGTTATGTTGACACCGGCTGGATTCCCATGTAGTCTCACACTGGTAGTCAGTCTCTGGTTTTTGTTAAAGCGCTCGTGCGATGCAACCTAAGATAGGAGTTACGAGATGATGGCGAATTTTAAGAAAGTTGGCGTGGCGGCGGCGGTTGCTACCGCGATTGGCGCCTCCAGCGCTGCTTATGCGGTGCAACAGGGTACCCCGGGTGATGCGCTGTTGATCCCCTATGTCGTGACGGCTGGCGCCGGCCGACTCAACACCATGATCAGCGTTGTGGCCGTCAGCCCGGCCAACGTCAATGTCGGCCAGTTTAACACCCTGACCGGCACCAAAACTGCCGAAAGCTGCAACGGTCGCCTGCATTGGTTCTTCTTCGATAAAGAGAGCAATGAGGTCGCGGACAACACTTTTGCGGTGACCTGTAACGACTGGGTTGGCCTCGATTTCGGTACCATCGTCGAAGATCCCGCGCGGCCGATTCCCAGCGCTTTAAACGTTCCAGGCTACATGGTTATTACCGATAATGCCGCTGGTGATACCACGGGAAGCGGCATGATCCTCTACGGGGCCGCTTACCAGATCAGGGGTAATTGGGCTACGCAAGCTTATATCCCGGTGGTACCGCTGGTCGATTCGGCTGACGGCACCGTGGGCGATGAAGTTGATCACGTCGGCGCGTTCGTGGCTAATGTTAACCCGGTGAAGGCCGGCATGGCTTTGGCGAGCGGCCAAGGTCAAAGAGCGGTATTCAGCTTGCGTTATTATTTAAAAGCTGATGCTCCGGCAGGCGACACGGAATTTGTGCTGTGGTTCCCGGATAACAACGCTGCCCGCGTCAATCAGAATATCCTGGTCTATGATGCGGACGAAAGAGCTATTTCCGCTACGACCAATGTTCCCTATGAGTTAAACGTGATTGGGGTCGGCGCGGATGCTAAAGAAGGTCGGTTGATCACCGCCACGATCAGGGATGGTTTGTCCGAGACCGGTTTTGTGGCATTTGGCGTGGCCGATGGTGTTGGCCCTGCCAACGCTCCTACCTCACGCGCGGGCGTGGCTTTCAGCTTGATCGGTGTCAATGGTGGTAATGGCGACCAAACCCAGACCGAGCTGGCCCACGAGCGTGGTGTTCAGTAAGCAGTATTAGCATTGCATCGCTGTTCTCTCCGCGTTCTGGAGAGAGCAGCGGCCGAAACGGCGTACGATCAGTGCGCCGTTTTTGTTTTTAGAGGCAGATCATTCAAAAAATTTAAGATTAACCATGCAAAAGCAGCTCTCGCTCGTTTTGACGGCGTTGGTGATCATGTTGCCGATCAATTTACAGGCGGCGCAATCGGATCGGGCTGACAGTGTAAAAGTCGGTACGCTCGGCGGCCCGACCGAAAAGGAGCCCGTCTGGAACGACTCGGAAGGCCGCTATAGCCGTTTCTTGGTCAGGAGCGGAGCCTTTCACGCCCTCGTGGATGATTTGGACGGCGACGGTCGCCTGGATTTATTGTTTACTTCGCATGGCGGCAATATGATTCGGGTGTTTCGGCAAACCGCCACCCGCCGCTTCGAAGCGACCGACGAACAGGAAATCGCCGGATTCCATCCCAATGACACCATCGCGTTGCCTGGAACGCCCAAGCGCTACGTGATCAATGCCGAGGGCAGAAGTCAGTTGCGGGTAGTCGCGGCCCAACCCGATGGCCGCTTGACCTTAATTTCCGATTACAGCCAACCGCATCCGCTCGGCACGACGCCTTTTTCATGGCCTGGCTGGGGACCGCTCAGCTTGGCGGTCGCGCCTTATACCGGCTCAAGCTTGACCTTGCTGCGCGATTTCAACCCTGAGAAGGGTGAAACTAAAGAGGCTATCAAAATAGCCACGGAGGCCGATCCCCAACCTGCTCGCCTTGCGGACTTAAATGGCGACGGGGTTCCAGAATTGGTGTTCCCCACCTTTCACGGCAACAAGGTATGGGCCATCGAACACGCTGGTTTGGAACAAGCGCCCGGCCTGCGCGAACTGGCGTCCTTTAAAAAGGGCTGGCCGCGTCAGGCGGTGCCTTTCGATCTCGATCAAGACGGCGCGATGGATTTGCTGGTCCCGATGTCGGTGCGCCCGCGCATTGTGGGGCTGCTTAACGACGGCAAGGGTCAATTCACCCGCAGAGCGCCGATTTCCTATCCAGGCGCGATTGGCGTGCACACGCTCGCGGTCGGTCAGGACGCGGGTGGGCGCTACCTTTTGGCGGGAGGGTCTCGGGCGCTGGTGCTGTATCGGGAGCGCAAGGAACAGGCCGGCGATTTCGAAAATCGAGTTGTGGAGCGGCCGGACTTTACCTGGCCGAACCGGGTAGAGTTGGTCGATGTGGATGGTGATCGTTGGCTCGATGCGGTGGTGGCCGATCAAGGCGCGGCGCAGTCCGAGATTATTTACGGTCCTTTATGGGATATTTTCGGCAAGCTGTCGGTCAATCCGACGACCACGGTCAAGCCTGATTGAAATCCAATCCCCTCGCGGTACGAGCAAGTTCCGCTTGTTGAGTTGCGGGGCGGGCGAACCTTCAGAGGAACGATCATGAGCATCAGTACTAACACGGCTGCCGCGCTGGCGGCTGCTCTCCTTTACGCGGGCGCGGCCAGCTATGGGCCGGTTTCAGCGGCCGAGACACCGGCGCCGGCGCCCGCCGCTGTTTCAACCCCGCCCGCCAGCGCGCCCGCCGCCGGTCAAGCGGCGTCCGACCAACCAGCCGCCGCCTCCGCTGAAGTGCCGGAAGTCGTCATGGCGCGAGTCGGGAGTCGCAAGATCACGGTCGAGCAGTTCATGCGGTACATCACGCAAGATACGCGACTGGTTCTCAAAGCCAGAACCGTGCCCGGCAAAACCGAAATCTTGCGTGAAATCATTTTGGATCGCCTGCTTGAGGAAGCCATGATCAGGCAAGGTTTACTGCCGAAGGATCAGACTCCAAACAGCCGGGATTACGCTAAAGCCTACCAGCAACTCGAAAAGCAAAATTTCCCCCCGCCCGCGACGGTTCCGGCCGAAGAGGTGTTGTATCGCTACTACCAGCAGCATCCGGAAGCCTTCGGCATTCCCGGCATGGTCCGGGTCAGTCAGATTCAGTTCCGCTTGCCCGAAAAGGCGGATGAGGCGGCCAAGGCGGCGACCAAGGCCAAGGCGGACAGCGCGCTCAAACGCTTGCGAGCCGGTGAATCGTTCGCCGATTTGGCCGAGGCGTTGACCGAAAATCCCCAGGCTAAGGTCGCTAAGGGCGATCTGGGATTTCTGCAACCGGAAAAGGATGCTTGGCTGAAAAAATCGGTTGAGACTTTGAAGGTCGGTCAGTTCTCCGAGGTGCTTGAATCACCGACGGGCTATGAAATCATCTTGTTGCAGGACAAGCGCGACGCCATGGTCGCTCCGTACGCGAACGTCCGGGAGAGCATCCTGCAACGAATCCGGCAAGAGGCGCAGGCCAAGGCGCGGGAGCAATACGCTTGGAAACTGGCCAAGGACATCGGCGTCACCGTGGAAATGCCGGAATTGAAAGGCGCCGTTCCCGAAGCCGCTCCTTAAAAGGTGACTTTTATGCTTGAGGCAAAAAAAACCAGTCTTTTGAGTCTGGTGTTGGTGGGTGGGTTGTTGGCGGTTCCCGCGCAAAGCGAAGCGCCGAAAACCGAAACGCCGCCCGCGGCGCAAGCCGCGATCCCGGAACAGCCAGGAACGGTCCCTCCCGCCGCCGGATCGACCGTTCCACCCGAGCAGTTGAAGGTGTTGCGGGAACGGGTAGAGCGGTACTGGGAAGCGCGTCAGTCGCGCGATGTCAAAACGCTGTACGAATTGGAATCCGCCGCGCGGCCGGGCGGTTGGCTGAAGTTGGAACACGCGATGGCCTTGCAGGGGTTGCCGGTTCGCAAGGCGAAGATCGACGAGGTGCGCATCGAGGGTGAGAAGGGCATCACGCGCGTCAGCGCGGAGGTCATGATCGGCACTATCGGCTGGACCAAGCAAACGATTACCGATCCTTGGGTGCTGCTGGAAGGCCAGTGGTATCACGAGACATCGCGTGACTAGCTCGTCCCTCGCGGTGTCGGTCGCCTGATGATCGACGCACTGCGGGAGCAAGCCGAACGGCTGGCTGCCGGCGGGCAGTTGCGGCAGGCTGGGGAGTTATACGCGCGGATCTGCCAGCTTGCGCCCCATCGCGGAAGTGATTGGGCGCGGCTGGCCGAACTGCGCTACAAATTGGAGCAAATCGACGATTGCTTGCGGGCGGTGCAGTGCGCGCTGCGGTTGGAGCCGCATAACCCGTCGGCGCTGCTGTTGGCTTCGGCGGCGTCGCTCGATATCGGCCAGTATGCTCAAGCCGCGCAACTGGCCGAACAAGCCGGCACGCTCGAAGGCGGCAACCGTTTGGCCGCGCTGATGAATCAAGCCAGCGCGCTGCTGAGGTTGGAGCGGTTCGCCGACGCGCTGGCAATCGCCGATTCGGCCCTGGCGCTGGATGAAAAGCAGCCGGTGGCGCATTCGACGCGCGGCTCGGCGTTGTTGAGCTTGGGTCGGTGCGATGAGGCGCTGGCGGCGTTCGAGCGGTCGCTGGCGCTGCGGCCGGGTCACGGCCCGGTGTTGATCAATCAGTCGCTGGCGCTGCGGGCCTTGCAACGGCCCTCGGCCGCGTTAGCCGCCGTGGATCAGGCGCTGGTCATCGACCCCGAGGCGCCGGCCGCCTTGCTCAACCGGGCCGCGATCTTGCTGGACCTGGCGCGGCCGGAAGAAGCGCTGGAGATGCTGGATCGGTTGCTCGCCCGGCGGCCCCAACAGCACAAGGCGCGATCGAACCGAACGCTGGCCTTATTGCAATTGGGGCGCTATTCCGAGGCCCTGGCCGAAATCCAGACCCTACAATCGGCGGGACAGCCGGTGGTCGGTATGGTGTTGGTCGCCGCCGAGGCTTTGTTGCGTCAGGATCGCGCGGCGCAAGCGTTGAAATGGATCGAACAAGGTTTGAGTTGGCATCCGGATCAGCCGGAGTTGCTGCGGGGTCAGATCGCCGTTCTGCTGGCCCAAGAACGCTATCGCGCGGCCTTGGCGGCGGCCGAGCGGCTGGCGGCGGCGGGTCCAGATCGCGCGGCCGAGCGGCTGGCGGCGGCGGCGGCTTTTAACGCCAACGGTCGATTTCAGGAAGCGTTGGCGCTGCTGGAGGCGTTTCCGCCGACCGCGCGGGATTGCTGGGAATTTCATGCCAAGCGGGGCGAGGCGCTGGCCGGCCTGGATCGTTTTGACGAGGCGCGCGAAAGTTTAAATGCCGCCGACCGCCTGGATTCGAGGGCTTTTCGCGCCAATTATCACGACGGCCCGTTTCAGCTGCGGCCCGCCGATTCAATGCCCCCGCCGGTCACCCCGGAATTGATCCGAATCAATTATGAATTCCGCCGGCTCGAACACGCGGACTGGCAAGACTACGACCGCCGCATCGCCGCGATCCGACAATGGACGGAGGCCGGTCTGGCGCGCGGCGAGGCTTCGCCCTTGCTGCCTTTTCGGGCGTTGTTCCTGCCCTTGTCCGACGACCTGCGGCTTTCCATCGCCCGCTCCGAAGCGGCGCGCTTGGAGCGTTCGGTCGCGGCTTCGAGAGGAGCTATTACAGCGGCTGTCCGGCCGCCGGTCGAGGCGGGCGCGCGGCTCAAGATCGGCTATGTTTCAGCGGATTTTCGCGAGCATCCGACCGCTCATCTCATGCGCGGTTTGTTCCGCTGTCACGACCGCGCCCGCTTCGAGATTTACGGCTACGCCTTGCGCGGCGACGATGGCAGTGAGTATTACCGTCAGATTCGGGAGGATTGCGAGCGCTTCAGCGATGTCTCCCGCTTGGATAACGACGGGGTCGCGCGGCGGATCCGCGAGGATGGCATCCATGTGCTGGTGGACCTGATGAGCTATACCAACCACGCCCGCCCGGAACTGTTCGCCTTGCGCCCCGCGCCGGTTCAGGCGGCTTGGTTGGGGTTTCCGGGCAGCAGCGGCGCGGCTTATCTGGATTATCTGCTGGTCGATCCGGTGGTGTTGCCGACCGAACAAACCCGGTTTTGCACCGAGCAGCCGGTTTGGCTACCCGAGAGTTATCAGGTCAACGACCGCTGGCAGGAGATCGCCGAAACCGGCGCGCGCCGAGCCGATCACGGTTTGCCCGAAACCGGTTTCGTGTTCTGTTGTTTCAATCAGATTCAGAAGATCGAGCCGGTGATGTTCGATCTGTGGATGCGGCTGCTCGACCGCGTTGCGGGTTCGGTGTTGTGGTTGTATACCGAAAGCGAGGAGGCGCGGGATCGGCTGCGGGTCAATGCCGCCGCTTGCGGCATCATTCCCGAGCGGCTGATTTTCGCCGGACGCTTGCCCAAGGCGCGGCATCTCGAACGCCATCGCTTGGCCGATCTGTTTCTGGATACCCGGATTTACAATGCCCACACCACCGCCAGCGACGCGCTTTGGGCCGGTTTGCCGGTGCTGACCTGCTTGGGCGACAGCTTTCCGGCGCGGGTCGCCGCCAGCGTGTTGCACGCCGTCGGCTTGCCGGAATTAATCGCCCACTCGCTGGCGGCGTACGAGGAATTGGCGATGGTGCTCGCCACGCATCCCGATCGACTGGCGTCGCTGCGGATCAAGCTGCAACGCAACCGGCTGCAAACATCGTTGTTTGATACCGAACGCTTCGCCCGCCATCTGGAAAGCGCCTATCAGCTGATGTGGGAGCGTTGCGCTCGGGGGTTGTCGCCCGCGCCGTTACAGGTCCCGCCGCTGCCGGGCGGCGCTCGATCCTGACCCGTCATGGAATCCAGCGCGCCGGTGCGGCAAGAGGGGGCGTTTTACCGGGTCCTGCGTCAATCCTGGTTGCAGCGCTCGCTGTTTTTGAAATTGTTGCGGCGGGATTTCGCCGAGCGTTATCGGGGTTCCTATCTCGGCGTGTTGTGGTCGCTGCTGTTGCCGCTGCTGTCGCTGCTGGTGTTTACCTTTTTCTTCGGCGTCATTTTCAAAATGCGTTGGGCGGGACAGAGCGAGGGTTCGCTGGTCGGTCTGGCGCTGGTTTTGTTCATCGGCATGGCGCTCTACGGTTTCCTCGCCGAGTGTTTCACCCGCGCGCCCGGCTTGATTCTGGGCCACCCGAACTACGTCAAGAATGTCATTTTCCCCTTGGAGATGTTGCCGGCGGTCATGGTGGCCTCCGCTTTGCTGCTGCTGGCGGCGACTTTATCGATTATCTTGGCGCTGCAACTGGCTTTGGGCGGAGGGTTGAGCTGGACGGTGTTGCTGTTGCCGCTCGCCGTATTGCCGCTGGTGTTGTTCGTGCTGGGGGTCAGTTG
Source organism: Competibacteraceae bacterium UBA6584 (assembly GCA_002433805.1). Lineage (GTDB taxonomy): Bacteria > Pseudomonadota > Gammaproteobacteria > Competibacterales > Competibacteraceae > Competibacter_A. The sequence continues at coordinate 10,636 of DJIW01000089.1, read as the reverse complement.
GTTTTTGGCGTCCCTGGGCGTCTATATCCGCGATATCCAACCGTTGATCGGGCCGCTGGTGCAGTTGATGATGTTTTTAAGTCCGGTGTTTTATCCGATGGCCGCCTTGCCGGAGGCGATGCGGCCCTGGTTGCAGCTCAACCCGCTGGCCTTGGCGATCGAACAGGCCCGAGGCATCATCCTGTCCGGCCAACCGCCGGCGTGGATGCCTTATCTGCTGAGTCTCGGCGCGTCGTCGCTGGTTGCCCTGCTCGGGGTTTACTGGTTCGCCCGAACCCGACAAGGCTTCGCCGATGTCCTCTGAACCGGCGGCGGCGGCCGCCGAGACGGATACCGTCATCGAGGTGCGGCAAGCCGGAAAGTGCTATCAGATTTACGAGCGTCCGCAGGATCGTTTGAAACAAATGCTGTGGCGGGGCCGCCGCCGCTACCATCGCGAATTCTGGGCCTTGCAAAACGTGTCGTTTGCGGTCCGACGCGGCGAGACTCTCGGGGTGATCGGTCGCAACGGGTCCGGCAAATCCACCTTGCTCAAGCTGTTGTGCGGCACGCTGGCCCCCACCACCGGGGCGCTGTCGGTCAAAGGCCGGGTCGCCGCGCTGCTGGAGTTGGGCACCGGTTTCAATCCGGAATTCACCGGCCGGGAAAACGTCTATCTCAACGCGGCGATTCTAGGCTTGGACGATGCCGAGATCGAGCGCTATTTGCCGGAGATCCTGGCGTTCGCCGACATCGGCGAATTTATCGACCAGCCGGTCAAGACTTATTCCAGCGGGATGGCGGTGCGGCTGGCTTTCGCGGTCGCCGCGCATGTCCGAGCGGACGTTTTGATCATCGATGAGGCGCTGGCAGTGGGCGATGTGTTTTTCGTCCAGAAATGCATGCGGTTTTTGCGCAAGTTTCAGGAGGAGGGCACGCTGTTTTTCGTCAGCCACGACACGGCGGCGGTGATCAACCTCTGCGACCGGGTGTTGTGGCTCGACCGGGGCCAGTTGCGCGAGGAAGGCTCGGCCAAGGACGTTTGCGAGCATTATCTGGCGACCTTGTTTCCGACCCAGAGCGCGGGCTTGGAGGTGGCGCAACGGTCGGATCAACCGCCGCCGGTCGCGAAGCAGCGTCCGACCGACCCGGTCGATCAACGCCTGGCTTTTCTCAATCACACCCAATTCCGCAACGATCTGGAGTTATTCGCGTTCCGTCAAGAGGTCGGCGCTTACGGGACCGGCGCGGTCCGCATCATCGACGCCCGTTTCGAGGATCCGCAAGGCGGGGTCCTGCAATGGGTCGTCGGCGGCGAAATCGTGACCTTGATCATTCGAGCGCGGGCCTTGCTGGACCTCGATAGTCCCATTATCGGTTTTTTGGTCAAAGATCGGCTGGGCCAACACCTGTTCGGCGATAATACCTACCTTAGCTATTCTGCCGATCCTCGGCCGGCGGTCGCGGGAGAGGACTTGATCGCGCGCTTTACTTTTCGGATGCCGGTGTTGCCGGTCGGCGACTACGCGGTGGACATCGCCGCCGCGTCGGGCGTCCAGCAGGATCACGTCACGCATTGCTGGTATAACGATATGCTGGTTTTCAAATCGCATGCCAGCAGCGTGCGTCAAGGCTATGGCTTGGTGGGCATTCCGATGCTGGAGATCGAACTGACGGCGGTTTCGCCATGACCGGCGAGAGGCTTGCAACCGCGAGCGGGGCCTGATGATGGTTGCGTGCTCGGCTTTTTAACCCCAAAGGATCTCACCATGCGGGAGACGGCGGCGCTCTATCTGGATCTGATGAAGAAGATCCTCATCAACACCATCTATGAGGACCCCAACGGCGGTCCTTGGCAACCGCCGGCTTACGCCAGGACCCTGCGTGAAAACGGTCAGGATTGGCCGGTGGCGGCGCACACCATGATCGGTCTGAAGCGGCTCGATAACTTGCAGGATTGCATCGAGCAGGTGATCGCCGAGCGCATTCCCGGCGACTTGATCGAAACCGGCGTCTGGCGCGGCGGGGCGTCGATTTTCATGCGGGCGATTCTAAAAGTCCATGGCGTGACCGACCGGCGGGTGTGGGTAGCCGATTCCTTCGAGGGCCTGCCCGCGCCCGATCCGGCGCGGTTTCCCGCCGACGCGGGCGATACCCACCACCAGCACGACTATCTGGCGGTTTCGCTGGACGAGGTTAAGGCTAACTTCGAGCGTTACGGCCTGCTCGACGAGCAGGTCGTGTTTCTCAAAGGCTGGTTTCGGGATACCTTGCCGCAGGTTTCGACCGACGCGCTGGCGGTGTTGCGCCTCGATGGCGATATGTACGAATCGACCTGGGATGCGTTGGTGAATCTGTATCCGAAGCTGTCGGTTGGCGGTTATGTCATCGTCGATGATTACAAGGTGGTGCCCGGTTGTCGGACGGCGGTGGAAGACTTTCGCCAGACGCATGGCATCACGGAGCCGATTCAGGAAATTGACTGGGCGGGCGTGTACTGGCGGCGAACCGCCTGATGGTGGACTTTTAAGGCGATCCCTGAAGAGAGACGAGAAGATGGCTGACTTTATGGAAGATCATCTGGACATGCCGCTGCGAAACGCGCTGGCGACCATCCAGGACCGGATTATGAATCAGACGGCTTATTTCGGGGTGAAAGCCTTAAAGAATCCGTTGGATCATTGGGTTTATCAGGAAATAATTTACGAGAATCAACCTGATATCATCATCGAGATCGGCAATGCCAGCGGCGGGAGCACGCTGTCCTTGGCGCATCTTTGCGATTTATTGGACCGGGGAAGAGTGATTGCAATCGATATTTCCCACCAGCACATACCCGAACGGGTGAAGAACCATCCCAGGATCACGTTTATCGAGGGCGACGCCTGCCAGTGCTTCGCGCGGGCGGCCGAATTGATTGCCGCCGACGATCGGGTGCTGATCATTGAAGACAGCGCGCACACCTATCAAAACACCTTGAACGTCTTGACGACTTATTCCGTGCTGTTGAAGCCGGGCGATTATTTCATAGTCGAGGACAGTATTTGCCATCACGGTTTGGAGGTGGGGCCGAAGCCCGGTCCTTACGAAGCCATCGAAGCCTTTTTAAACCAGAACGGGCATTTCATCGCCGACCGGAGCAAGGAATCGTTTTTGATTACCTGGAATCCCAAGGGATACCTCAAACGGATAGAGAGCAGTGAGCGTCCTTCTGAGTAAAACCGGGGCAACGCCGAAACCGGGCGGGGAGAACAGGTCGTGGATACCGAACTAGAGTCGCCAGCCACTCAAGCAGCCCTGGTGGATGTCATCATCCCGGTCTACAAGGGCGTTGCTGAGACCCGGCGCTGTTTGGAAAGCGTGCTGGCGTTTCCACAGGGCGCCGCCCGTGAAATCGTCGTGGTGGACGATTGCGGTCCGGAACCGGCGCTGTCGGCGTGGTTGCGGGATTTGGCGGAGGCCGGCGCGATCACGCTGCTGGTCAATCCGGTCAATACCGGTTTCGTCAACGCCGTCAATCGCGGGATGATCTTGCACCCCGACCGCGATGTGGTGTTGCTCAACAGCGATACCGAGGTTCACGGCGATTGGCTGGATCGGCTGCGCCGCTGTGCTTACAGCGCCCCTCGGGTGGGTACGGTCACCCCGTTCACCAACAACGGCGCCATTTGCGGTTATCCGCGCTTCAATCACGCCAACGCGCTGCCGGCGGGTTGGTCGCTGGCGGCGCTGGATGGCACCTTCGCCGAAGCCAATGCGGGTTTGAGCGTCGAACTGCCCACGGCCGTGGGCTTTTGCATGTACATCCGACGGAATTGTTTGAATGAGGTCGGCTATTTCGATGCCCGAGTGTTTCAAAGAGGCTACGGCGAGGAAAATGAATTTTGCCTGCGGGCGACGGAAGTTGGCTTCGAGCATCTGCTGTGCGCGGAGGTCTTCGTCTATCACCAAGGCAGCGTGTCATTCGGGGAGGAAACCAAGGCTTTATGCGCCGAGGCCGAGGGCAAACTTCTGGAGCGGTACCCCAATTATCTGCAAGTGATCGGCGATTATTGCAACCTGGACCCAGCCCGATTTTTACGGCGCCGGGTCGATCTGTTCAGGTTGGCTCAATCGCCGCGCCCGCGCATGTTGTTTATCACCCATAACTGGGGCGGTGGGACGGAAAAACACGTTCGAAATTTGGCTGAGCTGTTGGAGCCGGATTTTGAGGTCATGATCTTGCGGCCGACCGGCCCCGACGGCGTGAGCGTCGAATGGGCGCGCGGCGGCGAGGAGTGGAGCGGCTATTTCAGCTTGCCGCAGGCTTATTCGAAGCTGCTGGATTATCTGAAATTATTGGCTATCTCACGGCTGCATGTCCATCATATCATCGGCATGAACCGCCAAATCCTGGGATTGCTGGAAGATTTGGCGCTGCCCTACGATTTCACCCTGCACGATTACTATCCCATCTGCCCGCAATACACCTTATCGCTCGCCGACGGCCGCTATTGCGGCGAGCCCGATGTGGAAGGTTGCAACGCCTGCCTGGCCGAACGTCCGGCGCTGTGGGGGCTGGATATCGTGACCTGGCGCGAAGGCTTCTCCAAGTTGCTGAACGGGGCCGAACGGGTGATCGTGGCCTCCGAGGATGTGCGGGCGCGGATGCGCCGTTATATTCCCGACGCCCGTTATGTCAGGTTGCCGCATCCGGAACCCGCCCTGTCGATTTCCGTGCCGCACGGCTCACCTTGCGGCGAACTGAAGATCCTGGTGATCGGCCGGTTAAGTCCAGCCAAGGGCCTTTACCGGCTGGAGGCGTGCGCTGCCGACGCCCAAAAGCGCGGCTTGCCGCTGTACTTTCGGGTGATCGGCCCCGCCGACTGGCCGGTCCGACAGGAGCCGGAACTGCCGCTGTCCTTTTCTGGCGCGTATGATGACGCCGACTTGCCGCTGCTGATCGGCCGGGAACGGCCGGATGCGATTTTCTTTCCGGCGCAATGGCCGGAAACCTACTCCTATACGCTCAGTTACGCCTTGGCGACGGGATTGCCGATCATCGCGCCGCGATTGGGCGCATTGAGCGAACGATTGGCCGATTACCCCAAGGCTCGGTTGTTGGCATGGGATGCGCCGGCGACGGAGTGCAACGATGTGTTCGTCAGTTTGCTTGAGCGAAGCGGCGGACTGCCGACAGCGGCAATGGCGGTTCAGGTCCAAGCGGTTGCGGATCTTTCCATGAAGGACAATCAAGATTCACGGGTGGACGCCAGCCATGACGCCTGAACGGTATTTAAGTCAGTACGCCGAACCGCTTCGGCGGATTGAGAAACCCACGCCGGTCGCTTGGCAAGCGCTGGTGTTGGAACCTGATTATTACTATCCGCCGTCCATCGAGCTGGGCGCCCATTTGGATGGGCTAAAACGTAGCGAGCTGCTGGAAATTTTGCAGCAAATTCTGGCGACTGAATACCCGCGCCAGCGTTTTTCCAAGCGGACGGCGCGGACCTTTCTTGAGGCTTTGCAACAGTTGCGGGATGAAAGGGCCTGGCGGCGGGCGGAGATGGAGCGATTGACGGCGACCTCGGCGCACCATCAGGCGGAAAATGACCGAATGACCGCCGAACTGAGCCAGTATCGCGCCGAAGTGCAGCGTTTGTTCGAGGAACTCGAACGGGTCCGGTCTCAAGCTGCGGTGCTCGGAAGCGAAGCCGCGACCTTGCGGGCCAATTTGACGGAGCTGTATGGTTCTTCGTCCTGGAAGGTGACGAAACCGTTGCGGTGGTTTGGCAGGCTCGGCCGAGCGGCGCGCGCCGGGTAGCGGCTACGTCCATCAGCGGTTTTACCTCCAGAATGGCATCGAAACCAAGGCGCTTGAACCCGCGCCGGGCGCTGGCGCTCAGCATCGGCTTGAGCGCCTTACTCTATTTAACCTTCGTCCTGCTGGCCGACCACCGCGCCGTGCTGGCGGCTTTAAACCGGCTCGGCCCGACGGCGCTGGCGGGTATTTTTCTGCTGTCGCTGCTCAACTATGGCGTGCGATTCTGGCGCTGGCAACGTTATCTGACCGCCTTGGGCCACGCGCTGCCGCGCTGGCGGCATTTTCTTTATTATCTGGCCGGTTTTACTCTGACCGTGACTCCCGGCAAAGCCGGCGAGGCGGTGCGCTCGCTTTATCTGTTCCCCCACGGAGTGCCTTACAATCAAAGCGTGGCGGCGCTATTGGTGGAGCGGCTGCTGGATGTGATGGCCATGAGCCTGCTGGCGCTGCTGATCCTCACGGTCCGTCCGGATTATGCTTGGCTGGTGGCAGTGGCTTGGGGATTGATCCTGGTTTTAGGCTGGGTGATAACCCGGCCCGGCTGGCCTGAACAGCTGCGAAACTGGGGGCGCGGCCATCGTTTCAGCCAGCAGCTGGAGCGGCTGGGGCGGATGTTTGAGTCGGCGGCGGTGTTGCTGCGGCCCGGTCTGTTGGTATTTGGCCTGGGTTTGGGGTTGCTAGGCTGGGGTTTGGAAGGCGTGGCGTTATATTGGATCGCCCACGATCTAGGAGCGCCGATCACCTTCGCGACCGGCGTCGGCGTTTACGCCGTGGCGGTGTTGGCCGGCGCGCTGTCGTTTTTGCCCGGCGGCTTGGGCGGAACCGAGGCCGTTATGGGGGTTTTACTGGTCGCTTTCGGCGCGGATGGCGCGACGGCGGTCGCGATCACCCTGTTATGCCGGCTGGCCACGCTGTGGTTTGCCGTTGCGGTGGGCGGGTTGGCGGTGGCGGCTTTGAGCTTGAGCGGCCCGCCTTCGGCCGAGGCTCAACAGCTGAGAAAAGCGATGGATGACGATGCATGAATCCGGAAATTCCGCTTTGCGTGGATCTCGATGGCACCGTGCTGAATTCCGACTTGCTGCTGGAATCGGCCTTCTCCCAACTCAAGCGCCAACCGCTGGCGATGTTGCAGTGGCCGCGTTGGTGGGCGGTGGGTAAGGCCCGACTCAAGGCCGAATTGGCCGCGCTGGCGGAATTGGATGTCGAAACGCTGCCTTACAACGCGGATTTTCTGGATTTTCTGCGCGAGCAGCGGGCGCGGGGACGGCCGTTGGTGCTGGTGACGGCCGCGCATCGCAGCTTGGCCGAACCGGTGGCCGCGCATTTGGGTCTGTTCGATCGGGTGATCGCCACCGATGGCCAGTGCAATCTGGCCGGCGCGCGCAAGGCGGAAACGCTGGTCGGCCTCTACGGCGAACGCGGGTTCGATTATGCGGGTAACGCGGCGGTGGACGCGGCGGTATGGCGGCGCGCCCGCCGCGCCATCGCGGTCAACGCTAGCGCCAAGGTTGTCGCCTTGGCCCGCGCCAGCAGCGAGGTCGAGCGGGTCTTCACGGCGCGAGAATCGCGGCCGAAGCTATGGCTCAAAGCCGCGCGGCTGCACCAATGGCTCAAAAACGTATTGATCTTCGTGCCGTTGCTGGCCGCTCACGCCTGGAACGATGCCGACAAGATCATCTTGTGTCTGGTGGCCTTTCTCAGCTTCGGGCTGTGCGCCTCCAGCGTTTATCTGCTCAACGATCTACTGGATTTGAGCGCCGACCGCCGCCATCCCCGCAAATGTCGCCGGCCGTTCGCCGCCGGCGCGCTGCCGATTTTGCACGGGGCGATTTCGGCCCCCATCTTGTTGTTGGCGGCCTTCGCGCTCAGCGTGTGGGTCAACCCAAAATTCAGCGCCTGTTTGGGGGTTTATTATCTGTTGACCTTGGGCTACTCGTTTCGGCTGAAACAGATTTTGTTGTTGGACGCCATCGTTCTGGCCGGGCTGTACACCCTGCGGATCATCGCCGGAGCTTTGGCGGCACATTTGGTGCTGTCGTTTTGGCTGCTAGCCTTCTCCATGTTTCTATTTCTCAGCCTGGCGCTGGTCAAGCGTTACGCCGAGCTGGATACGCTGGCGCAGCAAGGCGAATTGGAGGCGCGCGGCCGGAATTATCAGGTCGGCGATTTGGCGATCCTGCAAAGCTTGGGCGGCAGCGCCGGTTATCTAGCGGTGCTGGTGCTGGCGTTGTATATCAACAGTCCCGACGTACAACATCTCTACCGCCAGCCGTTGGTGATCGGTTTTCTCTGTCCGCTGCTGTTGTATTGGATCAGTCGAGTGTGGTTGCTGGCCCATCGCGGCCTGATGCCGGACGATCCGGTGATTTTCGCTCTGACCGATTCGGTCAGCCGGCGATTGGTTTTGATAGGGGCGGTGATCCTGTGGGGCGCGCTGTGACTGACCGCGCGCCGGACGGTTCCTGGGGGCGTTATCCGCCCGCTCGACATCGCCGATGGGCCTTGAATCACCGCTCCGATCGGTTGCCGGGCGGGTCGAACCGAGTTTTGCCCTTCGGTAACGGTCGCAGTTACGGCGATGTGTGTCTCAATGACGGCGGTACGCTGTTACTGACGCGGGGCTTGGATCGTTGGATCGCTTTCGATCCGGCAACAGGGGTCTTGCGAGCCGAAGCCGGCGTGTTGCTGTCGGAGATTCTAGCCTTCAGCGTGCCGCAAGGCTGGTTTTTGCCGGTGACGCCCGGCACTCAGTTCGTGACCTTGGGCGGCGCGGTCGCCAACGATGTACACGGCAAGAACCATCACGTTGCCGGCAGTTTCGGCGAGCAGACGCGCGCCTTCGAACTGTACCGTTCCGACGGCTCGCGGATCGTTTGCGGTCCCGAGGAAAACGGCGACTGGTTTCGGGCCACCATCGGCGGGCTGGGCCTGACCGGATTGATCGCTTGGGTGGAAATCCGGTTGCGGCGCATCGCCAACCCCTGGATGGTGGCCGAGAACCGCCGTTTCGCCAACTTGGATGACTTCTTCGCGCTGAACGACGACTACGAGACCCGTTATCCCTACATTGTTTCCTGGATCGACTGCGCGGCCGCCGGCAAAGGTTTGGGACGGGGAATTTATATGGCGGGAATGCACGCGCCGCCCGGCGCGCCAACGGCACCGCCGCCCGCGCGCCGCTCGCTGACCGTGCCGTTCGCGCTCCCGATATCCCTGGTGAACCGTTGGAGCGTGCGCGCCTTCAACCGGCTTTACTACCATCTGCCGCGACCGGCGCGCGCGCTGACGCCTTATCAGCCGTTTTTCTATCCGCTAGATAACCTGCTGGAATGGAATCGGCTCTACGGCCAGCGCGGGTTTTTACAATATCAGTGCGTCATTCCGCCGGAGGCGGCTCGCGATGCCTTGCGGGAAATCCTGAACCGGATCGCCTCCAGCGGCCAAGGCTCGATGCTGGCGGTGCTCAAGCGGTTTGGAGCCCGGACTTCGGGGGGACTGTTATCCTTTCCCCGTCCCGGCGTCACCCTGGCGCTGGATTTTCCGCATTTAGGGCAAAAGACGCTGGATTTGTTGAGCCGTCTGGATGAAGTGACCCGACAGGCGGGCGGCGCGGTCTATCCCGCTAAGGATGCCCGCATGAGCGGGGAGCATTTCCGCTGCTACTTTCCGCAATGGTCCACCTTCGCGAAGTTTATCGACCCGAATTTTTCCTCCAGTTTCTGGCGGCGGGTCACGGCCGATTGAGAGTCTTATCATGCGCAACATTTTGATCGTCGGCGCGACCTCCGCCATTGCGGAGGCGACCGCCCGCCGTTTCGCCGCCCTGGGCGCGCGGTTTTATCTGGTCGGACGCAATGCCGAAAAACTGGCTGCCATCGTTGGCGATCTTGAGATCCGCGGCGGCCAAGCGGTTCATTCAGAAAGCATTGACCTCGACTGGCTAGAACAGCATCCGGCGCTGTTGGCGCGGGCCGTACAGGCTTTGGGCGGTATCGACCTTGCCTTGATCGCGCATGGAAGCTTGCCCGATCAAGCCGCGTGTCAAAAGTCGGTAAAAATGACGCTTGCTGCGATTCAGACCAACGCGCTCAGCGTGATCAGCCTCGCGACTGAATTAGCCAATCTCTTTGAAGCACGCGGTCGCGGTACCCTAGTGGTGATCGGCTCGGTGGCGGGGGATCGCGGCCGGCAGAGCAATTATGTCTATGGCGCCGCCAAGGGAATGGTCGGGCTATTTCTCCAAGGTCTGCGCAACCGTCTGAATGACAAGGGTGTGCACGTCATTACCGTCAAGCCCGGCTTCGTGGACACGCCGATGACCGCCGCGTTCGAAAAAAAAGGTCTGCTTTGGGCGCAACCCGATCAGATCGCGCGGGGCATCGTCGCCGCCGTCGAGCGCCGCCGCGATGTGGTTTATCTTCCTGGGTTCTGGCGGTGGATCATGATCGTGATTCGTCACCTTCCGGAAAGCATTTTCAAACGCTTGAAGCTATAGAGCCCGCTGTGGCGTTATCGCGGTCTAGCGCTGAGCGTGATCCGCTGAAATGCGTGCATGAATGGAGTAGGGTGGAGGCAACCGATGCTGTTTGAAAATGAAGGGTATTGCTCAATTTGTGAAGGATCGGCTCGATTTGTCGCCGAACAAGCATGGCTGCGCGATCATTATGTGGGCGTGAAATGCCAGAGCATTCCCCGCCAGCGGGCGGTGGTGTGGGCGTTAAATCTGCTGCGGCCGGATTGGAAGGAAGCCGTCATTCATGAGAGTTCGCCCACGCTCTGGTTTTTCCGTGAGCGCTGCCCAAGATATTCCTTTTCATATTACTTTGAAGATGTTATTAACCCGGCAATTATATA
>DJIW01000133.1:15445-16109 GCA_002433805.1 Competibacteraceae bacterium UBA6584 | reverse complement strand
TTGACAGAGGGATGGTCCCTACCACAGTCGTTCTACACCCGACCCAGCGGGTCGGTTCGGGCGAGAATATTGAGGGCGCTCGAAGGTTAAATTGTAGCCCAAAATTGGGCCATAACTTAAGGCTTTATCCGGATGCGCGGCAGGCTGGGAAGGGCGCCCGGCCCATCGGAGGCGGGAACCCAAAATCGCGACGGGAGCGGCATGGAAAGGGTGCTGGAAGGGCAGGAGAATCCCGCTGTCGGGCAGCGGGATCTGTTTCCTTTAGCAGCAGCGCGGTCCGGCCTTGGAATAGCGCCGTTCGATGGCGAAGCGGAAAAATTCTTTTTCGCTCAACGGCGGCGCTTCAGGATGAATTTGCCGGTGCCGCGCCAGATACACCTCGTAGTCGGGCGCGCCGATAATCCGTCTGAATGCTTGACGGATAAAGGCGAGCCGTTGCGGCCACGCGCGAACTGCTGCGGCTGCGGCATCAGGTCCAAGAAAGTTTGGGCCAATAAAATCTTCAGTGGGCGGTCGCATAACTCACTCCAGGCTGGGCGGGTTGATAAGGGCTCTCCTTGACGCTGGGATTGGGATTGGCGATCGCTTTCAGCGACATCCGAATCGCGAACACCGCCATCGACACCACCAACAAGACGAACATCACGGTAATGGCGCCGCACAG
>DJIW01000133.1:0-15259 GCA_002433805.1 Competibacteraceae bacterium UBA6584 | reverse complement strand
ATGTGTCGTTCTACAATCACGGTAATGGCGCCGCACAGATAATTGTTAAACGCCACCCGCTGCATCTCCGCAACGGTCTTGGCCGGCGCCAGCACCGTTCCAGCGGCGGCGGCATCGCTGTATTTCTGGGCGATGGCGAAGAAACCGACCGGCAACCCGGCGAAAATCTTCTGCCAGCCCGCGCTCAGCGTACAGATCAACAACCACGCAGTCGGAACCAGCGTGACCCAGATATAACGCTCGCGCTTCATCTTGATCAGCACCGTGGTGCAGAGCAGCAAGGCGATGCCAGCCAACATCTGGTTGCCGATGCCAAACAGCGGCCAGAGAGTATTCACGCCCCCTAGCGGGTCGATCGTGCCTTGATAGACAAAATACCCCCACATCGCGACGCACAGCACGGTGGCGATAACGTTCGCCGACAGGGAATCGGTGCGGCCCAGCGGCGGATACACGGTCCCGAGCAAATCTTGAATCATAAAGCGGCCGGCGCGGGTACCGGCGTCCACGGCGGTCAGAATAAACAGCGCCTCGAACAAAATGGCGAAGTGATACCAGAAGGCTTGCAGAGTTTGCCCGCCGACGGCCGCCGACATAATCTGCGCCATTCCGACCGCCAAGGTGGGCGCGCCGCCGGCCCGATTCAAGATGGTATGTTCGCCGATGTCCTTGGCGGTTTGCGTGATCATCTCCGGAGTGATCGCCCAACCCCACTGGCCGATCACTTGTGAGGCCTTCTCCGGGGTGTTGCCGATGACCGCCGCCGGACTGTTCATCGCGAAATAAATGCCGGGGTCGAGCACGCAAGCCGCCGTCAGCGCCATGATCGCCACGAACGATTCGGTCAGCATCCCGCCGTAGCCGATGACGCGGGCGTGCGATTCGCGTTCGATCAATTTGGGTGTGGTGCCGGAGGAAATGAGGGCGTGGAAGCCGGACACCGCCCCGCAGGCGATGGTGATGAACAGGAACGGGAACAGCGTGCCGGAGAACACCGGGCCGGTGCCGTCGATGAAGCGGGTGGTCGCCGGCATCTTGAGATCCGGCGCGACGATGTAGATGCCGATGGCCAGCGCCGTTACCACCCCGATCTTGAGAAAGGTGGACAGGTAATCGCGCGGGGCCAATAACAGCCAGACCGGCAACATCGATGCCACCGCGCCGTAAATGATGATCGCCCAAGCCAGCTGCGGGGCCGAATAAGTGAACAGCGGCCCGAGAGTGGGGCTTTCGGCGACATGTTGGCCGTAACCGATGGCCAGCAGCAGCACGATCACGCCAAACGCGGAGGCTTCGCCGATCTTACCGGGACGGAGGTGGCGCATGTACACCCCCATCACCATTGCCAGCGGGATGGTCACTACCACAGTGAAGGTACCCCAGGGACTTTCCCCAAGCGCCTTGACCACCACCAGTCCGAGGGCGGCCAGAATAATGATCATGATCGCCAGTGCGCCGACCAGCGCGATGCCGCCGGCCACCGGTCCCATCTCCATCTTGATCATTTCGCCCAGGGAGCGGCCGTCGCGGCGCATCGAACAAAACAGCACCATGAAATCCTGCACCGCGCCGGCGACGATCACGCCGACCAAAATCCAGATCGTGCCCGGCAAATAGCCCATCTGGGCGGCCAAGACCGGGCCGACCAGCGGACCCGCCCCGGCGATGGCGGCAAAGTGGTGGCCATAGAGCACCCATTTATTGGTCGGAACATAATCGAGTCCGTCGTTGCGGCTGACCGCCGGAGTCATCCGTCCGTCATCCAACTGCAAGACGCGCTCGGCGATGAATTTGCTGTAGAAGCGGTAACCGATGAAATAGATGCATAAGGATGCGGTGACTAACCACACCGCGCTGACGGTCTCACCGCGATTGAGCGCGACCGCCGCCAGCGCGATGGCGCCGACCAGCGCGACCAACAACCAGCCGAGAGAAGATAACAGTCTGTTATTCATTGGCTTAAAACTCTCCTGGAACTGTCCGAAAGGAAACGGAAGCAAGATTTCCGAGCGCTCCAGCATCGGGACCAGAAGTACGAGCACGCCTTGACCGGGCGCCGGCCGAACGGTGGCGCCGGTCCGGGCGCGCTGGATCACGGAGTCCGGCGGTTGCCGGACCCCCTGTCAGTATAGTGTCCCAACAGGAGGAAAACGGCGGGAAATCACGGCGTTTCCGGTTCCAGGGTCTTGCGAAACGCCGCGTAATACAGCACCGGAATAAACACCAGCGTCAGCAGGGTCGAGACCAGAATTCCGAAGATCAGCGAGACCGCCAAACCCCGAAAAATCGGATCGTCGAGGATGAACAGCGCGCCGAGCATCGCCGCCAGCGCGGTCAAGACGATCGGCTTGGCCCGCACCGCGCTGGAGCGGATCACCGCTTCCTGAAACGGGACGCCGGCGGCGGTTTCCAGGTTGATGAAATCCACCAGCAAGATCGAATTACGGACGATGATGCCGGCCAGGGCGATCATGCCGATCATCGAGGTCGCGGTAAATTGCGCGCGCAGCAGCGCGTGGCCCGGCATCACCCCGATGATGGTCAGCGGGATCGGGGCCATGATGATCAACGGGATCAGATAAGACCGAAACTGCGCCACCACCAAAAGATAAATCAAAATCATCCCGACGCCGTAGGCGATGCCCATGTCGCGGAAGGTGTCATAGGTGATCTGCCACTCGCCGTCCCATTTCAGGCTGTAGCCATAGGGCGCGTCAGGCTGACGGATGAAAAACTGCTCCAACGGCCCGCCGCCGATCCGTCGGTCTTTGAGGTCGCCGTAGATTTCGAACATGCCGTAGAGCGGGCTGTCCAGCGTGCCGGCCATGTCGCCGAACACGAACACGACCGGCAGCAAATCCTTGTGATAGATCGCGTTTTCCCGCTGGGTCCGCTCGATGTCGACCACTTCCGACAGCGGCACCAAACCGCCGCTCTGACTGCGGGTTTTCAACGCCAAAACCGAAGGCGCATCGGCCTGATCGGCCACCGGCAGCCGCAGCCGCAGCGGAATGGGATATTTGGAACTTTCGGAATGCAGGTAGCTGACATCCTCGCCGCGCAAGGCGGTGTTAAGGTCCGCGGCGACCGCCTGTTGCGAGACGCCGAGCAAGGCGGCCTTGGCGCGATCCACATGGACGATCAGCCGCTCGGACGGCGCTTCGACCGTATCGTCCACGTCCACGATGTCCGGCGTGGCCGCAAACCGCGCGCGCACCTCGCGGGCGGCGGCGATCTGACCGGGATAATCCAGGCCGTAGACTTCCGCCACCAGCGGGGACATCACCGGCGGGCCGGGCGGGACTTCGACCACCTTGACGTTGGCCTGGTAGCGCGCGCCGATCTCCTGTAACGGCCCGCGCACCGCCAAGGCGATCTCGTGGCTCTTGCGGTGGCGGTGCTTCTTATCGACCAGATTCACCTGTAAATCGCCGACGTTGGCCCCGGAGCGCAGGTAGTACTGCCGGACCAAGCCGTTGAAATTGATCGGCGCGGCGGTCCCCGCGTAGGCTTGATAGTCGGTCACCTCCTCGACCGTGCCGACATAGCGGCCCAACTCGCCCAGCACCCGCGCGGTCTGTTCCAGCGGGGAGCCTTCCGGCAGATCCACAATGACTTGAAATTCCGACTTGTTGTCGAACGGCAGCATTTTCAGCACCACCAGCTGCCAATACGCCAGGCTGATCGACGCGCCGATCAGCGCCAGCACGCCGAGACCGAGCAGCCAGCGCAGCGGCCGGCCTTGCCGTCCCCGCAAAAACGGCCCGACCGCGCGCCGGAACAGCCGATGCGCGAAATCTTCCCGTTCGCCGGTGGGCTCCATCAACCCTGGCTCGCCCGGCGGCGCTGTCGGAGGGGAAGGCGCGTGTTTCTCCACCACCCGCCGCAGCACCTTATAGGTGAGCCACGGCGTGAACACGAAGGCTACCGCCAGCGAAATCAGCATCCCCATGCTGGAGTTGATCGGGATCGGACTCATGTACGGCCCCATCAACCCGGAGACGAAGGCCATCGGCAACAGAGCGGCGATGACGGTGAAAGTCGCCAGAATGGTCGGGCCGCCGACCTCGTCCACCGCCCGTGGAATCGCCTCGACCAACGAGTAACCGCCCAACTGAATGTGGCGGTGGATGTTCTCCACCACCACGATGGCGTCGTCCACCAGAATGCCGATGGAAAAGATCAAGGCGAACAACGACACCCGGTTGAGGGTGAAACCCCAGGCCCACGAGGCGAACAGGGTGATGGTGAGCGTCAGAATCACCGCCGCGCCGACGATCGACGCCTCGCGCCAGCCCAGCGCCAGCCACACCAGCGCGATCACCAGCGCGGTGGCGAAGATCAGCTTGCTGATCAAGGTCACGGCCTTGTCGTTGGCGGTGACGCCGTAATTGCGGGTCACGGTGAGGTGAACGCCCTCGGGGATGAACGCCCCTTTAAGCTGTTCGACCCGCGCCAGCACCTGCTCGGCGATGGCGACCGCGTTTTCGCCGGGTTTCTTGGCCACGGCCAGGGTCACGGCGGGGAATTCGCCCTTGACCGCAATACCGTTGACGGCGGCCGCCGGCCCGGTCCCCAGCCAGACGTAGCGCTCCGGGACTTCTGGCCCCAGATTCACCTTGGCGACGTCGGACAAATAAACCGGCGCGCCTTGATGCAAGCCCACCACCAAGCTGCCGATGTCCGCCGCATCGACCAGAAAGCTGCCGGCTTGCACCGGAATCTCCCGGTTGCCGCCGACCAGCGCGCCGGCATCGGCGGAGGCGTTGGCGGCTTGCAGCGACCGGCGCAGATCGGCCAAGGCCAAGCCGTGACCGGCCAAGCGGGCGGGATCGAATTGCACCCGCACCACCCGATCGGGCGCGCCGAGGGTGTAGAGATCGCGGGTGCCGGACACCCGTTTCAGTTCGGTTTCCAGGGTGTGAGCGACTCTCGCCAGATCGTCCGCGCCGCGCTGGGGGTCTTCCGTCCACAAAGTCAGGCTGAGGATCGGCACATCGTCGATCCCCTTGGGCTTGACGATGGGCTGGCCGACGCCGAGGTTGACCGGCAGCCAGTCGGCGTTGGAATAGAGTTTGTTGTACAGGCGGACGATGGCGTCGGTGCGCGGCTGGCCGACCTTGAATTGCACGGTCAGCACCGCCATGCCGGGACGCGACACCGAATAGACGTGCTCCACGCCCTCGATTTCCGCCAGCATCTGCTCGGCGGGGCTGCTGACCAGCCGCTCGACCTCGCGGGCGGTCGCGCCGGGAAAGGCCACGAAGACGTTGGCGAAAGTGACGTTGATCTGCGGTTCTTCCTCGCGCGGCGTCACCAGCACCGCGAACACCCCCATCAGCAAGCCCACCAGCGCCAGCAGCGGGGTGATTTCGCTGAGAAGGAAGTTTCGGGCGAGGGTCCCGGAGAGGCCGAGACGGGCGGCGGCGCTCATGTCAGCGCCCGGCTTGCTGTTGGTTCCTGAGCGCGACGCCGGCCTGAATCGGGTCCAGCGCCACCTGCTCCCCAGGCTCCAACCCTGCCAGAATTTCGACCGTCTCACCCTCGATCCGACCCGGCCGCACCTGGCGCAGCTGGAGTTGACCGTCCCGCGCGATATAAACGGCGCTCACCTCGCCGCGTTGGGCCAAGGCTTGGCGCGGCACGGTCAAACCGTCCGTCTCGCCGACTTGAAACGCGGTCTTGACGAACATGCCCGGATACAGGCCCTCGATTTTTCTGGGCAGATACACCCGCACCTTGAACACGTTGCTTTGCGGGTCGGCGTAGGGGAAAAAGGTCAGCTTCTCGGCGGCGATGGTCTTGCCGCCGTCAGGCTGGAACACCCGCGCCCGCTTGTACTGGCGCACCGGCACGATCAAGCGCTGCGGCACGTTGGCCACCACTCGCAAGTCGTCGAGCGAAAATCCGGTCATCAGCGGCTTGCCGGGCTGGACGGTCTCGCCGAGCTGGACGTGACGCTCCAGCACGATGCCGCTGTAAGGCGCGTTGATCGTGGTGTAGCCCAAGGACTCCCTGGCTTGGGAAACGCCGGCCTGGGCGGCTTCCAACCGCGCTCTGGCGGCGTCGAAGCTGGCGGTGGCGGCGTCCATCTGCGCCTTGGCGACCACTTTTTTCTCGTAGACGCCGCGGATGCGGTTGTACTCGGCTTCCGCTTCCAGAAAGCGGGCCTGCGCCTCGCGCAAATTGGCCTGCGCCTGCTCCAGGCCGGCGCGCTGCTCGATGTTGCGGATACGGATGATCGGTGCGCCTTGCGGCACGAAGTCGTTGACGTCGACCATGATGGTCTCGACCCGGCCGGCGGTCTGGGCGGACACGGTGCTTTGGTTGACCGCCTCGACCACGCCGTCCAGCACCCGCTCGTCCGGCAGCGTTTGTAATTTCGCTTCAACAACGGCGAAAGTCAGCTCGGCGGCGCTCCCGACGGATGCGAGAGCCAGCCAACCGCATAACAATCCGAGAAACCTTGGCGCGGACATCAGCACACCCTTCAAGCGACCAATATATTAATATATTAGACTAGTCTAATATTTATTGCCCGCAAGGAGCAAGCGAGGCCAAAGGCGCGGTCAGGGCATCGAACTCAAAGGCGACGGGGGTTCACAAAAGGGCCGATCGATCCGAACGGTTGTTCGAACCGCGTGCTTTACCAATTCTGAAAGTCGCTCGACAGCACCACCGCCAACAACAGCGCGCTTTCGGCCAGCTCGCAGCTCGCCCCCAGGGCATCGCCGGTAACGCCGCCCAGACGGCTTAAAAACCGCTGCCGGAGGACGATAAAGCCAACAGCCAAAACGCCGAGCAGCACCGCGCCCTGCCAATCGAGCAAAAACAAGGTCGCGGCCGCACAAGCCAGCACCGCGAAACCGCAACGCGCGCGCGGTAAATGGCGCGCGTAAGGCGAGCCCAAGCCTTCCGGCCGGATGTAAGGCGTCGTGAGCAACAGCAACACCATCAGCGCGCGCGCCAGCACCGGCGCCAACACCAAGATCACCCGGGCGTCGCCGGCGAGCAGGACTTGCAGCGCGGTGAATTTATTCAACAACACCAATCCGACCGCCACAATCGCGATGGGGCCGCTGCGCGGGTCCTTCATGATCTCCAAGGTCCGCTCGCGCCGCCCCTGCCCGCCGATCCAGGCATCGGCGGTATCGGCCAGACCATCCAGATGCAGCCCGCCGGTCAGCAGCACCCAAGCGGTCAGCACCAGTCCCGCCAGCACGCCGGGATCGGCCAACCCAAGCACGGTATGCAAACCGGCCAACACCGCGCCGATCAAAAAACCGACCACGGGAAAAAACATCACCGAAAGCCCCAGTTCCTCGGCTCGCGGCGGCGGTCCGACCAGGGGAACCGGAAAGCGGGTGAGCAGTTGCAGCGCCAGAATCAAGGCGCGGATCATGCCAAGCGGCCGTTGTGGAACACCAGATGCGGCTCGGATTCGGGGTCGCAATGCCGGCGGATCCGGCTGACCGCCGCGTAAGGCACCTCCAGCCGCCAAATCCGCTGCAAGGGCATGTCCAGCAACCGGCGCAGGATCATGCGGATGACGCCGCCGTGAGCGACCAACAATATATGCCGCCCCCGATGGCGCTCCAGCAGCGCCTCCCAGGCGTGCCCGACCCGTCGGTCGAAATCGCCCACCGGTTCGCCCCGAGGGATCGGGTAAGACACCGGATCGCGCCAGAACCGGGCCAGCGCCAGCGGCTCGGCGGCGTTGACCTCGGCCACGGCGCGGCTTTCCCAGACGCCGAAACTCAATTCGCTAAAGCCGGCGGCGATTTCCAGGGGACGCTCCAAATGCTCCGCCAATTCGCGGGCGAACGCCGCGCAGCGGACCAACGGCGAACTGATCACCACCTCCCAGCCGCGGTAGTCGCCCACCGCCGCGCGCATCTGCCCCCAGCCGCACTCGCTCAACGGATCGTCCACCGCGCCTCGGAACTTTTGCCCCCCTTCCGGTTCCCCGTGCCGCAACAAATCCACCACGGTAAACTCGCTCATGCTCGCGAGACCCCGGCCTCGGCAAAGGTGGCCATTCGAGCGTGCAAGGCGGCGGCGGCGCGCAAGATCGGAGCCGCCAGCGCCGCGCCGCTGCCCTCGCCCAAGCGCATGCCCAAATCGAGGATCGGTTTGGCGTTCAAGACCTCCAACAGATAACGGTGGCCCGGCTCGGCGGAGCAGTGCGCGTAGAACAGCCACGCCGCCAGCTCCGGGCGCAACCGCACCGCCGCCAGCGCCGCGACCGTGGCGATAAAACCGTCCACCAACGCCGGCGCGCCGAGCTGTCCGCAGCGTAAGTAAGCGCCGGTCAAGGCCGCGATTTCAAACCCGCCCAACCCTTGCAGCGCCTCCAGCGGCCGGTCGCCGCAGTGGCGTTGCAAAGCGCGCTCGATCACCCGCGCCTTGCGGCTGACGCCGGCGGCGTCCAGCCCGGTGCCGGGTCCGGCGAGGTTCTCGGCCGGCAGGCCGAGCAGCGCGCACGCCACGGCGGCCGCGCTGGTGGTATTGCCGATCCCCATTTCGCCGCCGATAAAGAGTTGCGCGCCGCTGATGACGGCCCGCTCGGCGGCGGAGCGCCCCACCTCCAAGGCATCCTGCAATTGATCGTCGGTCATGGCGGGGGCCTCGACAAAATTGGCGGTGCCGGGTCCGAGCCGGGCGTCCAACACGCCGGGCAGCTCTTCCAGCATCGGCGCCGTGCCGACGTTCACCACCTCAAGCCGCGCGTTCCATTCCCGGGCCAAGACGCTGATCGCCGCCCCGCCGCGCGCGAAGTTGCGGACCATCTCGGCGGTGACGGCTTGCGGAAAGGCTGACACGCCCTCGGCGGTCACCCCGTGATCGGCGGCGAACACGGTGATCCAGAGCTGATCCAGACAGGGGTGTTGGGTGCCTTGCATCGCCGCCAGCGTCGCGCCCAATTCTTCCAACCGCCCCAGCGAACCGGGCGGTTTGGTCAGTTGCGCCTGCCGTTTGAAGGCGTCGGCCAGCAAAGCGTCATCGAGGGCGGCGACCGGCCCGTCGTACCAAGTTGAATTCATGCGCTACGATCCTTGAGAACGAGCGGTAATCCCGCCACGATAAAGATCACCCGGTCGCACTGACGGGCGACGGCTTGATGCAGGAGGCCGGCTTCATCGCGAAAGCGACGGGCCAAGGGGTGAACGGGGACGATGCCCTGTCCGACTTCATTGCTGACCAACAAGACGCGACCGGGCAAGGCTGGCAACAGCTCGAGAAGATGGGGAATTTCCCGCTCCAGGGGCCCGTCCCCGGCCGCCAGCAGGTTGCTCAACCACAACGTGAGACAGTCGACCAGCAGGCAGCGTCGCGGCGACGCCTGAGCCCGCAAGGCGTCCGCCAGCGCCAGGGGTTCTTCCACCAAACCCCACGCGGCGGGGCGCTCGGCGCGATGGCGGGCGATGCGTTCGGCCATTTCGCCGTCGCCGGCCTGCCCGGTGGCCACATAGATCACGTCCAAGCCGCATTCCAGCGCCTGTTGCTGGGCGAAGGCGCTCTTGCCCGAACGGGCTCCTCCAAGAATAAATGATTTCATATCAATTAATTATAATGATTATTGCGTCCACGCAGCGCTGGGAGCCAAGCTGCGTCCCTAAAATTGTAGGCGGAATCGAGCGACTTAAAACCACAGCCGGGGTGAATCGCTGATGAATGATGGGCTTTCCGGCCGCCGCGAACGCCGGACCGCCGTCCGGCTCCGTCGGCGGCGTTGCGCCGCCGGCGCTTTCCTCCTAGAATGTTCGGCCCTTGCGGCTCGATTCGA
Source organism: Competibacteraceae bacterium UBA6584 (assembly GCA_002433805.1). GTDB lineage: Bacteria > Pseudomonadota > Gammaproteobacteria > Competibacterales > Competibacteraceae > Competibacter_A. The sequence goes on along the minus strand of DJIW01000133.1, from coordinate 5,472 downwards.
GCCGCGACTCCTTGCCTCACCGCCGCGCGGGAGGCCGATTTTATCCGTAAGGAGCTTTGATGCGACATTATGAAATCGTGTTTCTGGTCCATCCCGACCAGAGCGAACAGGTGCCGGCCATGATCGAGCGCTATCGCGCCATGATCCAGGAAGACGGCGGCCAAATCCACCGCCTGGAAGACTGGGGCCGCCGGCAGCTGGCTTATCCGATCAACAAGATTCACAAGGCCCACTACGTCTTGATGAACGTGGAATGCAGCCTGGCGGTGCTCCAGGAAATGCAAAGCGCGTTCCGCTTCAACGATGCGGTGATCCGCAATCTGGTTATCCAGCGCGACAGCCCCGAAACCGAACCCTCGCCGCTGATCAAATCGCGCGACGAACGCGAAGGCCAACTGGATCGCGACGGTCAAGACGACCGCGAGGAGCGCATCGGGCGCGACGACGACGCCGATGAGGTCGACATCGAGGACGAAGCGGCCTGAAACCGCGCGGGCTCGAATCGCCCTCAGCGCTAACCGCATGTCGAACCCTCGGTTCAGGCTCGCGCCGCCAGCTTATCGAGCGCGGTTGTCATCGCGAAGGCCACTCACTTTTTTAAGGATCAAGCATTATGTCGCGTTTTTTTCGCCGTAAAAAATTCTGCCGCTTCACCGCCGAAGGCGTTAAGGAAATCGATTACAAGGACATCGCCACCCTGAAAAACTACGTCACGGAAACCGGCAAGATCGTGCCGAGCCGGATCACCGGCACCAAGACCCGTTACCAGCGCCAGCTCTCGGTCGCGATCAAGCGGGCCCGGTTCCTGGCGTTGCTGCCTTATTGCGACCGGCATTGACGCCTGGGGGTTAGCCCGACCCCCCGTCAACCGTGCTGGTCTCGCAAAAAAACCGCCGCCGATGCGCTCACTCGCCGCGTTCGCCATGCGCAGCCGATCCGGCGCGGCCCTGGCCGCCGCGACCGGGGCGGTCCTGTTTTGGCTGTTTCCGCCCTTTTTGATCGCGGCGACGGCGGTTTTGGTCTTGGTTACCTTGCGCCGGGGCGCGCTGGAAGGCGCGCTGATCGGACTCGCGGCCGGCGCGGCGGCGACTGGATTGACGTGGTTGGCGTTAGGCCGGCCCTCGCCGATGTTGCAAGTGTTGTTGCCGTGCTGGTCGATGGCTTGGCTGTTGGCGCTGGTGCTGCGGGCGACGGTTTCGCTGTCCCGAACCTTTCAGGCCGCCGCCGTGCTGGGCGTGGCGGGCGTGGCGGGCGCTTACCTGGTTTTTCCCGACCCCACCGCGTGGTGGCGCGGGCTTCTTTCGCGCTTGCGCCAGGAATTCACCGACCCGGCCGCGTTGGGGCTTGCGGCCGATCGAGCCGCCTGGGAGCAACTGCTGGGCCTGATCGAGAGCTGGGCTCCGTATCTGCCGGGCCATGCGGTCAGCGCCGCGCTGATGGTGGCGCTGCTGGCGTTGTTGTTGGGCCGCTGGTGGCAGGCGGGGCTGTTCAATCCGGGCGGTTTCCGTCCCGAATTTCAGGAACTGCGCTTGGGCCGGGTTATGGCCGGGCTTACGCTGCTGCTGTTTGCGGCGATGCTGGTGGCCCATTGGCCGCCCTTGGTCAACGTGGCCCTGGTCTTGGGCACGCTCTACACCCTGCAAGGCATCGCGCTGGTCCACGCGGTCGTCTTTAAACTGCAACTTTCACCCGCCTGGCTGCTGTTTTTTTACTTGCTGCTGGTTCCGCTGCTCTCGCAGATCGTCATGGCGCTGGGAATCGCCGACGCTTGGGCGGATTTCCGCAACCGGATCCGGCCCCGTCCGGGCAAGCTTTAATCAACTTATCCTCCTTCACGCTAGCAAAATCTTTGGAGTCGGTTCATGGAAATCATCTTATTGGAAAAAGTCGCCAACCTGGGGACGCTGGGCGACCGGGTCAAAGTCAAGCCGGGCTACGCCCGCAATTTCTTGATCCCCAAGGGCAAGGCCACCGCCGCCACCACCGCTAACGTGGCGCGCTTCGAAGCCCGCCGCGCCGAGTTGGAGCGCGTCGCCGCCGAAGCGCTGGCCAAGTCAAACGCCCGCGCCGCGCAGCTGGCGGAATTGATTGTCACTCTATCGGTCAAAACCGGGACCGAGGGCCGGCTGTTCGGTTCGGTGGGCGCGGCCGACATCGCCGACGCGGTATCGGCGGCCGGCATCGAGTTGCAAAAACAGGAAGTGCGCTTGCCCGCTGGTCCGATCCGCCAGATCGGCGAATACGACGTGGACCTGCATTTGCCGAGCGAGGTCAAGACCCAAATCCGGGTCAACGTCATCGCCGAAGCTTGAAATTTGACGGAGCCCGCGCCGGGATTTTTTAGACTAGACTAAGCAATACCCGCGCGGGCATCATCCGACGACGGACCGCCGTCGGCTCGTGAAACCTATTTTGCCGGGACGCTTTAAGGCCGTATCGTCGGATAGCCGCGACGGACGGCGGATCGCCGGTTTCATTCCGAGAGCTCCGTCATGCAACCCGTCACTCCGTTTCCTCACCGTAAGGATGCCGCCGCCGAAGCGCTGCGGGTTCCGCCGCATTCGCTCGAAGCGGAACAAGCGGTGCTGGGCGGTTTGATGCTGGACAACTCGACTTGGGATCAGATCGCCGACCGGCTGGACGAGAACGATTTTTATCGCGGCGACCACCGGTTGATTTTTCGCGCCATCCGCCGGCTGTCGGAAAACGGCAAACCCTTCGACTTGGTGACGCTGGCGGAATGGTTGGAGGATAACAACCAACTGGAGAACGCTGGCGGCTTCCACTATCTGGGCGTGCTGGTGCGCGATACCTTGAGCGCCGCCAACGTGCGCGCCTACGCCGACATCATCCGCGAGCGGGCGATCCGCCGCGATCTGATCCGGATCGCCACCGAAGTCGCCGACAGCGCCTACGACCCCAAGGGCCGGGATTCCAAGCAGCTGCTGGACGACGCCGAAAAGCGGGTGTTCGCCATCGCCGAGCAAGGCATGCGCGCCCAGCAGGGCTTTTGCAACATGAAGGATCTGCTGGCGCGCACGGTGGAGCGGATCGACATTCTGTTCCATCACGACAATCCGATCACCGGAGTGCCCACCGGTTGGCCGGATTTCGACGAGCGGACCGCAGGCTTGCAACGCGGCGATTTGATCGTGATCGCCGGACGGCCCTCGATGGGCAAAACCGCCTTCGCCATGAACATTGCCGAATACGCGGCGATTCAGGGCGGCTATCCGGTGGCGGTCTTCAGCATGGAAATGCCGGGCGAGAGCCTGATCATGCGCCTGCTGTCCTCATTGGGCCGGATCGACCAGCACAAAGTCCGCACCGGCCGTCTGGAAGACGCGGACTGGCCCCGGATCACCTCGGCGGTCACCATGCTGTCGAACGCCCGGCTGTTCATCGACGACAGCTCCAATCTGAGCCCGAACGAACTGCGGGCGCGGGCGCGCCGCCTGCACCGGCAGGAAGGCCAACTGGGCTTGATCGTGGTCGATTATTTACAATTGATGCAGGTGCCGGGCACCAATGAAAACCGGGCGACCGAGGTGTCCGAGATTTCCCGCTCGCTGAAATCGCTGGCCAAGGAGCTGTCGGTTCCGGTGTTGGCGCTGTCCCAGCTCAACCGGACCTTGGAGCAGCGCGGCGACAAGCGGCCGATCATGTCGGATCTGCGCGAGTCGGGCGCGATCGAGCAGGACGCCGATCTGATCTGCTTTATCTATCGCGATGAGGTTTACAATCCGGAAAGTCCCGACAAAGGCATCGCGGAGATCATCATCGGCAAACAGCGCAACGGGCCCATCGGCACCACTCGCCTCACCTTCCTCGGTCAATACACCCGCTTTGAAAGTTACGCCTCCGAAGCCCGCCCCAACACCGCCAAGCCGGCCGCAAGCGCCGCCGCGCCTCGGTCCAGGAACGCTGTCCCGCCGTCGGGGGACCGGGATAATCGCCCCGCGCCGGCGGACGGCGAACGCCGTTAATCCCCTAACGCGCTGGGGCTGGCGGACCTTTGGAACCCTTCGACCGCCGCCGCTCGGGCGCACGCTGATGCTTTGTGATGGTCAATAAAAATCGCTCGGTTTACGTCTGCGCGGAATGCGGCGCGCAAGCCAGCAAATGGTCGGGCCAATGCGGGGATTGCGGGTCCTGGAACACCCTTCAGGAACAGCTCGCCGCCTCGCCATCGCTCAAGGGCGGCCTCAAGCCCGCCGGTTACCCCGGTCCGGCCTCCAGCGCCGAAGTGCGGGTGCTGGCCGAGGTGGACGCCGTCGAGGAAATCCGCCAATCCTGCGGCAACGCCGAACTGGATCGGGTGCTGGGCGGCGGCTTGGTCGACGGCTCGGTCACCCTGATCGGCGGCGATCCCGGCATCGGCAAATCCACCCTGTTGCTTCAAGTCTTGGCCGAACTGGCCGGACGGACGCGGGCGCTGTACGTCAGCGGCGAGGAATCGCCTCGGCAGATCGGCCTGCGCGCCCAACGGCTGCAACTGCCGCGCGACCGCCTGCGGCTGCTGCCGGAAATCTGCGTGGAGCGCATCTTGGACATCGCCGAAACCGAGCGGCCGCAAACCCTGGTGATCGACTCGATCCAAACCGTTTTCACCGAACGGTTGCAATCGGCGCCCGGTTCGGTGGCGCAGGTGCGCGAGAGCGCGGCCCAACTGGTGCGCTTCGCCAAGGCCAGCGGCACCGCCTTGTTTCTAGTCGGCCACGTCACCAAGGAAGGCGCGATCGCCGGGCCGCGGGTCTTGGAACATATGGTCGATACCGTACTCTATTTCGAAGGCGATCCCGGCGGCTCGTTGCGGGTGTTGCGGGCGGTGAAAAACCGTTACGGACCGGTCAACGAGCTGGGGGTGTTCGCCATGACCGAACGCGGGCTTAAGGAGGTCAGCAACCCCTCGGCGATTTTTCTCTCGCGCCACGACACGCCGGTGGCCGGCAGCGTGATCATGGTCACCCGCGAGGGTACCCGGCCTTTGTTGGTGGAAATTCAGGCTCTGGTGGACGAATGCCACGGCGGCCATCCCCGGCGGGTGACGCTAGGGTTGGAACAGAACCGCTTGGCGATGCTGCTGGCGGTTTTACACCAGCATGGCGGGGTGGCCATGTACGATCAGGACGTGTACGTCAACGCGGTGGGCGGCGTGCGGATCAACGAGACGGCGGCCGACTTGGCGGTGCTGCTGGCGGCGCTGTCGAGCTTTCGCGACAGGCCCCTGCCGACCGATTTGGTGGTCTTTGGCGAAGTCGGACTGGCGGGAGAAATCCGCCCGGTACCCAACGGCGAGGAACGGTTGCGGGAGGCGGCCAAGCACGGCTTCAAACAAGCCGTCGTCCCCCGCGCCAACTTGCCCCGGCGCGGCAGCCGGCTGGAAGGCATCGATATCCGGGGCGTCAGCCGGTTGAACGAAGTGATGGGCAGTCTATGAAAGCACAAAATTGGCGGAGAGGGTGGGATTCG
>DJIW01000033.1 GCA_002433805.1 Competibacteraceae bacterium UBA6584 | reverse complement strand
AAATTGAATTGGGCGGTGGCGTTACCTTGCAGCGCCGCGCGCCGCAGCCACTCAATGGCGTTGCTCTGGCTGCGGGTGACGCCCTCGCCGCGCAGGTACATCAGGCCGACCATGGTTTGCGCTCGCGGATCGCCCTGCTTGGCCCAGGTGAGGTATTCCTCGAAAGCCGCCGCATGATCGCCGCGCTGGTACGCCTCGGCGGCGCTGTTGGTCACGGCGTCGGGCGCTATCGGCCGGTTGTCGCCGTAATGCCAAACACCCTTGTCGTCTTGCCATTTTTTGAGGTTGGCGTCGGGCGCTGGCGCGGCGTGCGCGCCAGCGATCAGAACGCCCAACAACAACGCAAGCTTGCGCATGACCACCTCCGCATCGAGAATGTTGAAATCCCTTGAATTGCCGTAAACTGCCTCAATATCCCTTATCGGACAATAGCGCAACCGCCATTAAGGTCAATCCGCACCCGGCAGCTCGCGACCGTCTGCCCGTCGAACCGAGCCCGCCGGCCTCCATCGAACATCAACCAAACAGCGAGGACTTCCGCATGGCCGTCAATTTGCAGAAAGGACAGCGCATCAGCCTGGAAAAAGAGGCTGGGCGCGGCTTGAATCACGTCGTCATGGGACTTGGCTGGGGCATGAAGCAAGTCCAGTCCCGCGGCTTTCTCGGCTTCGGCGGCGGCACGCGCCAGGAATCCGTCGATCTGGATGCGTCGTGTTTGCTGTTCGACGCCAGCGGCAATCTAGTGGATACCGTCTGGTTCAGGCAACTGGAAAGCCGCTGCGGTTCCATCCGTCACAGCGGCGACGACCGCTCCGGCGGCGGCGAGGCCGGTTCCGACAACGAACGCATCAGCATCGAACTCAACCGGCTTCCGGCGACCGTGCAAACCCTGATCTTTACGGTTAACAGCTTCAGCGGCGAGGGTTTCGCCGGCATCCCCAGCGCCTTCTCGCGGATCGCGGAGGCCAGCGGCGGTGAAATCGCCCGATTTGACCTATCGTTGGAAGGCGGCAACTATACCGGCCTGCTGATGACCAAGCTCTACCGCCACAACAGCGAATGGAAGCTGCAAGCCATCGGCGAACACGCCAGCGGACGCACCTTTCACGACCTGCTGCCCGCGCTGCGCCCTTATCTTTAACTTAACGCGGAACACCCGGCATGGACCTGCAACCCGGCCAAAATTTCTCGATCAGCCGATTGACCCCCCCGCCGGCCGCCGTCGAAATCGCGCTGTCCTGGGAGCCGGCCAGCACGCCGCTGATCCTGGATTCCAGCGCCTTCGCGCTGACCGCCCAGGGTAAGGTGCGCGACGACGGCGATTTTGTTTTCTACAATCAACTCTCGCTCGCCGGCGGCGGCATCCAGCGCGCCGGCGACGGCCGCGCGTTCACCGTGGCCTTCGGCCAACTGTCGGCGGCCATCGAAAAAATCGTGATCGCGCTGACGGTCGACCAGGGCGTCCGGCGCGGTCAGTCGTTCGGGCAATTGAGCCAGGCGCGGGCTGAAATCCGCGACGCGCAAACCAAAGCCGCGCTGGCCGCTTTCCCGTTGGCGACTAAGCTGATGGCGGAGACCGCGCTCATCGTCGGCGAATTTTACCTGCGCAACGGCGAATGGAAGTTCCGAGCCGTCGGCCAGGGTTTCGTCGGCGGCCTGGCCCCACTGGCCCGCCAGTACGGCGTGGATGTCGCCGACGATCCCGACGCCGAAGCGCCGACCGCCGTCCCCGCCTCGTCGCCCTCGCCGCCCTCGCCGCCTTCGCCGCCAGCGGCGGCCCCCGCGCCCGCCAAACCGGTCCGGCTGGAAAAAATCACCCTGGACAAACGCAATCCCAGCATCTCGCTGGAGAAAAAAGGCCAAGGTTTCGGCGAAATCGTGGTCAATCTCAACTGGCATCAAGACAGCGGCGGAGGAGGCAAGGGCTTTTTCGGCCGGCTGACCGGCGCCCGCAAGATCGATCTCGATTTGGGCTGTCTGTTCAAGCTGCGGGACGGGCGCGGCGGTGCGATACAAGCCTTGGGCGACACCTTCGGCAACCTCCACCAACCGCCCTACATCCAGCTCATGGGCGACGACCGCAGCGGCTCGAGCGCGCAAGGCGAGTTCCTGCACATCAACGGCCAACACTGGAACGAGTTGGATCGGGTGGTGTTGTTTGCGATGATCTATGAGGGCGCGCCCAATTGGGCGGAGACCGACGCCGTGGTGACCTTGCAAGCCCCCGGCCAACCGACCTTGGAAATCCGGCTCGACAGCCATCAAAACAACCAGCGGATGTGCGCCCTGGCGCTGCTGGAAAACCAGGGCGGCAACCTCAAGGTCACCAAATTGGTCGAATATTTTCAGGATCACCGCTACATGGACCAAGCCTACGGTTTCGGCTTGCGCTGGGTCGCGGGATCAAAAGATTAAGTCCGCTTTCCTTTCACACCGCATCTGGAGGATGTTACATGGCTCTCGAATGGCTGAAACAACGTTACGCCGAAGTCACCGCCAACCTCAAAACCGAAGTCTCTAAGATCAAGAACAAGACCTTTTTGGAATCGGTGGTGGCCGGCTGCACGCTGGTCGCCCACGCCGACGGCGTGGTCCGGCCCGAGGAAAAACAAAAGATGATGGGCTTCCTGCGCAACTCCGACGTGCTGTCGGTGTTCGACGTCCAGGAGGTCATCGCCATCTTCGATAAATACTCGAAACAGTTTGAGTTCGACCACCAAATCGGTCAGGCCAGCGCGCTGCAGGTGGTCGCCAAGCTCAAGGGCAAGGACTCCGAATCGCGGCTGATGGTGCGGGTCTGCTGCGCCATCGGCGCGGCCGACGGCAATTTCGACGACCAGGAAAAAGCTGTGGTGCGCGCCATTTGCAACGAACTGGGCCTCAACGCCAAAGACTTCGATCTCTGAGCGCGCGCGATTCCATGGAACAACATATCGGTTTTCCGCTGGAAACCATCGCCATCTTCGCGGCGGTGGTGATCTTCTCGGTGTGGCTGGATCTGCGGCTGCACCGGGACGGCAAGGACATCAGCATCCCCAACGCCTTGGCGTGGTCGCTGTTTTGGATTTTTTTGGCTATCGCCTTTTATTTCTACATCAAGATCCACCACGGTGCCGAATTCGCCGAATTGTATCTGGCCGGCTATATCCTGGAAAAATCGCTGTCGGTGGACAATTTGATGGTGTTCGTCGCCATTTTTTCCTCCTTCGGCATCAAGGGCGCCTTGCAACACCGGGTTTTGTACTTCGGCATTCTCGGCGCGGTCGTGTTCCGAATGCTTTTCATCGCCTTCGGCACCACGCTGTTCGGCCTGAGCACCTGGATCGAATTCCTGTTCGCCGCCATCGTGGCCTGGACCGGCTGGAAGATGCTCTCCGGCGTCGGCGGGGATGATGAAATCGAGGACTATTCCGACCATTGGTCGGTGCGGATGACCCAAAAGCTGATTCCGGTCTACCCGCGCTTGCACGGCCACCATTTCTTCGTGGACCGCCAGCACGTCGAGGCCATGACGGCGCAAGATCCCAGCATCGCGGTCGCCCGCAAGGCGGCGCTGTACGCCACGCCGATGCTGCTCTGCCTGGTGGTCATCGAAGTTTCCGACATCATTTTCGCCTTCGACTCGGTGCCGGCGATCATCGCGGTGACCCGCGAGCCGCTGCTGGTGTACTCGGCGGTGATTTTCGCGATCCTGGGCTTGCGCTCGCTGTATTTCGTGCTGGCGGCGGCGCAAAAGTATCTGGTCCATCTGGACAAGGCGGTGGCGGCGCTGTTGTTCTTCATCGCCTTCAAGCTGGCGCTGCAAGCCTCCAACCACATGTTCCATTGGCCCGGCTTTAACATCTCCGCCAATTTGAGCCTGATGATCATCCTCGGCACGCTGGCGGCGGGCGTGATCGCCTCGCTGCTGTTCCCGGCGAAAGACGAGCCGGACGACACGGGCGCGGCGAGACAGGCCAAGGTTGAAGAACGGATCGAGGCCCGCGACCGAGAAATCTGATTGTTGTTATCTGGCGGCGAGACCGGAAAATCGCAGCTTCCGGCTCGCCCGCTTCCAAACCATTCCAACTTTCCTATCCGCATTCACTCACGGGAGGACAACTGACATGGCCATTTCACTCAACAAAGGCGGCAAGTTATCCCTGAGCAAGGAAGCGCCGGACTTAAAGAAAGTCCTGGTCGGCCTCGGCTGGGACGCCCGCGCCACCGACGGCGCCGATTTCGACCTGGACGCCTCGGCGTTTTTGCTGGACGCCGGCGGCAAGGTCCGTTCCGACGCCGATTTCATCTTCTACAACCAACTGAAATCGCCCTGCGGCTCGGTGCAGCACACCGGCGATAACTGCACCGGCGCGGGCGAGGGCGACGACGAGGCGCTGATGGTCGATTTGAGCCGGGTGCCGGCGGAGGTTCAAAAAATCGTCTTTACCGTCACCATCCACGACGCCGACCAGCGCAAGCAGAATTTCGGCCAGGTGCAAAACGCCTTTATCCGGCTGGTCAACGCCGAATCCAACATCGAAGTCGCCCGCTACGATCTCGGGGAGGACGCCTCCACCGAAACCGCGATGATCTTCGGCGAAATTTACCGCCACGGCAGCGAGTGGAAATTCGGCGCGGTCGGCCAGGGCTACGCCGGCGGCCTGGCGGCGATGTGCCGTCAATACGGCGTCAACCTCTAATTCGCGGATTTCTCGACCTTTCGATTTCACTGTTAAGAGGACCACAACATGGCTATTTCACTGCAAAAAGGCGGCAATGTGTCGCTGAGCAAGCAAGTGCCCGGACTGAAGAAAGTGCGCTTCGGCCTGGGCTGGGATTTGCGCAAGACCGACGGCGCGGCGTTCGATCTGGACGCTTCGGCCTTCGTGCTGGACGCCGGCGGCAAGGTGTTGAGCGACCAGCATTTCGTGTTCTACAACAACCCCAAGGCGCCGGGAGGCGCGGTCGAGCACAAGGGCGATAACCGCACCGGCGAGGGTGAGGGCGACGACGAGGTCATCGAGATCACGCTCGATTCGATGGACGGCAACACCGCCAAGGTGTCGTTCGTGGTGACCATCCACGACGCCGAGGCGCGCAAGCAGAATTTCGGCCAAGTCAGCAACGCCTACATCCGCGCCCTCAACGCCGAGGGCGATCAGGAAATCGCCCGCTACGACCTGTCCGAGGACGCCTCCACCGAAACCGCGATGATCTTCGGCGAACTCTACCGCAACAACGACGAATGGAAGTTCAAGGCCATCGGTCAGGGCTACGCCGGCGGCCTGGCGGCGGTCGCCCGCGATTTCGGCGTCAATCTCGGTTAAAACTCGGTTAAAATCAGCGACGCCCGATCAGCGTCGCCTTCATTCGGCCCGCCGGTTTCACGGCGGGCTTTTGCTTTCTGGATAACGACAAATGAGCGAAACCGTCAAATACCTGCTCGACGAGAGCCGGATGCCTAAATACTGGTACAACCTGGTCGCTGATTTACCGAAGCCGCCGCCGCCCGTGTTGCATCCGGGAACGCTTCAACCCATCGGGCCGGACGACCTGTCGCCGCTGTTTCCGATGTCGCTGATCATGCAAGAGGTTTCGGCGGAGCGGGAGATCGAAATTCCGGAACCGGTTCGCTCCATTTACCGGCAATGGCGGCCCAGCCCGCTCTACCGCGCCCGGCGGCTGGAAAAGGCCCTGGATACCCCGGCGCGGATTTATTACAAGTACGAAGGGGTCAGCCCGGCCGGCAGCCACAAACCCAATACCGCCGTCGCTCAGGCGTTTTACAACAAGGAAGCCGGCATCTCGCGGATCAGCACCGAAACCGGAGCCGGGCAATGGGGCTCGTCGCTAGCCTTCGCCGGCGCGCTGTTCGGCATCGAGGTGCACGTGTTCATGGTGCGGGTGTCCTACCAGCAGAAACCGTATCGGCGGGCGCTCATGGAAACTTACGGGGCGCGTTGCGTGGCCTCGCCTTCCGAGGAAACCGCCTCCGGCCGGGAGGTGCTGGCGCGGCGGCCGGATCATCCCGGCAGCCTCGGCATCGCCATTTCCGAAGCGGTGGAAATCGCCGCCCAGCGCGACGACACCAACTACGCGCTCGGCTCGGTGCTCAACCATGTGTTGCTGCATCAAACCGTGACCGGCCTGGAAGCCCTGGCGCAGATGGAAATGGCCGACGATTATCCCGACGTGGTGGTCGGCTGCGCCGGTGGCGGCTCCAACTTCGCCGGCATCGCCTTTCCCTTCATCGGCGCGCAGCTGCGCGGCGGCCCCAAGGTGCGGGCCGTGGCGGTGGAGCCGGCGGCCTGCCCGACCCTGACCCGAGGCCGCTACGCCTACGATTTCGGCGACACCGCGCACCTGACGCCGCTGGTCAAGATGCATACCCTGGGTTCGACTTTCACCGCTCCCGGTTTTCATGCCGGCGGCCTGCGCTACCACGGCATGGCCCCGCTGGTGAGCCATGTCGAGAAACTGGGCCTGATCGAAGCGCGCGCCTACCATCAGACCCGCTGTTTCGAGGCCGGGGTGCAATTCGCCCGGGTCGAGGGCATCCTGCCCGCCCCGGAGAGCAACCATGCGGTGCGCGCGGCCATCGACGAGGCGCTGCGCTGCAAGGAAGAAGGGGTCAGCCGAGCGATCCTGCTCAATCTCTCCGGCCACGGTCATTTCGACATGCAGGCGTACATGGATTATTTCGCCGGCAAGCTGAGCGACCAAAATTACGATGAGGCCGAACTGGCGATGGCTCTGGCCGGATTGCCGTCGGTGGCCGAGGTCTGAATCGGACGGCGGCCAACCGTCGCTCAAACCAGGGCTTTCAACCAGAACACCATCGGTTTGGGCGATTCCGCCGCCTCGTCCAGATCCCGCCACCAAAAGCTCGCCCGCAATTCCGGATGCTTGATGAAGCCGCGCCGGCTCCAGAACGCATCCAAGGGCGCGTAACCCGCCGGCCGGCGTGGATGGTCGGCGGGCCGCTCCACCGCGCAAAAGCAAACGGTCTCGAAGCGGCCCAGCGCCCGGACGTGCGCCTCGCGCTCCTCGAAAAACCGCTTGCCCAGGCCGAGCCCTCGATAATCCGGCAGCAGCACCGATTCGCCGTAGTAAAAAATCCGGCGCGGGTCGTCACCCCGCGCCACAAAAGGCTCGGCCACCGACGGCGGTTCGGCTTCCAGCGGCAACCCGCTCGATGCGCCGACGACCCGCTCTCGATCCCAAACCAGCACCATGACGCTATCCGGGGCGGCGGCATAGGTCTTAAGATAGCTCTCCTCGTAAGCCGCGCTTCCCTGGTAGAGATAGGGAAAATCCCGAAACACGCGGATGCGCAGCCGCGCCAGTTCGGGCAGATACGGATTGAGATCGAGGCCGGATAGCCGCTGGATGCGAAACCGTTCGGGCATGGCGCTGACTCCGCTGGAATGAACGGGCGGATGGACCCCTCGCCCGACAGGCTTTAAAGTTTAACGTCAATTGGCTTGAGGCGATCCGGCGGTGTTGCCGGGGCGTCTCGCCCCTTGGCCGAATCGTGGGATCGAGCCTCCACGCTGCTTTTCCGATGAGGAACGTTCATGTTGTGGGGTAAAAAGAGCGACAAGAAACCGCCGGCCGAGAATCGGGCGCCAGAGCATCCGGCCAGCGGCGATCCGGCGCTGGACGCGGCGGCGGATTTCCTGCGCGTATTCGGCAAACACGCCTTCGATCTCGATCAATACAGCGCTAAAACCATCAACGACTTGTGCGAGCAATGGGCGCGGCATCTGCTGATCGGCTCACCCCCTCCCGGCGCCGGTCCCGACGGCGCCAACGCCGGCGCGGCCGCCGAGCGCGACTGGCAAGGCGCGCGCGATTTCATCGCTCAACTGCGTCAGGGGGAACAGCGCTACGTTTCGAGCAACTTCAAGGAAATCCGCCACGTGCTGGGGGATTTTATCGACACCTTGGGCAAGGTTATCGTCGAAAATCAGGACGATCAGAACAAAATCGCCGATCAGCTCAACCGGCTGAAAAACGCGGTCGAGAGCAACGCGCCGCTGGAAACGCTCAAGCACGAGGCGCTGCGGGCGATCGGAGCGATCGGTTCCATCGCCGAACAGCGCCAGCAGCTGCAACGCGACGTGCTCCACCAACTCGCCGGAAAACTGAAAGCCATGCGCGAGGAACTGAGCGCGGCGCGGCGCGAGATGGAGCTGGACCCGCTCACCCGGCTGTACAACCGCAAGGCCTTCGACCAGCAGCTGCTGCGCACCCACGAATTTAACAAGCTGTCCGGCCAACCCGCCTGCCTGATGATGGCGGATTTGGATCATTTCAAGGAGATCAACGACCGCTTCGGGCATTTGGCCGGCGATGTGAGCCTCAAAAAATTCGCCGACTGCTGCGCGCAAACTTTCCCGCGCCGCAGCGATTTCGTGGCCCGCTACGGCGGCGAGGAATTCGCGATCATCGTCCAGGAAGCCGGACTGGAGGTGGCCACGATGCTGGCGAAACGGCTGCTCGGCGCGGTGCGCGGGCTGCGGATCGCCCACGAAAACCAGGAAATCACGCTGACGGTTTCCGTCGGCATCGCCGAATTGAACCCGCAGGAGTCGCCGTCACAATGGCTGTGCCACGCCGATGAAGCGCTCTATCGGGCCAAACAGGGCGGGCGGGACCGGTTTGCGACCTGAACCGGCGCGATCCGACCGTCGGTCGCCGCCGAGGGCATCGCGGCCGATAGTTGTTACAATGCAGGATCATTCCGCTATAAGCCTCGGCCTGACGCCCGACCGCCCCCACCTTTCGGAACCGACGCCATGACCGCGAACAAAACCGACTACAACATCCAAGTGGCCGCGCAGGCGTTCTATTTGGAAGAACAATCGGACCCGACCCGAGACCGCTACGTGTTCGCCTACACCATCACCATCCAGAATCAGGGCAACATCCCGGCCAAGCTGCTGACCCGGCACTGGATCATCACCGACTCCAACGGCAAGATCGAGGAAGTGCGCGGCGAGGGGGTGGTCGGCGAGCAACCGTACCTGCGCCCCGGCGAGGGTTTCCAGTACACCAGCGGCGCGATCCTGGAAACGTCGGTCGGCAGCATGAAGGGCAGCTATCAGATGCTGGCCGACGACGGCATCACCTTCGACGCGCCGATTCCGGCGTTCGTGCTGTCCATCCCCCGCACCTTGCACTGATCGAGGGTCGCGACGGTGACCCTGCGCACCAGCTACACCCTGCTCGCGCCGGTTTACGACGCCGTCGTCGAACCGCTCACCGCCGCCGCGCGCCGCGAAAACTTGGCCTTGCTGCCGCAAACCCCGGACGCCGATGTGCTGCTGGTCGGGGTCGGCAGCGGTCTGGATCTTCCGCTGTTGCCGCGCGGGCCGCGCTACACCGGCCTCGATCTGACCCCGGCGATGCTGGCGCGCGCCCGGCGCAAGGCCGCCGCCGCCAACCTCGCGATCCAGCTCGATGAGGGCGACGCCCGCCAGCTTCCCTATCAGGATACCCTCTTCGATGCCGTGGTGCTGCATCTGATCCTCGCGGTGACGCCGCATCCGGAACGGGTGTTGGCGGAAGCGGCGCGGGTGTTGTGGCCCGGCGGTCAAATCCTGATTCTGGATAAATTCCTGCGGCCCGGCCAAATCGCGCCGCTGCGCCGTTGGCTCAGCCCGCTGGCGGGCTTGCTGGCCAGCCGCACCGACGTAGTGTTCGAACAGGTGCTGGCGAAGACGCCGGGACTGGAGATCGTATCCGACCAACCGGCGCTGGCCGGCGGCTGGTTTCGGCGGATCGTGCTGCGCAAGCGGGGGAGCGCCTGAAGGCGGCGGCGGTCCGCATTGCTCCGGCCGGGGCCTCGCCCCTTGATAATTCCTTAGCTCGCCCGCATTTAGGGGTCAATTCCTTCAGCCGCGAGAAACAGCATGAGCGATCACGAAATCGAGGCGCTTGAAGCGGAAGTCGTGCGCGAAGACAGCGCCCCGGAGACCACCGCCGATCACACCATCGTTGCCGCCGCCGACATCCTGCCCGGCACCCTCTACTTATTGCCCCTGTCCGAGCGGCCGTTTTTCCCCGCCCAGGCGCTGCCGCTGCTGCTCAACGAAGAGCCGTGGCTGCCGACCATCGAGGCCGCCGCCCAGCGCGAACAACGGGTGATCGGGTTGATGCTGGTCAAGCCCGACAGCGCCGAAAAAGCCGAAAGCCCCGCCGATTTTTACGAGGTGGGCACCGTCGCGCGGATGCACCAGCTGGCCCGCAATGAAGGCCGCTTGCAGTTTATCGCCCAGGGCTTGAAGCGGTTCCGCATTCAGAGTTGGCTGTCCGACACGCCGCCCTACCTGGCTCAGGTGGAGTACCTGAACGAGGAGGACGAAGCCGGCGTCGAGGAGCTGCGCGCCTATTCGCTGGCGGTCATCAATACCCTGAAAGAGCTGATTCCGCTCAACCCGCTGTATTCGGAGGAGTTGAAGTTTTTCCTCAACCGCTTCAACACCCACGATCCCTCGCCGCTGGCCGATTTCGCCGCCAGCCTGACCACCGCCAGCAAGGAGGAATTGCAGGACATCCTCGCCACCGCGCCGATTCTGGAGCGGATGAAGAAGGTGATCGTGCTGATCAAAAAGGAGCTGGAAGTCGCCCAACTCCAGACCCACATCCGCAAGCAGGTCGAGGAGAAAATGAGCGAGCACCAGCGCAAGTTTTTCTTGCGCGAGCAGCTCAAGACCATCCAGCAGGAACTCGGCATCGCCAAGGACGACCGCACCGCCGACGGAGATCGCTTCCGCGAGCGGCTGGCGAGCAAGACCGTGCCCGAAGCCGCCATGAAGCGGATCGAGGAAGAGCTGGACAAGCTGGCGATCCTGGAAACCGGCTCGCCGGAATACGCCGTCACCCGCAACTATCTGGATGTCATCACCGAGCTGCCGTGGGGCGTTTACTCCACCGACAATCTGGATTTGCCGCACGCCCGCACCGTGTTGGACCGCGATCACGACGGGCTGGGCGACGTGAAGGACCGCATCCTCGAATTTCTGGCGGTGGGCGCGCTGAAAGGCCAGGTCAGCGGCTCGATCATTCTGCTGGTCGGCCCGCCCGGCGTCGGCAAGACCTCCATCGGCCGCTCGGTGGCCGACGCGCTGGAGCGCAAGTTCTACCGGCTCAGCCTGGGCGGGATGCGCGACGAGGCCGAAATCAAGGGCCACCGCCGCACCTACATCGGCGCGCTGCCGGGCAAGTTCATCCAGGCGCTGCGCGAGTCCAAGACCGCCAACCCGATCATCATGCTCGACGAAATCGACAAGATCGGCGCGTCGTTCCGGGGCGATCCGGCCTCCGCCTTGCTGGAAGTGCTCGATCCCGAACAGAACACCGAATTCCTGGATCATTACCTGGACGTGCGCTTCGACCTGTCCAAGGTGCTGTTCATCTGCACCGCCAACCAGCTCGATACCATTCCCGGCCCGCTGCTCGACCGGATGGAGACGATCCGCTTGTCCGGGTACATCACCGATGAAAAGGTGCAGATCGCCCGCAATCATCTCTGGCCGAGGCTGTTGGAGCGCAGCGGACTGGAACGCGACCGCATCCAGCTCGACGACGCGGCGCTGCGCCAGCTCATCGAGGGCTACGCCCGCGAGGCCGGGGTGCGCAATCTGGAAAAGCAGCTCGGGCGGATCGTGCGCAAGATCGCGGTGGAAATCGTCGAGGGCCGCGAGGGTTCGATCGCGGTGGACGCGGCGCAACTGGAGCGTTATCTCGGCAAGCCGCCGTTCAAGCTCGAAACCTTAATGTCCGGGGTCGGCGTGGTCACGGGGCTGGCTTGGACCGCGATGGGCGGCGCGACGCTGACCATCGAGGCCACCCGCGTCCACACCAAGAATCGCGGTTTCAAACTGACCGGCCGCTTGGGCGAGGTGATGCAGGAATCGGCCAACATCGCCTACAGCTATATCAGCGCGCATTTGGAGGACTATCAAGCCGACCCCAAATTCTTCGACGAGGCTTTCGTCCACTTGCACGTGCCGGAAGGCGCGACCCCCAAGGACGGCCCCAGCGCCGGCATCACCATCGCCACCGCGCTGCTGTCGCTGGCGCGCGGCCAACCGCCGGCCCGGCCGCTGGCGATGACCGGCGAGCTGACCTTGAGCGGGCAGGTGTTGCCGGTGGGCGGGATTCGCGAGAAAGTGATCGCCGCCCGCCGGGTCGGGCTGTTCGAGCTGATCCTGCCCGAAGGCTGCCGGGGCGATGTCGAGGAGTTGCCGGAGTACATCAAGGAAGGCGTTACGATCCACTTCGTCGAAAAATTCCGGCAGGTGGTCGATTTGGCGTTCGATTCCAAACCAGCCTGATGCGAGGACCGTTGTGATCTCGGCTAGCCGCTCCCCCGCCCTTCCTCCCTTGCTTTGCCTGCTTTTGCTGCATTGGGCCCCTGCCGGTTGGGCCGGTTGCGACGATCCGCCCGCCCGGCGGGTCAACTGGCTGCATTGCGATAAACAGAGCGTCGATCTACAAGGGGCGGATTTGCGGGAGGCGGTGCTGACCCACGTTAATTTAACAGGCGTCAATCTGAGCAACGCGCGCTTGAGCGGCGCGGATTTGGGCGGGGCGACGCTCAGCCGGGCCGATTTCTCCGGCGCGGCGCTGGTCGGTTCGCGCCTGGTTTCGGCGAAGCTGGATCAGGCGATTTTCACCCATGCCAGCATGGCCGGCGCGCGCTTGGAGCGCGCCACCTTAGTTCAGGCCCAGTTGAACCATGCCGATTTAAGCGGCGCGCGACTGGATCAAGCCGATCTGAGCGGCGCGGATTTAAGCGGCGCGAATTTGAGTAAGGCTTCGTTGGCTCAGGCGAATCTGACCGACGCCAAGCTGCCTGACGCGGATTTGAGCGGCGCGACGCTCAGTCGGGCGGTTCTGGAAAACGCGGTGCTGACCCACGTCAAACTGCGGGGCGCCAAACTGGACGGCAGCAATTTATTGGCGGTCGATTTCACCGGCGCCGATTTGGCCGAAGCGTCTCTGGCGGATGCGCGGATCGACGGGACCCGTTTTACCGACGCCAAGCTCGACAGCACGATTTGGGTGAACCGTCAGCGCTGCCAGCCGGGATCGGTCGGCGAGTGTCGTTGAAAAATAGTGAATTCAAGCGACGGCGCTTTGCTTCTCAATAGCGAGGAGTGACCTGTAGCATGTCGACCGTGGACCATCTGTTTATCGGCGAAATCAGGATTCTGGAGGCCACCGGCCATCGAACCGGCCTGTTCAAGGAGCCGGTCGCGCGGGTGATCGCGCGCCGCTCGGGTCTGGTCGGCGACCATCAGGCGGACCGGCGCTATCACGGGGGTCCGGAAAAGGCGGTGCACCAATATCCGCCCGATCATTACGCCCGAATCGCCGCGCGCTTCCCGGCGGCGGCGGGTCACGCCGCGCCGGGCGGTTTAGGCGAAAACCTCGCCAGCGCCGGCATGACCGAGCAAACGGTTTGCATCGGCGACCGTTATCAATTGGGTGAAGCCGAGCTGGAAATTTCCCAGCCGCGCACGCCCTGCTGGAAGATCAACCAGCGCTTCGGCGAGCGGGGCCTTTCGCATTTCATCATGAGCCAGCGGATTACCGGCTGGTACTGCCGGGTGATCCGGGAAGGACCGATTGAATGCGGCGCGCCGATCCGCTTGGAAGCGCGCCCGAATCCGCAGCTCACCCTCGACCGGTTTTGGAGCGTGGTCAACCAGCACCGTCCTCCGCCTCAGGAATTACTGGCGCTGGCGGATGCGGTCGGGCTGACGGCAAGTTGGGTCAAACGGCTGCGCGACCGGGCGGCATTTCTGAGCCGGGCTTGAGGCGGCGGCTTTAGCTTAAGTCCGGACCCGGATGGTCGCAGACGAAGCGGCGCGGCATCCGGCGCGCGCCGCTTGGGACTATCCGCCGACGGGAGCGGCTACACCGGCGTCGGAGGCGTTGCCGCTGCGCCAGTGTAGCCGAGGGGCTAGGAACGTTTCGCGGTGGCGATGCTCGCCGCAGCGGCGAGCGCATCGGCGGTGGTGGTGACCAAATGATCGACCCGCAGCTTGCGGTTCCATTCCTTGAGCAGAGCGCTATCGGTCTTTTGCCAGATGCACAGCATCACCTGAGCCTGAGGCGCGCGGCGTTTGACCTGCCGCGAGAAAGCGCGCAAATGCAGCGTGCTCAGCGGTTCGATAAAGGACAGACAGACCAGCGCCACGGCCTTGGCGTCCTCCGGCGTGGCCTGTCCGGCTTCGGCCAGCGGCAATGCCCGCGCCGACAGCCCGTGCTTGCTCAGCACCTGCCGCAACATCTTCGCCGCCGCGCCATCCAGCGGATGGTTGCCGTGCAGGACGGCGACCGGATGCTCGCTCCGCCAGTCCTCGCGCAGGTCCTCGCGCGCGAACACCACCTTTTCGACCTCGCGGTCGGGCCGGACCGTATCCAGCGCCGCTTCCGCTTCCGCCGTTAGATTGCGGTCGTGGCCGCGCGCCAGCGGCTGCACGTCATCGAGCGAATCGACCAGCGCTTCCGATGAGGCGGTGAGCGCGGTCAGCCGGTCGCCCGCCACCGAACCCCGGACGATATCGAGATGGGCGCGGCGGATCGCCTCCAGGGCGATCTCGTCGTAATAGGTCGACAGACTACGCCCCTTGAGAAATTCCCGCGCCTGAATTTCGGCTTCGCGCGGATCGTTGGCCAGCATCCGCTGGTAGAAAATTTCGTGAGGCTCCAGCGCCGGCCGGTCGCTGAGCAAAACCTCCAGGAATTGCAGGCGCTTGATGTGGCGGCCGACCACCACCACGCAAATGGTGAGCGGAGTCGAAAGCACCAAGCCGATCGGCCCCCAAAGAAACGTCCAAATCATCTCGGCCACGACGATCGACAAGGGCGCCAACCCCGAGCTGCGGCCGTACAAGAACGGTTCCAGCACGTTGGAAAAAGTGGTGTCGGTAATCAAAAACAGCCCGAGGGTCCACAACAGCACGGTCCAGCCGGGATCGATGGCGAACGCGACGAACAGCGGCGCGGCCATGCTGACAAAGACGCCGATATAGGGCACAAAATGAAAGATGCCGGCCAGGATGCCCCACAGAAAAGGGCTGGGCAGTCCGATCAACCACAGGCCCAAGCTGATGATCAGCCCCAAGGTCATGTTGAGGATCAGTTGCATCAACAGCAAGCGGCCGACGCGGAAACCGGCGTCGTCGAACGCCGCCGTGGTTTTCTGGATATCCTCGGTGCCCGCCAAACGGAGGATGCGGTTGCGCAGATCCTCGCGCTCGGCCAGCATGAAGGCGGACAACAGCAGCACCACCAACAGCGAACCCACCGGCCGCAACGCCGGTTCGGCGTACTGATAAAACGCCTCCAAGCCGTGCGCCTGGGTATCCACCCGCACGGTCTGCGCGGCCGGTCCGGCTTCCGCGCCCTTATCGCCGAGTTTTTGCAGGCTGGTCAGCACTCTCTCCAACGCATCGGCGGCGTTGCCGAACACGCCCGGCTCCGCCATCTGTTTTGACAGGTTGGAAATCTTCTGCTGCATCGTGGGCTCATAGGAGGGTACTTGCTGGGCAAGCACGACCGTCTGTCGATAGGTGACATAGGCGATGCCGACGATAAAAACCAGCGCCAGCAAAATGCCGCAAAACACCGACAGCCCGTGCGGCAAGCCTTTGCGCTCGAGCCACACCACAATCGGCGTCAGGGCGAAACTCAACAGCAAGGCGAGCGCCAGATGGACGATGACGTCCTTGCCGACCATCAGGATGGTGGCGATGCCCAAGACCAACGCCACGCCGGCCATGGCGCTGAACAACGGCACGGCCTGCCGCAGCAGCCGGTTGGTGATGATGTCCACGATTTTTCCTCGGGCTTTGCGCCTTCAGCTGGTTGTTATGGCGGTGTCAAATCGGCTCGTTCAGGCCGGTTTGAGCAGGGCGTCGATCTGTTCCAGCAGCTTGGCGAAATCGATGGGCTTGGGATGATAGTCGTCGCAGCCCGCTTGGATGGTCTTTTCCCGATCTCCGGCCATGGCGTGCGCGGTCAAGGCGATGATCGGGATTTTCTGGGTTTGCGGATCGGCCCGGATCGCGCGCGCCGCCGTCCAACCGTCCATGATCGGCAAGTTCATATCGAGCAGGATGATGTCGGGAGCGGCAGCCTTGGCGCTGTTGACGCCCTGTTCGCCGTCATGAGCCATCACCACCGTATGGCCGCGCCGCTCCAGGCGGCGGGATAGGAAGTCCCAAATTTGTTCGCTGTCTTCGACGAGCAGGATTTTCGCCATGATGATGAGGCTCCAATTTTTATAAGTCAGTGGGTCTTAGCCTGTTCCGCGAAGCGGCGCAGATCGGCGACGAGATCGGCGAGCGGCATCGAACCCTTCTGCACGATGCCGGCCGTGTCGTTGGCCAGGCTTCGGACCTTGCCGGATTGCACGTCCTCGGCGGTCATCACCACCAGCGGCAGGGCATCGAAGTCGGGATTTTTGCGCACTTCGCGGATAAAAGCATAGCCGTCCAT
>DJIW01000050.1:345-23898 GCA_002433805.1 Competibacteraceae bacterium UBA6584 | reverse complement strand
CGGAAATCCGGATTTCCTGACGCTCGACGAACCGAGTCCGGCGGGCGCGTTCGCTTACAACACCGTGCTGGTGAACGTGAAGAAAACCGAGCTTACACACCGTCCGGGATGGGACAAGCTGGCTACCGCCCGCTCGCATGTTTTTAGGCGCGACCAATGACAAGCCCGAGGAGATGACCCTTGGCCGAGATTCCGGAAACCGATAAAAAAACCGCTATCAAGGCAGCGATCAAACGGCGCAAGGAGGTCTATACGCCGGTAAAACCCGACATGCAGTTGGGCTTCATCCACCACAATGTCGACTGCATCGGCTGCCGCGCGTGCGAGATCGCCTGCAAGGACAAAAACGGCTTGCCGCCGGGACCGCGCTTTCGCCGGGTGCTGTACGTCGAGGGCGGCAAATATCCCGACGTTTACGCCTACAAAATCAACCTCTCCTGCAACCATTGCGCGGAACCGGCCTGTCTGCCGACCTGCCCGACCGGCGCTATTTTCAAGCGTCAAAAGGACGGCATCGTCGATATCGATTCCACGCTGTGCATCGGTTGTCGCCGCTGCGAGGGCGCTTGCCCCTACGGCGCGCCGCAATACGACCCCGAGGATCACCTGGTCAAGAAATGCAACCTCTGCGTGGATGAAATCGACGCCGGCCGCAAGCCGTATTGCGTCATGGCTTGCATGATGCGGGTTCTAGATGTCGGCCCCATCGACAAGCTGCTCAAAGGCGAATGGGCCACGCCCGCGCTCGGACCCAACGAAACGCCGGTGCGGGCTATCAAGAACTTCGCCGATCCCGAACTGACGAATCCTTCCATGGCCTTCGTCCCGCACAGCAAGGGCAAAGTGGAATAAAGGTGGCGGATCAAGCCGTTCTCGGCCAGATGCTCACGGAGTCCGCCACAGCGCTCGGCGCTTTTCGCCGGGCGGTTGCGGACGATCTGGGCGATTTAGCCTTGTTTCATGACGTCGAACCCAGCCGCGAGTTGCTGGACGCTTTAAAGCGCCAACCCGGCGGCTTTGCGCTGGGCCTGAACCTGCGTTCTCCAGCCGGCGCGGAAGCGCTCGCCCTGATGGACGCCGCCCTGGCCGCCCTTCCCCCGGTAGCGGAGGCGCGGGTCATGGACGAACTGGCGGCCGATTACGCCGATATTTATCTCACCCACGCTTACCGGGCCTCTCCCTACGAATCGGTGTGGCTCGACGACGACCATCTGATGAGTCAAGAGCCGATGTTTCAGGTACGGGCCTATTATCTCAGACACGGTTTGACCGCCGCTAACTGGCGCGTCCGCCCCGACGATCATCTGACCTTGCAGCTGCAATTTCTCGCCCGATTATTCTCCTCTGAAACAGGCGATGTGTTGCCGGAAGCGGCCTGCTTCATGGACGAACACCTGCTCCGCTGGCTCCCGCAATTCGGGCAGCGGGTGGCCGAACGTTGCCGGACCGCCTACTTCGCCGCCGTGGCGTTGTTGACCGCGGCCTATTGCGAGGAAATCCGCGATCTGTTGGCGTCCATACTCGGCCAACCGCGACCGAGTGCCGAGGACATCGCGTCGCGGATGAAGCAACGGCGACAACCGCCGCCCGCGCCGGTAGCGTTCGTGCCGGGAACTGGTCCTTCCTGGTAAGCGGTCGACCCTCGTGATGAATCCCGATACCGCCTCCACCCGCGCTCGGGATATGACAGCCGACTCTCAGACGCCTGCCAGCGCCGCCCCTGTCCGACGTTTGGCCAGCACCTTCGCCGCCTCGATAACCGTTCCCGAGATCGCGGGCGAGCGCTGCGTCCACGCCCGCATCGAGACCGGGCGCTGTCGCGCCTGCGCGGACGCTTGCCCTCGGAACGCTTGGATCGTCGATGACGAGCAGGTCGGCATCGATACCGAAGCCTGCGACGGCTGCGACCTGTGCGTACCCGCCTGCCCGGAAGGCGCGATCCTCGGCAATCGGTCGCGCGCTCCCGAGCTTCGAATCTGGAATGACCGCCCCGCCGCATTCCGCGCCTGCGAACATGTCGGGATATCGGCGACCACCGACGTCATTCCTTGCCTGCACGCTATCGGTGTCGCCGACGTGCTGCGGCTTTATCGGCGGGGCGTCCGAGATTGGATCGCGAGCGCCGCGCCGTGCGAAAGCTGCCCGCGCGGCCCCAAACCGCGCTTTCAGGACGCGATCCGCCGAGTACAAGCCTTGTTGGCGAGCCGGGATTTGCCAAGCTTGACGCTGACCGTGCTGGAGCCGCAAGACTGGTCGGCTAGCCTGGATCGCGCCGCCCCGTATGTGGAGCACACCGCCTTAAGCCGGCGCGGCTTCTTTCGCCAGGCGCTGCGTGTTGCAGTGGATACTGCCGTGGAAAGCGCCGCCGACGCCAGTGCGTCATGGACGCCGGCGACGGCGTGGCTGCCCGACATCGGCCCAGAACCCGTCCAGCTTTATCAACCGGTCATCGACCCGCAGCGTTGCAACGGTTGCGACGCCTGCGTCCGGCTCTGCGCGCATCAAGCCATCGCGCTGGAACGCTCGCCAGACGGCGTACAGTATCGCCTCGATGGCCGTCGCTGCACGGGTTGCGGTGTTTGTCGGGATGTTTGCGACCAAGGCGCGGCGTCGGTCATCGCCCTGCAACCGCAAGCGACCGCCACCGTGGCGCTGGTCGAACAACGGTGTCTTGCCTGTGGAACGATTGACCACGAGCCCGCCGCCCGCTCGTCTCGCGATGGGTTCTGCCGGATTTGCGCTCGGACCCAACGCACTCGGCTGCTGTATCAGACCTTGGATTGACGCGGCGCGACCGTGGGGACGATGGCTTGCAAACCGCCGCGCCGCGCCTCATCGTAAGCCAAAACCGATTCCGGAAACGTCGGGCCATGCGCGCAACAGACTGGATCGCCAGCAGTCTCCATCGCAAATTCACAGCGGTCGCCGCATCCGGCCTGCTCGCTGTCTCGCTGCTGTTTTTGCTGGTTTTCACCGGCCTCTATCAGTCGCAAATCAGCGAAGAGCGGGCGCGCTTGGCCGCTGAAGTCAACCGGCTGCTGCAAGCGGCGCTCGAAAACGCCATGTTGAAGCGCGACCTCGACGGGCTGCGTGAAATCGTGGACCGACTGGGCCAGCAAGAGGCTATCCGGCTGGTGATGATTCTCAATCCCGAGGGCGTGGTTCGTTTTTCTTCCGATCCCCGACGGATCGGCCAGCCGCTCGCCACGCGCGATGATCCGGACTGCGCCACCTGCCTGCAACCGGACGATCTCACCCGGAAATCCGTGCTGAGTCTGGTCGATGACAACCAGCGCAAGGTCTTGCGCAGCGTGCATCCCGTGCATAACAAACCGGCCTGCGCCCAGTGTCACGGCCCGGTCGCCGCCCATCCGATCAACGGCATTTTGGTGATCGATCATGAAACCGAGACGATTCGGGCGCGCGTGCTGCGCAGCACCCAAATGCTCGTGGGTTCGGGCGCGGTGGTGGTGCTGTTCGCGGTTGCGGGCGGTTGGTGGTTGATTCGCCGCTGGGTTCTAAACCCGGTTTCGCATCTGGCGACCGGCGCGGCGGAGCTGGCGGCCGGCCGACTGGACGCCCGCGTCGCCGTGACCGCACAGGATGAAATCGGTCGATTGGCCGAGACTTTCAACCGCATGGCCGATCATCTGGCGCACAGCATAACGACCGTCAAGGAGCAAGAAGCGCTGCTGCAAAACGTGCTCGACGCCATACCCGACGGAATCCGATTGATCGGGCGCGATTATAAAATCCTGCAAGCCAATAAAACCTATTGTCAGCAATTAGGCTATTCGGCCGCCGAAGTCATCAACGTCCCCTGTCACCGGTCGAGCCACCACCGAGAAACGCCGTGCCCGATCACGCTGATCGCCTGCCCGCTGGTCGAAATTGAAAAAACTGGCAATCCCGTTAAGGTGATCCAGCAATTTACCCGCCGGGACGGCGGCAGTTACTACGTTGAAATCTACGGCGCGCCGCTGCGGGTCGTGATCGACGGCCAGGAGCGGACGCTGATCGTGGAATCGATCCGGGATCTGGCCAAACAAGTCGAATATTCCCACGAGCAAAAACTCGCCACCTTGGCCCAACTCGCCGCGGGAGTCGCGCACGAAATCCGCAATCCGCTCGCCTCGATTCGGATCGCCTTGGACGCGCTGTTCAGAATTCGGGACAACGCCGGCCAGGAAGAAGAAACGCTGTACGAGTACCTGCATCTGGTCAACCGGCAGATGGACAAATGCATCGACATCACGGAACGGCTGCTGCGCCTCAGCGCCCTGCCCGGTCAATCGCCCGAATTGGTTTCGATCAACCGGGCCATTGAGGAAACCACCTCGCTCATGCAACTGGAAGCCTCCCAGCGCAACATCCAAATCGAATTGCTGCTGGAGCCGGCGGACGTGAGGGTGATGGCCTCGGAAAGTGAAATTCGCATCGTGATCATCAACATGGTGCAAAACGCCTTTCACGCCATCGCGGGTGGCGGATCGATCCGGGTGAGCAGCCGCGCCGACGGCGAGCGCGTGGAAATGCGGTTCGAGGACAGCGGGATCGGCATTCGTCCCGAGTATCTGCCCTACATTTTCGACCCTTTTTTCAGCCGGCGCGCCGACGGCGCCCAGGGCACCGGACTCGGCTTGTCGATCTGTCGCGCCATCGTCGAGCACTGGGGGGGCGATATTCAGGTGTTCAGCCGCCTGGGCGAAGGCGCGCGGTTCACCGTCGCATTTCCCAACGCCGACACCAGCATCCTCGAAACCGTCTTTGAATGAGCGCGGACACGGAGCACGCCACGATGAAGGATATCTTGATTGTCGAAGACGATAAAACGCTCAACACGCTGATGGCCCGCCTGCTAAAAGGCATGGGCTATCCGGTCCGATCGGTTTTGAATTGGGAAACCGCCAAGGACTACCTCTCCGCTAACGAACCGGCGCTGATCTTGCTCGATTGCCGGCTGCCGGATGTCGACGGCCACAACGTCATTTCCGAAATCGCCAATCAATATCCGGTCATCGTGCTTACCGCGTATGGATCGGTGCAAAACGCGGTTCAAGCCATGAAAGCGGGGGCCGCCGAGTACCTGACAAAACCGGTCAACCTGGATGAGTTGGAGTTGATCGTCAAACGCACTCTCGAAACCGAAGCCTTGCGCCGGGAACATCAGTTCTATCAGCGGCAAATCCGAGCGCTCGGCGAAACCCGCATGGTCGGTCGCAGCAAAGCCTTGGCTCAGGTCAACGGCCTGATCGACGCGGTCGCCCCCTCGGATATCACCGTGCTGATCGAAGGCGAAAGCGGCGTCGGCAAGGAATTGGTCGCGAATGAAATTCACCAGCGCAGCGCGCGCGCGCACCGCAACTTTATCGAGATCGACTGTTGCACCTTGCATCACTCGCTGTTCGAATCCGAATTGTTCGGTCACGAACGAGGCGCGTTTACCGGCGCGGACCGTAAAAAACCCGGTCTGATCGAAGGCGCGGAAGGCGGCACGTTGTTTCTGGATGAAATCGGCGAGCTGGACATTTCGCTGCAAGCCAAGCTCTTGCGCGTCTTGGAATCCGGCGCTTTTCGCCGGCTCGGCGGCACCAAGGATTTGAAGGCCAACGTCCGGGTGGTCGCCGCGACCAACCGCAATCTGGAACACATGAGCCGCGAGGGCAAATTCCGCCAAGATCTTTATTACCGTTTGTCGAGTTTTCTGGTTCAGGTGCCGCCGCTAAGAGAGCGGCGCGAGGACGTGGCCGAACTGGTCGGGCACTTCGCCTGCCACCTCGACATTCCGTTGCGCGTCAAAAAAACCGTTTCCACCCCGGCGATGAAACAATTGCTCGCCTACGATTGGCCGGGCAACGTCCGGGAATTACGCAATATCATCGAGCGCGCCATCATCCTATCCGGCAACAGCCACGAAATTCGCCCGGAGCATCTCGCCTTCGGCGCGGTGCAATCGCTGCCGACCGAGACCTCCTTGAGCTTCGATCACGACCCCAGCCTTGAGGAAATCGAACGGCAGTATCTAGAAAAAATGCTGGAAAAGCATTCGGGCCACCGGGCTTTCGTCGCCAAAATTCTCGGCATCAGCGAGCGAAATCTCTATCGATTGATCAACAAATACGGCTTGGTCAAAGCTTGAGAAACCGGCGCGTCCCTCTCAAACCGGACTGCCCAAACGGCCGTTCTTTCGCTAAGCTTGGTGGATTCCATCTCACCGAGGAGAGCGTTTGATGAGAACCCGGTTCGGCCTACCGCTGTTGCTGCTGTTTCTAGCCGCGACGCCCGCTCGCGCGGGTAACGCCTGGAGCGCTGTCGCCAATCCGCTGGCGGGACCGCCGGAAGCGGTCGGTTCCTTCAGCGGGGGTTGCTTGATCGGGGCGACGTCGCTGCCGCTGGTCGGCGAGAGCCATCAAGCCATGCGCGTCAGCCGCAACCGCTATCACGGCCATCCGGCGCTGATCCGGTTCGTGGAGCGCTTGGCCCGCTATACCGGCTCCCAAGGCAACCGCCTGCTGGTAGGCGATCTGGCGCAACCGCGCGGCGGTCCGATGCCGGGCGGTCACGTCAGCCACCAAAGCGGGTTGGACGCCGATATCTGGTTTATGCAACTGTCCCGCAATCGGACGATGTCCGCTGGCGACATCGAAAAATTCGGTGCGCCGTCGATGGTTCGGGTCACCGAAGGCACGCTCGAAACCGCCAACTGGTCGCCGCGCTATCGCGACACACTGCGCCAAGCCGCGCTGTCACCCGAAGTGGATCGAATTTTCGTCAACGCCATCATCAAGAAAGCCTTGTGCGATTCTGAAACCGACCGGAGCTGGCTGCGCAAAGTGCGGCCGTGGTGGGGTCACGACGCGCATTTTCATGTTCGCTTGGCCTGCCCGTCCGGCTCCGGCCAATGCGAGCCGCAAAAACCGATCCCGCCCGGCGACGGCTGCGACCCCGATCTGGCCAACTGGGTTCGCGACATCGTGCAGGCGGCGCTCGCGCCCAAGAAACCTTCCGTCAAAAAGCCTCGACCACCTTCGGCGGACAATCTGCCCGCCGCCTGTTACGCGGTTTTGAACAACCAACCGACTTGGCGGCAGGCGGCGACGGTCAAGCCGAATCCGGCGGATCCTTATCCAATTTCAGAGCCGCAGAATTGATGCAATAACGCAGGCCGGTCGGGGCGGGGCCATCGTCGAAGACATGGCCCAAATGCGCGCCGCAATCCGCGCACAACACTTCGGTCCGGCGCATGAACAAACTGCGATCCTCGTCGGTGGCGACATGGTCCGTCTTAACCGGCTTCCAGAAACTCGGCCAGCCGCTGCCGGAATCGAACTTGGCATCGGATTCGAATAAGGCTTTGCCGCAACAGACGCACCGGTAAAGCCCCGGTTCGTGACAGTCGTGGTACTCGCCGGTGAACGCTCGTTCGGTGCCCTTGCGCCGGCAGATTTCAAACTGTTGCGGCGTCAGTTGGGCGCGCCATTCCGCCTCGGTTTTGTGAATTTTTTCGCTCATAACGATTCCTTACAGATGGGCCATGCCGCCTTGGACCACGGCGAGGCGAACGAGTGTCACGCCGGGGCCGTTTCGACGGCTTGACCGGCGCGCGTTTCCAAGGCTTCCCAAACGTGTTCGGCCAGTCCGACACCGACTTCGTTGTAGGCCAGGAAGGTCATATCCGCACCCGCCGCTTTCAGGGCCTTTTCTTCGTCGGGATAGCTGCTGACCGCTCCGATCAGACCTTTAAACCCGTGCTGGCGCAATTGCTCGGTGGCGATCCGCTTCGCTTCCGGATCGGGCATCGCCAAAATGACTGCCTTGATGCCCTCCAAATGCAAGCGGTGCCAGAATCCGGGGTCCTCCGCGTCGGCGTAAACCACCCGCCGGCCCTCGTGAATGTGCCGTTCGACCTTGACCATGTCGGAGTCGATTCCCGACACCAGCCGCACCTTGTGGGCTTCGGGCACGTTTTGGCGCTTTTTGAGAAAATCGTACGCGGCGGTGCCGGCATGGCCCATGCCGAGAATCAGGATTTGGGTTTTGCCCAAGGATACCGGCTGTTCGTCGGGATGGCGTTCCGCGCGCTCGAAACGCGACAGCCAAGTTTCCATCCGTTCGTACAGATCGTGGGCAAAACGATTGAACGGGGCGGCGACCACGAACGACAGCGCGATGGTGAGCGCCAGCAGCACCAGCCAATCGGCGCTCAACTGGCCGTCGCCGACCATGAATTTCACCGCGATTAAAGCGAACTCGCTGTAGCTGGCGAGCGCCAACGCGGTCAAGAACGCGGTGCGGGCTCGCAGCCGAAACGCGATCAGGATGAAGAAGAACAGGCCAGCCTTGAGCGGCAGCAACAGCACCAGCAACACCGCGCCGCCGATGACGGTCGAGGTCGGCCATCCCAACAGCCCGATTTGCAGGAAAAAGCCGACCAGCAAGACCTCTTTGAGCGACCAGAGCGAGCGGGATAATTCCATCGCGCGGGGATGAGCGGCCAGCAATGCCCCGAACAACAGCGCGCCCAGTTCTGAACTCAGTCCGATCCGCTCGAAGCCCGAGCCGCCGACGACCAACGCCAGCGCCAGCCCGAACAACACCAGCAGTTCGTCGTGACCGCTCCAGTCCAGCACTTTCACCACGGCCGGACGCAGCAGCGGCATGCCCAAGACCAACAGCGCCCACGGTGTCGGCGCGGCCGCGCCCGCCACCGCCATCATGGCCAGGGCCGCCAAGTCTTGAATGATCAGGATGCCGATCGCCAGCCGGCCGTGAAACGCCCGCAGCTCGGCTTTTTCCTCCAGCACCTTCGCCGCTAGCACCGTGCTGGAGAATCCGAGAGCCAGCGCCAAAAACAGCGCCTGATTCCAGGGCAGCGCCAGGCCCGCCCATAACGCCAGGCCGAGCGCCGAAGCGCTCAGCATCAGATGCAGGCCGCCTCCGCCCCAGACATCGGGACGGATCAGGCTTTTGAGCCGCAGCTTGAGACCGACGCTAAACAGCAACAGCAACACGCCGGCGTGGGCCACTTCATCGAGCAATTGACTGCTGTGCTGGCCCAGGGCGTTCAACACGAAGCCCGCCCCTAAATAACCCACCAGCGCCGGCACGCCCAAATGACGAGCCACCAAGCCCAGCAAAAAGGCGAGCGCCAGCCAAAGCGCGTCCAAAGCCTGACCGCCGATCCGACCGATTTAGGGGTTTTTCTTCTTCCAAAGGCCGACCAAATACAGCAGCACGATAGCCCCGATCGTGGCGCTGACGAGACGCCCGATGATATTCACCGTGGCAAAACCGAGCAATCCGAACAAAAAACCGCCGATGAGAGCGCCCACTACCCCGATACCCAGATTGCTCAACAAACCCTGACTGCCGCCGCGAACCATGGTGTTCGCCAGCCAGCCCGCCACCGCGCCGATCAATAGAAATCCGATCAATTCCATCTCAAGTTACCCTTTAGTGGTTGTAATCAGGATCGATCATAATCAATTTCAATGACGAACAGCAGCACTGAAGCGAACTCGGTTTCTTCAATCTTCCAGCAGCTTTCCAGCTTGCCGGTAAGCCAGCGGATCGCGGCCGGCCACCTTGCAGAATTTCTGACCCGGCCGCGCCAGCCGCTCGATCATGCGGGCGAACAACAGCCCGTCGGTTTGCGCTCGGATTTCCAAACGGGCCGCGCCGAGCGGTTCGCCGAACAGATCGGCGATTTCCGCCACCACCTCTCCCGTTCGCACCGGATCGCCCAATTGTTTGCGATAAACCAGCACGCCGGCCGCCGGAGCGGTCAGCACATCCACGCCCTCCAAGGGCGTCGGTTCGCAGCGCGGTTGCGGCAGCGGTCCCGGATCGCCGGCGATGACCCCGCGCCGTTGCAGAAACCCCATCAACGCCGCCGCATCGGCCGCCGCATAATCATCGCGCACATCGGACTGACCGCGCAGCTCCACCGTGGTGGCGAAACAGGCCAGCGGAATCGGTTTTTCCTCTCCCAACAACGCCCGCAATTTCCACCACGGCCCGGCGCAGGCTTCATCGAAGGGACCGCCGCCGGGATCGTCTTCTAAAAGAATCGCCTCCGCGCCCAAATCCGCTCCCAAATCGCGGGCTATTTCCCCGTGCCAGCGCGAGGCGTAGAGATGCAACAGCGATTCGCTATCGCAATGCAAGTCGAAAACATAGTCAGCATCAATGGCCCACTCCAAAAGCGTCCGTTTCAACACGCTGGTTTCGCGCACGGCTTGCTGTTCCGCCAGCGCGGCTCGCAGCACCTCTCGAATTCGGTTTACATTTGTCGTGGGATCAATGCTTAACCGCCCGCGCAAGCGCTCGGCCGCGACCGTCGCCAGATCGGGAAAGCCGCGGTTGAAATTACCGGTGCTTTCAAAATCGAACCGCCCCAACAACCTGCCGTTCAAATGCTGGCTGAGCCCGATGGGATTGGCGACTGGCACCACCACAATTTCGCCGATGATCCGGTTTTCCGTCCGCGCCTGCTCCAACTGATGCAGTAGATGTTGCGCCACCAGCAAGCCAGGGATTTCGTCGGCGTGCAGCGCGGCCTGGAAATAAGCTTTGGGCCGCGACCCAGGCGCGCCGTAACGATGGACCCGCAACCGTCGCTGCGTGCCGGGAGCGGGCGATGGGAGCTCGATTTCAACCGTGGAAGCAATGGTCATGGGCGATGCCTATCTGCTGTAACATTTAAAAGCTTGGTCGGAACTTGGCTTGTCCGGAGAGGCTCCAAAATAACGCTTGTCGATTCCAAGGCACACCGTTCGATATTCTGCTAATAGAAATTGCTTTCGAGTCATCATTTTTTCCCTTTTCAACCCACCTGATTATTGGAGCTTCAATGGCCGACAAACCTGATGCTGCATCTGACCAAAAACGCGGCAACGCGGGTGAGTTACACCAACAAGCCGGCGGCGGTCACCCACCGCTGACCACCAATCAAGGCATCCCGATTTCCGACAATCAGAACTCGCTGCGGGCGACGCCACGCGGTCCGACGCTGCTGGAGGACTTCATCCTCCGCGAGAAGATCACCCACTTCGACCACGAGCGCATCCCTGAGCGCATCGTCCACGCCCGGGGCTCCGCCGCCCACGGCTTTTTCGAACTGACCGCCTCGCTCGCGCAGTACACCACCGCCAAGGTGCTCACTGAAGTCGGCAAGAAAACGCCGGTGTTCTGCCGGTTCTCCACGGTGGCGGGCGGGGCCGGTTCGGTCGACACCCCGCGCGACGTGCGCGGTTTCGCGGTCAAGTTTTACACGGTGGAAGGCAACTGGGATATCGTCGGCAACAATATTCCGGTGTTTTTCATCCAGGACGCGCTCAAATTTCCCGACTTGATTCACTCGGTCAAGATGGAGCCGGATCGCGGGTTCCCGCAGGCGGCCAGCGCCCATGACACCTTCTGGGATTTCATCTCGCTGATGCCGGAATCGATGCACACGGTGATGTGGGCGATGAGCGACCGCACCATCCCCCGTTCGCTGCGGATGATCGAAGGCTTTGGCGTGAACACCTTCCGCTTGCTCGACGCTGAGGGTAAATCCACCTTCGTCAAATTCCATTGGCGGCCGAAACTGGGCCTGCAATCCACCGTATGGGATGAGGCGGTCAAGCTGGCCGGGGCCGACCCCGATTTTCACCGCCGCGATTTGTACGAGGCCATCGACGCCGGCGATTGCCCGGAATGGGAGTTCGCGGTGCAGTTGTTCAGCGAGGAAGACGCCGCCAAACTACCGTTCGATCACCTCGATCCGACCAAGCTGATTCCGGAAGAATTGATTCCGCTCAAGGTAATCGGGCGCATGGTGCTCGACCGCAATCCGGACAATTTCTTCGCCGAGACCGAACAGGTGGCGTTCTGTCCGTCCAACATCGTTCCCGGCATCGATTTTTCCAACGATCCGCTGTTGCAGGGCCGGTTGTTCTCGTATCTGGACACTCAACTCTCCAGACTCGGCTCGCCCAACTTTCATCAAATTCCGGTCAACGCGCCCAAATGTCCGTTCCACAACCTCCAGCGCGACGGCCACATGCAGATGGGCGTACCCAAGGGCCGGGTCAACTACGAACCGAGTTCCCTGCAAGCCGACTCACCGCGCGAAACGGCCAGCGGTTTTAAGAGCTTCGCCCAACCCGCCGACGACGGTAAAAAAGGCCGGATTCGCGCTGAAAGCTTCGCCGATCATTACAGTCAGGCCCGGCTGTTCTATCGCAGTCAGTCCGACATCGAGCAGGCGCACATGGCCGCCGCCTTGGTGTTCGAATTGTCCAAGGTGCAAACCGAAGCCGTGCGCGAGCGCGTGGTCGGGCATCTGGTCAATATCGATCCCGCATTGGCAAAGCGGGTGGCCGACGGCATGGGCATGGCGCAACTGCCCCCCGCGCCCGCGCCCGCCGCGCCGGTCACCGACATGCAGCCCTCGCCCGCCTTGCAGCTGATCGGCAAGATGAAACCGATTCTCAACGGCCGCGTGGTCGGCATTCTGGTGGACGACGGCTCCGATGGCGCGGCGGTGGAGAGTCTGCGCAAAGCCGTCGAACAGGCCGGAGCCAAGGTCAAGATCGTCGCGCCCAAGGTCGGCGGGGCCAAGCTGGCGGACGGCAAGCCACTGGCCGCCGACGGTCAATTGGCCGGGACCCCCTCCATCGTGTTCGACGCCGTGGCGCTGGTGCTGTCGGACGAGGCCGGCAAGCGTCTGGCCAAGGAAGCCGCCGCCGTGGATTGGGTGCGCGACGCCTTCGGCCACCTCAAGGCCATCGCCGCCGACGCCGGCGCGCAAGCCGTACTGCATGCCGCCGGCGTGCAAGCTGATCCCGGCGTGCTCCAGGCGGGCAATGCCAGCGGTTTCGTCGAAGCCGCCAAGACCCGGCAGTGGGCGCGCGAGCCGAAACTGCGCAAACTGCCGTAAGCATCGCCATGGGTTAGCTTGCCGCTGACGGTGTTCGATGCGGGGGCGGATCTTCGGGTCTGTCCCCGCGTTGCTTCCGAGCAGACGCTCGGCCGAACTGAGCAAGCTGTTCTCAAGGCCCTTTCAAAGCGCCTGCTGTCGCCACAGCCGCAACATCGTGTGTGCGTTCACCAGCAGAAAGCAACTTTCGATCAGCGCCCCGCCGATGGAGCCGACCGCGATATTGTGGGTGAGCCAGCAGGCGGTGGCCGCCAGAATGATCGCCCGCATCCGAATCCCCTGTTCGCGATACAAGGCCCAAGTGCCGAGGGTCGCACCGATCACCGCCAGCCACTGCACCGGCTTCGTGATGCTGGGAACCGCCGTAACCCAGATCAGCACCAGAAAAAACCCCATCACCGCGACATGGCGGGTATGCATCG
The DNA here is from genome assembly GCA_002433805.1 of Competibacteraceae bacterium UBA6584. Taxonomy (GTDB): domain Bacteria; phylum Pseudomonadota; class Gammaproteobacteria; order Competibacterales; family Competibacteraceae; genus Competibacter_A. Next base: position 10,551 of record DJIW01000050.1, on the reverse strand, counting down.
AAACATAACTACGCACCCCGCTCAACCAAGCGGCATACGCGCCGGCAGGCGCGCCGAGCAGAAAAAAATGCGCGCCGATCACGGCGCAGAACACCGTTAAAAAAACCCGCAAGCGCTGGTCATTGCGCTGGGCAAAGGTCAAAACCCCCAGCCCAAAAGCCAGCAGGCCCACCGATTGGGCCAGCGGATTGATTGCGAACAACTCCGCCAAAGCGCGCATGGCGGCTTAAGGAGTGGCAGCCGCCAAAACCGGCTCCACCCGCCGCACCCGATACCACGCCGCGTACAACGCGGGTAGAAACAGCAACGTCAGCAAGGTCGCCACGATCAAGCCCCCCATGATCGCAACCGCCATCGGCCCGAAAAAGGCGTTGCGCGACAGCGGCACCATCGCCAGCACCGCCGCCGCGGCCGTCAGCACAATCGGCCGGAACCGTCGCACGGTCGATTCGACAATGGCCTCCCATTCGCCGCGACCGGCGGCGATATCCTGGCGGATTTGGTCCACCAGAATCACCGAGTTGCGCATGATCATGCCAAACAGCGCAATGGTGCCGAGCATCGCCACAAAGCCGAACGGCTGATCGAACAGCAGCAAAAACAGCGTCACGCCGATCAAGCCCAACGGCGCGGTCAACAGCACCATCACCACCCGCGAAAAACTCTGCAACTGCACCATCAGAATGGTCAGCACCACCAACACGAACAGCGGCATGCCGACCATGACCGACTTCTGACCCTTGGCCGATTCCTCCACCGTACCGCCGGTCTCCAGCCGGAATCCCTCCGGCAACGCGGCGCGAATGGGCGCGAGCAGCGGTTCGATTTGCGCCGTCACCGTCGCCGGTTGAATGGCGCCGTAAACGTTGGCGCGCACCGTGATGGTCGGCAGCCGGTCGCGCCGCCAGATCACCCCCGGTTCAAACCCGTACCGCAGCCGCGCGACTTGCGAAAGCGGCACGCTCTTGCCGCTTGCCGTCGGCACCGTCAATTCACCGAGCACGCTTAAGTGAGTCCGCGAGGCGAGATCCGCCCGCAAGACCACCTCGATCAGTTTGTCGCGCTCGCGATAGGCGGTGACGGCCAAGCCGTTGAGCGCGGTATTGAGCACCTGCGCCAAATCCTGACTGTTCAAACCCAGCAAGCGCGCCTTGTTTTGGTCAATTTCGATGCCGACGATTTTGGATTGTTCGTCCCAGTCGAATTGCACGTTACTGAGATGGGGATTGCCGCGCATGATGGTCGCGACTTCGCCGGCCAGCGCTCGCAATGCTGGCAAATCCTGACCGGACACCCGAAATTGCACCGGAAATCCGACCGGCGGCCCGTTCTCGACGCGGGTCACGTTGGCGAGCAAGCCGGGAAAATCGGTCTCGAACCAAGCGATCAGCCGCGCCCGCAAAGCCTCGCGCGCCTCCATGCTCTGGGTGAGAATGACGAATTGCGCGTAATTGGCCGCCGGCAACTGTTGGTCCAAGCCCAAATAGTAGCGCGGCGCGCCCCAACCGAGGTAAGCCACGAAGTTGTCGATGCCCGGCTCCTTCCGCAGCACCTCCTCCAGCTTATGGACTTCGGTTTCCACCGCCTTGAGCGAAGACCCTTCCGGCAACCGCAGATCCACCATCAGCTCCAATCGAGTCGATACCGGAAAAAACTGCTGTTGCACCTTGCCGAACCCCACGATCGCCAGCGCGAACAGCGCGACCGTGATGGCGACCACCAGCCAGCGGTGGGACACGCACCACTCCACGACACCGCGAAACCGGCGGTAAAACGGCGTGTGGTAAACCTCATATTCGTTGTGAACGCCGGATATCACCGGTTCGACCGGCTGGTGGCGGGCGCGACGCCACCACCGCGCCAACAGCCTGGGCTGGCGCGGCGCGCGCGGGTCCGGCAGCATCTGAAAGCCGAGCCAGGGAATGACGACCACCGCCGCCAGCCACGACAGCAACAGCGCGATCGCGTTGACCTGAAAAATCGAAATCGTGTATTCGCCGGTGGAGGACCGCGCCGTGGCGATGGGTAAAAAACCGGCCATCGTGACCAGCGTGCCCGACAGCATCGGCCCGGCGGTACTGGTGTAGGCGAAGGCGGCGGCCCTGGCGCGCTCCCAGCCCTCCTCCATTTTGACCCACATCATCTCCACGGCGATGATGGCGTCGTCCACCAACAGCCCCAGCGCCAAAATCAGCGCTCCGAGCGAAATCTTGTGCAGACCGACGTTAAACAGCCACATCAGCAGAAAGGTGACCGCCAGCACCAGCGGAATCGACAGCGCCACCACCATGCCGGTGCGCAGCCCCAAGCTGAAAAAGGTGACCGCCAGCACGATCAATACCGCCTCGGTCAACGCCTTGACGAAATTGCCGATGGAGCGCTCCACCACCGCCGGTTGGCTGGCGACTTCCCGCAAATCCACGCCCAGCGGCAGCCGCTCTTGCAAGCCTTCGATCTCCGCTTTCAGATGTTGGCCCAGCTGGATGATATCGCCGCCGAGGGTCATCACCACCCCGATGGCGATGGCCTGGCGGCCGCCGTGGCGCACCCGAGGCGCGGGCGGCTCGACATAGCCGCGCCGGACATCGGCGATGTCGCCGATGCGAAACGCCCGGCCGTTGGCGCGGATCACCGTTTCGCGCACATCCTCCACCGTATCGAACGCGCCGCTGGTCCGCAGATAAATCCGCTCGCCGGCGGTTTCGAAAAAACCCGCGCCGGACACCGCATTCTGGCGCGCCAACGCCTGAAGCACGGCGTTGAGATCGAGCCCGAGCGTGGCCAGCTTGGCGTTGGCGATGTCCAGGTAGATTTTTTCATCCTGCTCGCCGAACAGATCGACCTTGGCGACTTGGCCGACCCGCAGCAGCCGGTCCCGGACTTGATCGGCGTAGGCTTTCAATTCGGCGTAACTTAATTCGTCCGACACCAGCGCGTAGATGTTGCCGTAGACATCGCCGAACTCGTCGTTGAAAAACGGCCCCAACACATTGGGCGGCAACAGGTAGCGGATGTCGCCAATCTTTTTGCGGACCTGATAAAACACCTCGGGAATCATGGCGGCCGGCGCGGAATCCTTGGCGACGAACAGGACCACCGACTCACCAGGGCGCGAATAACTGACCAACCGGTCGACTTGGGGGGCTTCCTGCAATTTCTTTTCGATCCGGTCGGTGAGCTGCTGCTCCACTTCCAAGGCCGTCGCGCCCGGCCACAGGGCGCGGATCACCATCACCTTGAAGGTGAACGGCGGATCGTCCGCCTGACCGAGCCGCTGGTAGCCGTAGACGCCCATCAGGGCGGCGGCGGCGATAAAAAATCCGACCAACGCCCGATGGCGGATCGCCCAAGCCGACAGATTAAAACCGGTCATGGCGGTTTGGCGGCCGCCGCGGCGTCCTGAACCACCGGCCGCACCGGCTGTCCGTCGACCAGCTTGTGCGCGCCGACCGTCACCACCGGTTCCCCGACCTGGACCCCGCTGGCCAGCACCGCGCCGTCCTCGCGATATTGGCGGATTTCGACCGGACGGCGCTGGGCTTTCCCGTCGACCACCACCCAGACCGCCGGCCCGCCGCCTTGATCCACCACCGCCGTCAGCGGCACCACCAGCGCGGTTTCCGAGGACGGGGATTGAACGGCGACTTGCGCGGTCATGCCCAATTGAACCGCCGGGTCGTTGGCGAGCAAGCGGATGCGGGCGCCATAGGTGCGGGTCGCCGCGTCGGCGGCGGGCGACAGCTCCCGCAATTCGGCCGGCAACCGCAACTCCGGCCGCGCCCACAACGTCACCCACATCGCCTTGGCCGCGCGCGTTTCGGCGACTTGACGCTCGGGAATATTGATGGCGATCTCTTTTTCATCGGTGCGCGCCACCCTGAACACCGGTTGGCCGGCGCTGACCACCTGGCCGACTTCGGCGAGCACCCCCGTCACCACGCCGGGGTGATCGGCGCTCAACATGCTGTAGTTCTCCTGATTGTCGATCACGGCCTGTTGAGCGCGCGCCTGATCGCGCTTGGCCTTGGCCGCCTTGTAGGCCGTGACCTTGGCATCGTAAAGCGATTGCGCGATCAGCTTTTTTTCCAACAGGGCGGCGTAACGGTTCTGTTCGGCGTCGGCCAGGGCGTAATCGCTCTCGGCGGCGGCCAACTGCGCCCGGGCGGCTTCGGCGTTGAGCCGCAGGTCGGCGGGATCGAGCCGGGCCAAGGCTTTGCCGCGCTCCACCCGCGCGCCGACATCGACGTGGCGGGCCACCAATTTGCCGGGCACCCGAAAGGCCAAATCCGATTCGTAACGGGCGCGCACCTCGCCGGAATACACCGCCGGAACCGTATTTCCCGTGGCGACCGGCCGCACCAATACCGGTCTGACGGCCGCTACCGACGGCGCGTCCTGGGACGGGCCGCAACCGGCCAACACGGTGACGGCGCACAGCAAACCGGCTGCGGCCTTATGCCGCATGAGGCGCTTCCTTTCGATCGGATGCCGGCACGGTGGAAAACATAAAACGACCCTAGCAGAATGATAATGATTTATGGTTGCCGAATGCTTTTAACGAGGCAATGGTTTATCTGGTCATAACAAAAATGTTCCCAACGGCCGCTTTCGGAGAATTTAGCATGATGTTGACCATGAAAGCCGTGCGCATTCACGCCTATGGCGGTCCTGAAGTGTTGCACTACGAAGATGTGTCGATGCCGAAGCTCAAACCCGATGATCTGCTGATTCGGATTCGCGCGGCGGCGGTCAATCCGGTCGACTGGAAAATCCGGGAAGGTTATTTACAGGACGCGCTGCGGCACCAGCTGCCGCTGGTGCTCGGCTGGGACGTCTCCGGCGAGGTCGTCGAGGTCGGACCCGAAGCCGCCGGCTTTCGAGCCGGCGACGAGGTTTACCTCCGGCCCGACATCGAACGCGACGGCGGTTACGCGGAATACATCGCCGTTAAAGCCAGCGAAGTCGCTCGCAAGCCGGCCGCGCTCGATCACATCCACGCCGCTGCCGTGCCGCTCGCCGCGCTGACGGCCTGGCAATCGCTGGTGGACGCCGCCCAATTGCAAGCGGGCCAAACCGTGTTGATCCACGCCGCCGCCGGCGGGGTCGGCAGTTTGGCGGTGCAATTGGCCAAGGCGCGCGGCGCGCGGGTGATCGCCACGGCTTCGGCGGCCAACACCGGACTGGTGGCCGAACTGGGCGCCGACCAATTTATCGATTACACCAAATTTCGTTTCGAGGATGCGGTCCACGAGGTGGATGTCGTGCTCGACACCATCGGAGGCGACACCCAGGAACGGTCCTGGAAGGTGTTGAAACCCGGCGGGATACTGGTTTCGGTGGTCAGCCCGCCGTCGAAGGAAACCGCCGCCGAACGCGGCGTGCGCCGGGCCTTCGTCTTCATTCACGCCGACGGCGAACAACTGCGAGCCATCACCCGCTTGATCGACGAGGGCAAAATAAAGCCGATCATTCACAGCGTGCTGCCGTTGGCCGAGGCCCGCCAGGCGCACGCCATCAGCCAAGGTGGCCACGCGCGCGGCAAGATCGTCCTCCACGTCGCCGACTGATCCATTTTTGAGGAAACTGCGCCATGCTCAATTTCAGTTTTTATAACCCGACCAAAATTTTGTTCGGCAAGGGTCAAATCGCCGCCATCGCCAAGGAAATCCCCAAAGACCGACGCATCCTGATGACTTACGGCGGCGGCAGCATCAAGCAAAACGGCGTTTACGAGCAGGTCATGGCCGCCTTGGCCGGACGGACCGTGTTCGAATTCGCCGGCATCGAACCCAATCCGACCTATGAGACCTTAATGCAGGCGGTCGAGCGGGCTCGCGGGGAAAAGGTTGATTTTCTCCTGGCGGTCGGCGGCGGCTCGGTGGTCGATGGCACCAAATTTATCGCCGCCGCCGTGCCGTTCGCGGGCGAACCGTGGGACATCCTGGCCAAGCGCGGCCGCATCGAACAAGCCCTACCCTTGGGCTCGATCCTGACCCTTCCCGCGACCGGCTCGGAAATGAACAGCGGCGCGGTCGTCACCCGCCGCGCCACCCGCGACAAGCTGGCGTTCATGCACCCGCTGGTTTATCCGCGCTTTTCGGTGCTCGATCCGGCCACCACTTTTACCCTGCCGCCCCGGCAAATCGGCAACGGCGTGGTCGATGCCTACACCCACATCATGGAGCAGTATCTGACCTATCCGGTCAACGCGCCGATTCAGGATCGCTTCGCCGAAGGGCTGCTGCTGACGTTGATCGAGGAAGGCCCCAAGGGGCTGGCGACGCCGGACGATTACGAGGTGCGCGCCAACATTATGTGGTGCACCACCCTGGCCTTGAACGGCTTGATCGGCTCGGGCGTTCCCGGCGATTGGGCCACTCACATGATCGGTCACGAGATCACCGCCCTGCACGGACTCGACCACGCTCAAACCCTGGCGATCGTGCTGCCGAGCATGCTGGCGGTCAAACGGGACAAGAAGCGGGAGAAACTGCTGCAGTACGCCGCCCGCGTCTGGAATCTCACCGACGGCGATGAGGACGGGCGGATCGACGCGGCCATCGCCAAGACCCGCGACTTTTTCGAGCGGATGGGGGTGCGGACTTACCTGCGCGATTACGGAATCGCGGCCGACGCCGTGCCGGCTCTGGTGAGCCAACTGGAGCGCCACAAGCTGACCAAACTCGGCGAACATGGGGACGTCGATTTGGCCGCCAGTCGCAAGGTGCTGGAATTGAGCGTGGCGGCCTGATTCCAACCCAGGATAAGGGTGGTCGCCAAGCCGCCCCACGCCCGCGCGATCTCCGCCGCCGGCACGCTGACGTTGTTGGCCGGCCGATCCGCGCCTAAGCCACCAGCCGCAATCCCGGCGGCAGCGCTTCTCCAAAGACTCGACCGGCGTCGGTTTCGTCCAGATCCGCGACCTCCTCGACCATCCGCAGCCAGGATGCGGGCGCTTTAGCGGCGCGCAGCCGTTCCAGTACCCGCGCCCGCCATCCGTCGTCCAAGTCGCGTTCCCGGTCGCCGCTGAGCCGCGCCAGCAGCGCGGCCGCAAACGGAGCCGGCGTCACCGCGCGCCAATCGAGCGCGATCACCCGCTCCAGCCAGTCCGCCGCCGCGTCCGCCGGGATCACGTCGTGGGCGCTGCCGTAAGCCGGCACCCGCGTTCCCAAGCGGCCGACCGCCCACCACAGCTGCGGCGATTCGCCCTTGCGCGCCAGCCGCGCCAGCAGCAGCCGGCCCAGCTCGAGCTTGCGCGTCGCCGGCAACCTCTCCAACACGCCGGCCAGCCGCGCCATGTCCTCGACGCCCGGCGTTTTGTCCTTCGCCGCCTTGCCGGTCAGCGGCCGCAGATCGGCCAGTAGATCCTCGCTCAACCGCGCCTGCGCCGCCGCGTCCAAGCCGCCGGCCACCCGCCGCCACAACGTCCACCATTCCGCTCGATTTTGCGCGTCCTGACCGTATTGCATGCCCTGCGGGTACAGCGCCCACAACTGCTTCACCCGCCAGTCATCCAGGGGATAGCCGAATCCTGGCCGCAAACAATAGCCGGTCAGACTGAACCACAGCCGTTCGTGGTCCGCCGAGCGCCGCCGACGCCGCGCGCCTGCCTGCAGCACGCCGGCCAGCTCGCGCAACAGGGGCGTGTCCCAACGCTCGCGCTTGCCGAGCAAGCGCTCCAAATCAGCGCGCAAATTTTTGATTTCTTTTTGTTCGACATCAGTGGCGCGCGCGCCGTAACCACGTTCCAACCGCGCCGCCGCATCCGGAAACCGCGGGTGCAAACGGGCCAGCGTCGCCGCGTCGCCACCGCGCAGTTGAAAAGCCAGACTCCAGCGCCGCGTCGGATCGTCCGCCGCCACGCATTCCACATCCAGCGTGCCGACCTCGGTCAACTGGCTGACCAGCCGCACCGGAGCCTCGCCGGCGGCGTCGCTGTCGATCACCGTGGCGATGGGGGGCAACGGCACGAACTCCTCTTTATCCAGCGCCACGACTTCGCCGGGCCGATAGACCGCATCGCCGGTGGACGACAGCAGATGGAACCGCACCGGCGCGCCGAGCCGCAGCGAAAAGCTTCGATCCAATTGAATCGGCCGACTGTCTTCCGTGCCGCGCGGCAACAAGCACACGCCTTGTTTGCGCTCGCTGTCGCTCTCGACCAGCAAAAAATAACCGCGCGCCGAGCCACCGCCGATCCGCAAACCCTCGCCGCGCCGCGCCAGCCCGTAGGCCACCGCCCCGCGCGCCACCGCCAAATCGGGATCGGGATTGTCGAGCCGTCGCAAGGCTTGTCCGCGCCAGTTCGCCAACAGCCCCAACAGCCGATCCGCCAGCGCCGCGCCGTGAAAAACGCCGCCGTTTAGCAATACGGTATCTGGAATCGGAAGGCGATCAGTGGGTTCGCTTTGGCCCAACGCCCGGCGGGCAGCCTCGGCGTGGTGGTTTAAGAACGCGGCCAGATGCCGGCTGATCGCCGGATCGGCGGCGTAAGGCAGGCCGAATTCGACCACGGCGGCGCGCCGGCCCCGCGGCCGCTCCGCCGGTTCGACCAACGGCAGAAACCCGTCCACCAGCAGCGTCAGGACTTCGTCGCGGCTCAACTCCGCCGACCGCGCGCCGCCGATCAACCGCGCGCCGCCGCCCAGCACCGTCACCGGAACCCGTTCCGGCGCATCCTCCGCCAGCAACCGCTCCTTGGCGTTTCGACACTGCTGCAGCAATTGCGATAGCGCGCCGACGTTCAGGCGCTCTCCGCTCAGACGCGCCTCGGCGATCCGCGCCAGGGTTAAATCCATGTTATCGCCGCCGAGCATCAGATGCTCGCCCACCCCGATGCGAGTCAAGCGCGGTTCGGTTTCGCCGGGCTCGATCTGAATCAAGGTCAGGTCGGTGGTGCCGCCGCCCACATCGCAAACCAACAACAAGCGCGACTCGCCCAATGCGGCCGCTAGGTCGGCGCGATGGCGGTGCAGCCAGTCGTAGCACGCCGCTTGCGGTTCCTCCAGCAACCGCAATTGCGGCAAACCCGCCAGCCGCGCGGCTTCCACCGTCAGCGCCCGACCGGCTTCATCAAACGAAGCCGGCACGGTCAACACCGCTTCTTGACGCTCCAGCGGCTGACGGGGAAAGCGTTGGTTCCAAGCGCTTCTGATATGGGCGAGATAGCTGGCGCTGGCGGCGACCGGCGAAACCTTGGCGATGTCATCCGCCGCGCCCCACGGCAAAATCGGCGCGGTGCGATCCACCCCCGCGTGCGACAGCCAGCTTTTGGCGCTGGCCACCAAGCGTCCCGGCACGCGCGATCCACGCTCGCGCGCCAGTTCGCCCAGCACTGCATCCGCGATATCGCCGGGATCGGAACACGACCAAGGCAATCGCGTATCGGCCGCCGCCAATTCGCCAGCCGCCGGGTGGTAGCGCACCGAAGGCAGCAGCGGCCGAGCCGCCACCGCGCCGGGCGCGATCAACTGCTCGATGGCGAATTGATGGATTTCCGCCGCTCCGGCGGCTTTCAGCTCAGCATAGGCCACCACCGTGTGGGTGGTGCCAAGGTCGATCCCGATCAAATAATCGGAAGTCTTTTGTCGGGCGATGGCTCAGTTCTCCCCCCGCGGATCCCGCATCATCAGCAATTTTGAAATGATCATCCCTCGTTAAACGCTGGCGGCCTACACGCGACGGAGGCTGGCCCTGCTGAATTCGGCGCGCATCTCATCGAAGGTTCGCGCGATGGGAAATTGCGGGAATTCGTCGATCACATTTTGCGGCGGCCGGAACAGAATTCCGGCTTCGGCTTCCGCCAGCATGGCGGTGTCATTGTAAGAATCGCCGGCGGCGATCACCCGGCAGTTGAGGCCGTGAAAGGCGCGCACCGCCTGGCGTTTGGAATCTTCCTGGCGCAGAACGTAATTGACAATCCGATCCTCCACCACTTCCAGACGATGACAAAACAGCGTCGGCCAACTGAGTTGGCGCATTAACGGCGCGGCGAATTCATAGAAGGTATCGGACAAAATTACGACTTGGAAACGCTCGCGCAACCAATCCAGGAACTCGCCGGCCCCTTCCAACGGACCCATTGCGGCGATCACCCGCTGGATGTCAGACAGTTTCAACTGATGCTGCTCGAGCAGCGCCAACCGTCCCCGCATCAATTGATCGTAATCGGGAATGTCGCGCGTGGTCAGTGTAGAACGACACATG
>DJIW01000050.1:0-203 GCA_002433805.1 Competibacteraceae bacterium UBA6584 | reverse complement strand
TCGGGAATGTCGCGCGTGGTCAGGCGTAACGCTTCGATCCCGGTATGCTCGGCGACGTTGATCCAAATTTCCGGAACCAAAACTCCTTCCAGATCCAGGCAAGCGAGTTCCATGAAAGCCCCTAATGTCGTTGCCGGCCGCCCAGGCGCGGCGGCGGATAGTTAATAGGATCGCTGACAAAGGCGTAAATCATAACGCTAACC
>DJIW01000053.1 GCA_002433805.1 Competibacteraceae bacterium UBA6584 | reverse complement strand
GCTTGGAACTTTGGCGATGGAACCACTAGCAGCGCCAAAACCGCCATCAAAACTTACTCAAAGCCTGGAACTTATACGGTCACCCTTAAAGCCACAGGCCCAGGTGGTAGCAATACCGCGACTAAAACCAGCTATATTACGGTCTCGGCAGCAGCTCCCATAGCCAGCTTCAGCGCAACACCCACCTCGGGCGCCGCCCCTCTAACGACCGTCTTCAAAAACACCTCTACCGGAACCATTACCAGTTACTCCTGGAATTTTGGCGACGGCGGCACCAGTAGCGAATCGGCCCCCGGGCATACTTATGCCAAGACAGGGAGTTATACGGTGCAGCTGACCGCCAAGGGGCCAGCCGGAGCCAATAGCAAAACCCAGACAAGTTACATTACCGTGACTTCGACAGGCGCAAATTCTGGTGGTTTAGTCGCCGCTTACAACTTCGAAGAAGCGAGCGGCGCAACGATTGTCGATCTATCCCGCAGAGGTAATGCGGGTGCTATTGCTGGCGCCGCTCGAACGACCTCGGGCAAATACGGCAGAGCCCTAGCTTTTGATGGCGTCGATGATTTGGTGACGGTAGCCGATTCAGCGACTTTGGATCTGACTACCGTCATGACGTTAGAAGCCTGGGTATATCCCACCGTCAATACCGGTTGGCGGACTGTGATTCTAAAAGAGAGTGCTCCTAGTTATTATCTCTATTCCAACACAACCTTTGCAAATGCTCCGGCAATGGGGACAAAAGTAGGAGATTATCCCTTGCTGTATGGCAATGGTTCGTTAGCAACCAATAGCTGGAGCCATTTGGCAACCACTTACGATGGTGTTAACCAACGCCTTTATGTCAATGGCTCATTAGTGGCCCAACGCTCGATCAAGGGCGGTATAGAAACGTCTTCTAAACCATTGAGAATTGGCGGCAACAGCGCTTGGGGTGAGTATTTCAAAGGCTCTATCGATGATATCCGAATCTACAATCGCGCTTTAAGCATCAGTGAGATTCAGACGGATATGAATACGCCAGTGAAATAAGCCCACGGCCTGACTAAAGCCCTCAATGCGACAGCCTGGTGGCGAAAATCAAGCCACCAGGCTTCGGAAGGCCGAGCATGAAGTCACCGTCCTGATCGTCAGGCGGCGGTCAATTTGAAAGTTTTTCAACAAACTGTGGCCTTAGTTTGACAACCGCAGCCGCCACCAAGCCTCCAGGATACCCGCCACCGACCAGGCTTGCGCGGGCGCGCCTCGCGGCCGATGGGGCGGCGCTCCATCGAAAATTTCGCTGATTGTGCCCAATCCGGCATCCAATAAATGATCTCGAATGGGGTGCAACCAGCGGCGCGCCTCGGCTGAGTCGCCATGCGCCCGATAGGCCGCTAGCGCGTAATGACCCAACAGCCATCCCCAAACCGGCCCCTGATGGTAATTGCTGTCCCGTTCCAAAACCCCGCCGCTGTAATGAGGACAAAATTCATGGTGATCAACGGCCAAGGATCGCAGCCCGTAAGAGGTCAATAAATCGCGCCCGCAGATTCGCAACACCGCCTGCTTTGTCGCCAGATCGAGCGGGACGTGAGGCAGGCTAACCGCGAAGATTTGATTGGGGCGGATGTGTGCATCCTCACCGTCGGAACCGTCGATAACATCGAATAACCCGCCATCATCGAGACGGACGAAGCGTTGAAACCCGCTTTGCGTCCGCGCCGCCAACTCTTGGTAAAAGTCCGAGGGTTGCCCTAACTGGCGGGCAAAATCGGCGACGACGAGCAGCGCGTTATACCAAAGCGCGTTGATTTCGACCGGCTTGCCGATACGCGGCGTAATCACCCAACCGTCAACTTTGGCGTCCATCCAGGTCAGTTGCAGACCCGGTTCACCCGCTTTCAGTAACCCATCGTCGCGATCCATGGCGATGCCATAGCGCGTCCCTGACACGTGCCAGGCCACGATCTCTTGCAATACCGGAAACAGTCGCGCCAAGGTCTCCATATCGGCGCTGTGCTCCACATAGGCGCGCGATGCCTCTACATACCAGAGGGCGGCGTCCACTGTGTTGTAGCAAAGCGCCTCGCCTGACACAGGAAATTGATTGGGCAACATTCCTTGATCGATGAAGCGCGCGAAGGTGAGTAAAATCCGGCGGGCCACTTCCCAGCGCCCGGTGGCCAAGGTCAATCCAGGCAGCGCGATCATGGTGTCGCGCCCCCAATCGCCGAACCAGGGATAACCGGCGATCACCGACTGGCCTTCGGGCAAATCCGACAAGGGTCGCGCAAAAATAAAACTATCCGCCGCCAACACCAATTGATTAACCCAAGCCGGCGCGCGGCGCAGTTCGGGCACTTTCCGACTTTGAACCAACAAATCCGCTTCGCGCGCTCGAAAACGCCCTAGCGCGGCCTCCAAATCCAGCGAAGCCTCGTGCTCCACGCTGGCGACAATTCCGCACCAAGCCTCGGCATTCAAGTCCAGTACCGCCTCGCCCACGCAAAGATGGCGGTCGCGATCCGCCAGACCGCGTTCGCGCTCCAGCGGCAAATCGAAATTCTCAAACCAAACCATCCGATCTTCGATTTCGCCCGCCACAGCCGATATCCGCAGGGAAAATTCGGAGGTTTGGATCAGGCGCGCGGCGGGCGTCGGCGCTTCAACAGGCGGCGTGAAACCTTCCGGCCGGGTGATGGCGTGGTGGTCACGATCATTAACCAGCAACCGCGCGCGCAACCGCACATCGCGTTTGCTGTTGCCCAGCAGCCGGTAAGCGACATACGTCGTGTTGGCCTCCGGCTCCATCCAAATCCGTTGCTCCAACACGACATCGCCCACGGCAAAGCGCCAGACCGGCATTCGCCCTTCCAGCCAGAACGCTTCGAGGTGAACGTAACCGCGCGGGTCCACCACTTCACCGCTCCAGCGATTGGCGAACAAGGGAATTTCCCGCCCGTCAACCAGCAGCGTGGCGTCAGCCTTGGCCATGAGCAACCGACGCTCCAAGGTCGTCCCCACCGGCGCGATCAACAGACCGTGATAGCAGCGCGTTAAGGTGCCCGCCACCGTGCCGGCGGCGTAACCGCCCAACCCGTTGGCCAACCACCATTCGCGCCGCTCGGCCTGACTTAAATCGCCGCAAACAGCCCGACCGAACCGGATGAAGCACGGTCGGCCGTCCGAGGCGGGCGACGCCGCATCCGCTTCCATACACGTTGAATCCATCGAGGTGGTTGCTAAGTTCATGGCGCTGGCGGTCGTTCCAGCTTCAACCGATCACCGAGCCGGATACCGCGCCGCGCCGCTTCTCCGGCGTTAATCTCCAAAATGTAGCGCACCTCCGGCGTCTTGCTGGGATAGATCGGACAGTTCTCAACCTTGCAAGGCGGCGCTTCCGCCACGATCTGGGACAAGCGCCCTTCGTTGTCAAAATACAGGAGATCCAGGGGAATCAGGGTGTTCTTCATCCAAAACGCCGTCGGCCCTGGCGACTGCACGAACAACATGCCTCGATCGCCGGGCAATTCGGCCCGGTACATCAGGCCGCGCTCGCGCTGTTCGGGCGTCTGGGCCAACTCCACCTGAAACTCCGCCGACCCGACCGTTACTTTCATCAAGGGCACAGTTTCGGCCGTTGCAACCGCCAGCGCGCAACTTCCCCAAAAAATCGCACTGTATCCAAACCGAATTTTCATCTAGCCGTCTCTTGGAAAAAGCCGCGTTCGCGGCAGACTCAAGATCGATCATCCCCGAGTTTCGCAAGCCAAATGCCCAGCTAGGCCATGACCGCGCAGCGGCCCGCCTTGTCAGCTTGGCGCTCAACCATCACCATACGTGATCCGACAACGTCTAGCACCCTGATCTGACAACATGAATTTTGAAATTTTTCACACCGACGGCGCGGCGCGGCGCGGCCGGCTGACTTTCCCGCGCGGCACGGTGGAAACCCCCGCCTTCATGCCGGTCGGCACCTACGGCACGGTCAAGACGCTCACGCCGGAAGAGGTGCGCGCCAGCGGCGCCGAAATCCTGCTCGGCAACACCTTTCACCTGATGTTGCGGCCCGGAACCGCCATCATCCAACAGCACGGCGACCTGCACGATTTCATGCACTGGCAGGGGCCGATTTTGACCGATTCCGGCGGCTTCCAAGTCTTCAGTCTAGCGGCGATCCGCAAGATCAGCGAAGCCGGCGTGAAATTCCAATCGCCGGTGGACGGCGGCACGGTCTTTCTAGGACCGGAGGAGTCGATGGCGGTCCAGCGCGCCCTGGGCGCGGACATCGTCATGATCTTCGACGAGTGCACGCCCTACCCGGCCAGCGAAACCGAAGCCCGTCAGTCCATGGAGCTGTCGTTGCGTTGGGCGCGGCGCAGCAAGCTCGCTCACGGCGATAACCCCGCCGCGCTGTTCGGCATCGTGCAGGGCGGTATGTACCCGCATTTGCGCCAGAGCTCGGCGGAAGGACTGCGCGAAATCGGCTTCGACGGCTACGCCATCGGCGGGCTGGCCGTGGGCGAACCGCCGGCGGAACGCCTGCATATTCTCGATTTCACCCTGCCGCTGCTACCGCAACCCGCGCCGCGCTATCTGATGGGCGTCGGCAAGCCCGAGGACATCGTCGAGGCGGTGCGTCGGGGAGTGGATCTGTTCGACTGCGTGCTCCCGACCCGCAACGCTCGCAACGGCCACTTATTCACCCACCACGGCGATATTCGCATTCGCAACAGCCGCTACCGCGACGACACCCGACCGCCCGACGAACGCTGCGGCTGCTATACCTGCCGCCACTACAGCCGCGCCTACCTGCGCCATCTGGATCAATGCCAGGAAACCTTGGGCGCTCGGCTCAATACCCTGCATAACTTGCATTACTATCAAGAACTCATGCACGGGCTGCGCGAGGCGATCGCCGAGCGGCGGCTGGAGTCGTTCGCGGCGGAACTTTACGAAAAGCGCGGGCAAATGATTGCGCCCGTGTATAATGACGCGCTTTAAAAACTGGCCCTGAACCCCGCCCCACACGACGATGGCCGGACGATGCCGGCTCTTATCATTCCAATCCGCCGCTGGCGCGGGGCTGGCCATTAACGAGGAACCCCCATGAATTTCTTCATCCAAGAGGCCGTGGCCCAAACTGCTGGCGCGCCCGCCAACGGCGCGATGGGGCTGATGAACCTGCTGTTTCCCATTATCCTGATCGCGGCGTTTTACTTCCTGTTGATCCGTCCCCAGACCAAGCGCGCCAAGGAACACAAACAAATGGTGGACGGCTTGAAAAAAGGCGATGAGATCGTCACCGGCGGCGGCGTGCTGGGCCGCGTCACCGAACTGGGCGACAACTTCGTTCAAGTCGAGATCGCCGACGGGGTCACCATCAAAGTCCAAAAACAAGCTGTCGGTTCGTTGATGCCCAAAGGCACCTATAAAGGCAATCTGTAACCGCGCCCCGGCGCCCTTGCGGGAATCATCGTTTCATGCCTACTCCGCATGCCCTCAATCAATATCCCTGGTGGAAGTATCTACTGATCGGCCTGGCGCTGTTCTGGGCCTTGACCTTCGCGCTGCCCAACCTGTTCGGCGAAGATCCCGCCGTGCAAATTTCCAGCGCGCGCGCCAACATTCCCATCGACGCCGCGTTTCAAAGCCGGGTCGCTGGCCTGCTCGAAGCCGAAAAGCTGCCCCACAAACGGCTGGAACTCGAAACCGACCGCCTGCTGGTCCGCTTCTCCGATTCGGAACAGCAGCTCAAAGCCGCCGATCTGCTCAAGGACCGCTTGGGCCGCGACTACATCGTCGCCCTCAATCTAGCCTCGTCGGCCCCGTCTTTCCTGCGGGCGCTTGGGTTAAACCCGATGTATCTCGGCCTGGATCTGCGCGGCGGCGTGCATTTTCTGATGCAAGTCGACATGGACGCCACCGTCAAGCAGATCGAAGACGGTTACGTGGATGAAATCCGCGCGCAGCTGCGCAACGACAAAGTGCAGTACACCTCGGTCGGCCGCGCCGCGACCGGCGGCGTGCAGGTGGAATTCAAGGATGCGGCCGAACGCGACAAGGCCGCGCAAGCGCTGCGCAAGAGCCTGGGCAACCTGGAACAGACCGACGCGGGACCGCTCGGTCTGAAACTGACCTTGGGCGAGCCCGAAATCAAGGAAAAGCGCGATTTCGCCCTGCAACAGAACATCACCATCCTGCGCAACCGCGTCAACGAGTTGGGCGTCGCCGAACCCATCATCCAACAGCAGGGCAGCGACCGGATCGTGGTGCAACTGCCCGGCGTTCAGGACACCGCCCGCGCCAAGGAAATCCTCGGCGCCACCGCCACTCTGGAATTCAGGCTCGCCGACGAGGAAAACGACTGGAATCAGGCGGCGAGCACTAACCGGATTCCGATCAATTCGCGGTTGTATAAGGATCGTGAGGGTCGACCGGTGCTGCTGCAAAAACGGGTGATGCTGACCGGCGATTCCATCGTCGACGCCTCCTCCGGTCTCGACCAGCAAAACGGCGGGCCGGCGGTGTTCATCTCCCTGGACGGCAAGGGCGCCGGCCGCATGGAAGCCGGCACCAAGGACAACATCGGCAAGCGCATGGCGGTGGTGTTCATCGAGAACAAGACCGAGACCAAGCGGGTGGACGGCGAACTCAAAAAGAGCACCTTCACCGTCGAGGAAGTCATCAACGTCGCCACCATCCGCGACCGGCTGGGCCGGCGCTTCCAGATCACCGGTTTGGACAGCACCCGCGAAGCCCGCGATTTGGCCTTGCTGTTGCGCGCCGGCGCGCTGGTCAGCCCGATTGAGATCATCGAGGAACGCACGGTCGGCCCGAGCGCCGGCAAAGAAAACATCGCTCAGGGCTTCCGCGCCGCCATGATCTCGCTGTTGGTGATCGCCGCGTTCATGACGCTGCGCTATAAAACCTTCGGCCTGATCGCCACCGCCGCGCTGGTCGCCAACGTGGTGCTGATCATCGCGGCGCTGTCGATGCTGCAGGCCACCCTCACCCTGCCCGGCATCGCCGGCATCGTGCTGACCATGGGCATGGCGGTGGACGCCAACGTGCTGATTTACGAACGCATCCGCGAGGAACTGCGCAACGGCAACAGCCCGCAAGCGGCGATTCACGCCGGCTTCGACCGCGCTTTCGACACCATCCTCGATTCCAACCTGACCACCCTGATCGCCGCGATCATGCTGTTTGGCTTCGGCACCGGTCCGATCAAGGGCTTCGCGGTCACGCTCAGCATCGGCATTTTGACCTCCATGTTCACGGCGGTCACCGGCTCGCGGGCGCTGGTCAATCTCATTTACGGCGGCCGCAAGCTGCAAAAGCTGACCGTCTAGGCGACGGAACGGAAAACACATGGGACCTTTCAGTCTCTACAACACGAATATCGACTTTCTGCGCTGGCGCAAGCTGGCGATGGCCTGGTCGGTCGCGGTGCTGCTGATCGCGCTGCTCTCGCTGCTGGTTCGAGGGATGAACCTCGGGCTGGATTTCACCGGCGGCACGGTGCTGGAAGTCCAGTACCCGCAGCCGGTGGAAATCCCCAAAGTCCGTGAAACGCTGGCCGCGGCGGGCTTTGCGGCCGCGCAAACCCAGCACTTCGGCACCTCGCGCGACGTGCTGATCCGCATTCCGCCGCACGGCGATCAGAGCAACGCCGCCACGCTCAGCAACGACGTGCTGCGCGCCTTGCAAACCGCCGAGGGCGGCGCGGGCGCCACTCTGGCGCGCGCGGAGTTCGTCGGCCCGCAAGTCGGCCAAGAGCTGGTGGAACAAGGCGGTCTGGCGGCGCTGGGCGCGCTGGCGGGCATTTTGATCTACGTGATGTTCCGCTTTGAATGGCGGCTGGCGGTGGGAACCATCGCCGCCACCATCCACGATGTGCTGTTCACCGTCGGCTGGTTTTCGCTGTTCCAGATCGAGTTCGATCTGACCGTACTGGCCGCGGTGCTGGCGGTAATCGGCTATTCGGTCAACGACACCGTGGTGGTGCTGGACCGCATCCGCGAAAACTTCCGCAAGCGGCGCAAGGGTTCGACGATGGACATCATGAACCTTTCGATCAACGAAACGCTCTCGCGCACCATCATGACCAGCTTGGTGACGCTGCTGTCGGTGATCGTGCTGTATTTTCTCGGCGGCGCCGTGATGCGCGGGTTCTCGATCGCCATGATCATCGGCATCGTCGTGGGCACCTACTCATCGATCTATATCGCCAGCGCCACCGCGCTTTATTTGGGCATCAGCCGCGAGGATCTGTTGCCCCGCGCCAAGGAAACCGCGGACGAACGTCCCTGAAACGACCGAGGGAGGCTAAAAACCCCCCTCGTTTTCAAGTCGCCGCAACGCCGGGGTGCTCAGTGATCGGCCCGAAGCTGGGCCAATGGGTCAGACTCGTCCAACCGCGGTACCGCCAGCTTCGCTTGCGTGCTATCTTCACGTTGCAGCGTATCGCTTTCCACGCCCCGAAGCACCAACCGAGCCCAAGCGGCCGCGATCACCCACAGCGCGACGCCCAAAACGGTGGCGCCGACCGCCCCCCTGGAGAGGCCGTGGACGAGGCTGGCCAGGGCGCTCAACCAGAATACGCCGATGGGCGCGGCGGTGCAGGCGACGCATCCGTGGCGGATGACGGCTGCCGGGGGCGCTAAAAACGCCAGTAAAGTTCTCTTCATCACCGATTCCTCCGGGGTCAGTTCACAGGGGATTGTCGGCCGAGAGGGGACGACAAGAGGGAAGACATGTATATCCCTTTATTCAATACGAGTTCCATGAATTTCCTAATATAGTTGGAGCAATTCGCAAATGCGAGACATTTGCTGTTCGAATGATCGAGACTCCGTCATGCGCCGTTGCAAAACCGCATCGCGTCCAATATAACTAATGACTTCGATGGCGTAGGAGGTTTGCATGAACATCAAAAAGGCGCTGGTGGTGGATGATTCCAAAGTCGCCCACCTCACCTTACGCAAGTTGCTGCTCGAACGCAGCGTCGAGGTGGATTGGGTGGGCTCCGGCGAGGACTGCATCAAATACTTAGACAACAAGAAGCCGGACATCATTTTCATGGATGTGATGATGCCGGGCATGGACGGCTTTGAAACCAGCCGGGCCATCACCGGGCAAAACCTCCAAGATTCGCCGCCCATCATCATGTGCTCCGCCAACGCCACCGACGAGGACAAGCGGGACGCCAAGGAAAGCGGCGCGGTCGGCTTTCTATCCAAACCCTATACCCCCGACCAGCTCGACGCGGTGTTGAACGGAGTCAGCGAAGGCACCGCCGCCATCGCGCTCGAAGACGCGGCGACGCCGGCTCATGCGATCCCGCTGCCGTCGGTGGTGGAAAAACCGACGCCGGCCCCCGCCGCGCCCGCGATGGCCGCCAGCGAAGCGCCGTCCGCGCCGAGAACGCCGACCGAGGGAACCAGCGACATCGAACAACTGGCGGAACGGGTCGCCTGGGCCGCGGCCGAAAAGGTCGCCCGCGACATCATTCAGGAGTTGGTGCCGAATCTCACCCGGGAAATCGCCACCCAAACCGCGCGCGGCGTTTCCGAGGATTTGGGCCGGCGGGCCGCTCACGCGGCGGTGCGCGCCGCGCAGGAGGCCGCCAAGCAAGTGGCGACCGAAATCGCGCGCGGCACCGCCGAGCGCACCGCCCGCAGCGCCGCCCAGGAAAGCGCCCGCAGCGTGGCCGAACAGGCGGCCCGCGAAGTCAGCGAGGGGGTCTCCCAACGCAACGTCGCGCGCGGCCTGGAAATCAACCGCGAAGAATTATTCAAAGAAATCGAGACCCAGATCGATCAACAAAGCAAGGCCAACCTGACGTTGATGACCTCCTCCCCCGAATTCAAGCAGCAGATCATCCAGTCCGTTCGCTCGGGGTTGCAACCGGTCATCGAAACCATCGCTCGGGAAGCCGCCGAACGGTCGATCGCGCAAGCCGGATCGGGCGCTTCCGAAAGCGGCTTGGCCTCGCGCGTCTCGCTGGCCCTGACGCTCGGCGTCATCGCGCTGCTGGGTTCGGCCGCCGCGCTGTTGGGTTACGTGTTCAAACTGTTTTAAATCGCCCTCGTCTGTCCGGCAAGGCTGGCCGCTTCGTTCGCGCTCGCCTTGCCGGTTTGGTTTGAGCCGCTCCGCTGGAGGCCGCCATGACCTTGTCGCCCCTGGTTTGCCGCTGGTTCGGTCCGATTCTTCTGGCTATTTGCGCGGTTTATTCGGGCGCGGGCCGGTGCGATGTCGCACTCCCCAGCCTGCTCGACCGGGTCCATCCGGTCATGGCCCGCAACGGCATGGCAGTCACCCAGGACGCGCTGGCCAGCCAAGTGGGCGTCGAGATCCTGCGCCAGGGTGGCAACGCCGTGGACGCGGCGGTGGCGGTCGGCTTCGCCCTGGCGGTCACCCTGCCCCAAGCCGGCAATCTGGGTGGCGGCGGCTTCATGCTGGTTCACCACGCGGCCAACAAACAGACCGAAGCCATCGATTTCCGAGAAACCGCTCCGGCCGCCATCCGTCGAGATTTTTATCTGAACGACAAGGGCGAGGTCGATGAAACCCGGATCCGCTACAGCCATCAGGCGGCCGGCGTGCCGGGCACCGTGGCGGGACTGGCCATCGCCCACGGCCGCCACGGTCGCTTGCCGTGGTTTCGGCTGCTCGCGCCGGCGATCCAGTTGGCCGAGCAAGGCATTCCGGTCAACCTCGATTTGGCGTTATCGCTTCATGAAGCCCGCGAGCGGATGGCGCGCTGGCCGGCCAGCCGGGCTATCTTCTTCAAATCCGACGGTTCCGGCTACCAGCCCGGCGAGCTGCTGAGACAAACCGATCTGGCGGCTTCGCTCAAATTGATCGCCGAACAGGGTCCGCCCGCGTTCTATGAAGGCGAAATCGCCCGCCGGCTGGTCGCCGATATGCAGGCGAATGGGGGGCTGATCACGGCGGACGATCTGAAAAACTACCGCGTGGTGGTCCGCGAACCGGTGCGCGGCCGCTATCGCGGTTACGAGATCGTCTCGATGCCGCCGCCCAGCTCCGGCGGCGTGCACCTGATCCAACTGCTCAACATGCTGGAGAACTGGCCGCTGGCCGAATGGGGCGCGAACAGCGCGGCGGTCGTCCACCGGCTGGCCGAGGCCATGAAGCTGGCCTACGCCGACCGCAGCGAATACCTGGGCGATCCCGATTTCGTCAAGGTGCCGGTCGCCGGATTGACTTCAAAGGCTTACGCCAAGGAACTGGCGGCGCGCATCGAGCCCAACCGCGCCCGGCCGGCGGCCGAAATCAAGCCCGGCCAACCGCGCCAGCACGAAAGCGAACAGACCACCCACTATTCGGTGATCGACCGCGACGGCAATGCGGTCGCCGTGACCTACACTCTGAATTTTTCCTACGGCTCCGGCATCGTCGCCGCCGGCACCGGCATCCTGCTCAACAACGAAATGGACGACTTCGCCGCCAAACCCGGCGCGCCGAACGCCTATGGCTTGATCGGCGGCGACGCCAACGCGGTCGCTCCCGGCAAGCGCCCGCTCAGTTCGATGAGCCCGACTTTCGTGCTTGAGGACGGCCAGGCGGTGTTGGTCACCGGCAGCCCCGGCGGCAGCCGCATCATCACCACCGTGCTGCAAATCGTGTCGAATATCATCGATCATCAAATGAACATCGCCGAAGCCACGCTCGCGCCGAGGATGCACCATCAGTGGTTGCCGGATGAACTGCGGCTCGAAGAGGGTTTCAGCCCGGACAGCGTGCGCCTGCTGCGCGAGTGGGGCCACACTGTGGTCTTCAAGGAAGCCATCGGCGATACCCAGAGCATCGTTCGGACGCCGGCCGGTCTCTACGGGTTTTCCGATACCCGCCGGCCGGGCGGGTTGGCGGCGGGCTATTGAGCTCATCAAGTCCAAGCATCCGTAAGAACACAGCTTGACTTATTAACCCGGCAATTATATAT
>DJIW01000017.1:22600-23114 GCA_002433805.1 Competibacteraceae bacterium UBA6584 | reverse complement strand
CAGCAGCATGCGGGAGGTGACGTTTAAGAGTTGAAGGAGGGTGGAGAGGAGGACGGAAAATAAGATATGAGTAGAGGTGGCGCTACCTTGCGCCATCGCCGAGCTTAGCGGCTCGGCCAACTTCTCCAGTGTGAACGTACATGCTCTAGCAGTCCTAGCCTAAATCGCATGTAAGCGTTTACAAATACTTGTTTTAGATCAAGCATAAAATATGCCCTCTAATCAAAGCATAAAGGGCAATAGCTTTACCTACCAACTTTTGGTATAATTTATACACACGTAATAAGCTAGTAGGCGGCAGAGGGGTGCCCTCACCACCATGCCTTTTACTGGTGCCAGCAGCGGGACTTGAACCCGCAAGGGGCGTGTGCCTTGGTCGGAGGCGCCCCACTAGGATGCTAACCTAGCGCGTTTACCCTTTCGCCACGCTGGCGTAGTTGTAAAATTTGAACCCGTGCAGGTGATCTGTGCGGGTTTTTTATTGTTCGTCGTTTTTGTCGATAGGCTGCTCCCC
>DJIW01000017.1:1160-22438 GCA_002433805.1 Competibacteraceae bacterium UBA6584 | reverse complement strand
TTGTCGATAGGCTGCTCCCCTGCGTCTGGCGCATCTATAAACCCATGAATTGAATTGTAACGTAATGATTCTGCGTCATGCAATGGTTCTGCGTCATGCAATGATTCGTCAATCAACAACCAACCAACTCGACGGCCTGCAGTTCTAAAGTCTTTACAATGGGAAAGCAATGTACTGACATAGCGTTCTTTATTATCGCTTTTTATGTTGACGCCTTCGCTAAGAATCATACGTGTAATTTCAGAATTCTTGACTGGATTAGTGCGGTTTTGGAGGATGCGCTTAGCCGCCTCGATAACTGCATTCTTGCTAGAAGTTGATCGTGTGCGTCTACTATGTTTAGGGGCCTCAAGATTCAAAATCGCAGATGGTGGCATTGATTCCAGATCGGTATCACGATCATTTCTCGTGATGGTAGTCGTTATGTCACACGGTTGTACAAAGCCATCAACCCTAAATCTCCCATAAACTCTTATAAATGTTTGAATTTCTTCTAATTCAACCTTAAGTTCTCTCTCACGCTTAAGCGCTCTTTCAAGAATTTCATCAGGCATATCTAAGTCTCCAAGCGTTGCGTCATATTTTATTTTAGACACAAAATTAACGCAATTATAGCTAACGACTCAGCGTCTTGACTCAAGACCGCCTTCATGAGCAGATAATAAAATAATCAGGCCGACCTGAACGTGCCAGCATCTGATGACCATTGCGTCATACAAAAGTAGCAATCGAAAAATGAATGGGTACAGGGCGACTTTCGCCTTGTTCCAATCTTTCGGCAATGACGCGCAAAGCGAGCGCTTCGGCCTTAAGCATCGCTTCCTCAACATAGCTACCATAGGCTAGAACGCCTGGTAATTCAGGAACCTCAGCCAACCAGCGTCCATCATCTTCCTGCTCGTATTCAATACTGAAATTCATTGCAATAGATACTCCAAGAAGGCTAAAAATAGGAAGACTTCATCTGACTACTTTCAGTTTATGTATTGCGCCGAAGCATCCGCTTCCCATCTAATCTTCATCAGGCAACAGTTTCCGTTCTACGAAGTTACAGCCTTGGCGGATGTTCTCGATTCGTTGAAGCAGAATAATCCCATTTGGTTCGCGCAACAGATAGGCAGTTTCGTCTTCGGACGCACGACTTAGCAGTGCCTCGTATTCGGCAATGGGCAGAATCACCGATAGTCGCTCACCTGATGAACTAATGATGTATTGCATAATCAGTTTCCACATCATACTATAAATAAACTAAGTAATAGATTATATTTCAGCCTATGATCAAGCTCAACATCCACGAAGCCAAAACCCACCTCTCTCGCTACCTGCCTGCCCTGGAGCAGGGAGAAACCATCCTGTTATGCAAGCGGAACATCCCTATCGCTGAAATTCGCCCGCTGCCTAAGCCGCGTACCCGACCGCGCCCCCTAGGGCTGGCGGCAGATTGCGGCACCGAATTACCACCTGAGTTCTTTGATCCCTTACCCGCAGAATTCTTAGCCGCCTTCACTGGCGAAACTGAATGAATATTCTGCTCGATACCTGTGTGTTTCTCTGGATCGTGCGCGATCCCAAGCAACTTTCGGCCAACGCCCACGCCTTAATCACTGATTCAGCGCACACGCTTTACCTCAGTGTGATCTCAGCGTGGGAAATCGCAATCAAACATGGTTTGGGGCGACTACCCCTGGCTGAACCGCCCCATATCTATGTTCCGACCGAACGTGATAAGCATGACATCCTCTCGCTAGACCTGCATGAAGCCGCCGTTCTTGAATTACGGCGGTTGCCCCATCATCATCAAGACCCTTTCGACCGGATGTTGATTGGTCAGGCCATTGCCGACGGCTTGACGCTGCTGACACCCGACAGCCACATTCAAGCCTACCCCGTGCGAACTCTGTGGTAATCATGGCTTCGAATAAAACCGCGTTCAGACACCGCACAGATCGCATTGTCTATCCTAATAAATAGGATTTCTCTATAATAACAGTAGGATATAATCTTTTCTAATGCGCGGCGCTCTCGACTTCAGCTCCTGGAACACCCTGGCATCTACCCTGTTCGGATTGATATTGATGACGCTGGTCGCGGTCGGCGTCCGCCTGATTTTCATGCAGACCATCCAGCGGCGACGCGAGCGCGAAAACCGCCAGATCAACGAACGACTGCGCACCCTGATTGCTGCTTATAAAACGCTGGGTGGATCATTCACCGGCGAACTGGCGGTTGATCCCAGCCATTTAGGGCAACTGCGTCAGAGGGGCGCGTTGGCGGATGCGGCTGAAAGCGGTGACGTTTCAGCGCGTGCAGCCGGTGATGCTGCCGTGATGCCCGCCAGTTCCGAACGCCGCCGCCGTATCCGCGATGCGGTCGAAGCGGCGCTGTCGGATGTCATCCTGCTCGGCACGGAAGAACAGGTACGACTAGCGGCGCACGCGGCTACCGAAATGGTGGCGGGCCGCAAGGTCGATCTGGCTGAACTGGTGATCTCGTTGCGTAATTTTATCCGGCAGGCGCTGGATCTGGAGCCGGTTCCGCCGGAATTGCGCATTCCCAACCAAGGGCCGCTGCGTCCGAGCAGCAGCGGCAAGAGCGGCGGCGCGGCAGGTGGCGCGGGTCGCTCTGAAGGTGGTGGCGGTGGTGGTCGGGATGGCGGCGATGGCGGCGGGATGGGTGCGGCGGGCATGGGAGCCGGGGTCGGAATCGGGGTCGGCTCAAGCCACAACGACCCCGCAAATACAAACCCCGACGATGCAACTCATCGATGAGCCGATTTCAACCAACGCCCCGCCCTTCCAGTGCTTCCCACCGTGCATAAGTCGCTTCCAAGTCCACTTCCAGCGCCTTCAATTCTTCTAATCGTTGCGTAACGATGGCTGTATCTTGCTTATAAAAAGTGGGATCGGCGGTCAAGTCGTGTAACGCCTGCTGGCGTTGTTCCAATTCTTCAATGCGCGCGGGCAACTGCTCCAATTCCCGCCGTTCGTTGTAGCCCAATCGCCCGGATGTCGCTGGTTTCGATGGCTTCGGCGGCGCAGCGGGCGCGGGTTTGGATTTGACGGCGGGCAGGGGTTCCGGCGCGGCGCGCTGGCGCAACCAGTCAGTGTAACCGCCGACATATTCCCGAATCCGCCCGTCGCTTTCAAACACCAGACAACTGGTCACGACGTTATCCAGAAACGCGCGATCATGGCTGACCAGCAGCAGCGTGCCGGTGTATTCCAGCAGCAGTTCTTCCAACAGTTCCAGCGTTTCCAGATCGAGATCGTTGGTCGGTTCGTCCATGACCAACAGATTCGCCGGTTGGGTAAACAAGCGGGCCAGCAGCAACCGGTTGCGTTCGCCGCCGGACAGCGATTTGACCGGCGAGCGCGCCCGTTGCGCGGTGAACAGAAAATCGCCCAGATAACCGATGATGTGGCGGCGCTGGCCGTTGAGTTCGATGGTCTCCCGCCCGCCCGCGACGCTATCCAACACGGTTTGTTCCGGGTCTAAATGCTCGCGCAGTTGATCGAAATAGGCGATTTCCAATTTGGTGCCGTGCCGCACTTGACCGCTGGCGGGCGACAAATGGCCGAGCAGTAGATTCAGCAGCGTGGTCTTGCCAGAACCGTTGGGACCGATCAGACCGATGCGGTCGCCGCGCAGGATGCGGGCCGAGAAATCGCGGATCAGCGGTTCGCCTTGCCAGGCGTAAAAGAGGTTTTGCGCCTCGATCACCAACTTGCCCGATACCTCCGCCTGCTCCAGCGCAAAGCTGGCTTTGCCGGATTGTTCGCGGCGTTGGCGACGTTCCTCGCGCAAGGCGTACAGCGCCCGCACCCGGCCTTCATTGCGGGTGCGACGGGCCTTGATGCCCTGGCGAATCCAGGCTTCTTCCTGGGCGAGATTCTTGTCGAATTTGGCGCTGTGCCGCGCTTCGATTTCCAACAGTGCGGCTTTCTTCTCCACAAACGCGGCGTAGTCGCCCGGCCACGAAGTCAGAATGCCGCGATCCAGCTCCAGCAACCGGGTCGCCAGCCGTTGCAGCAAGGCGCGGTCGTGAGTGACGAACAGCAGCCCGCCGCGAAACTCCAGCAGTTCGTTTTCCAGCCATTGGATGGTTTCGAGATCGAGATGGTTGGTCGGCTCATCCAGCAGCAGCACATCCGGGTCGCGCACCAGCGCCCGCCCCAGCAATACCCGCCGCCGCCAGCCGCCCGACAATTCCGCCAGCGGTGTATCCGCCGGGAGTTGCAAGCGGCTGATGACGGTTTCGACCCGCTGTTGCCAGCGCCAGCCGTCACGGGCTTCCAGTTCATGCTGTAGGCGCTCCATCTTCCCTAAGGCGTCGGGGTCTTGCGACAGATGCACAGCCGCATCGTGATACGCCGCCAGCAGCGTCCCCAATTCCAAGCCACCCGCGACGACCTCGAACACCGTGGCCGTCGTATCGGCGGGCAGTTCCTGCGCCAGCGTGGCGACCCGCAAGCTCGGCTGCCGCCAGAGTTCGCCGCCATCCGGCTGGATCTCCCCGGCCAGCAAACGCAGCAACGTGGTCTTGCCCGCGCCGTTGCGGCCGATCAAACAGACTCGCTCGCCCGCGTCCAATTGGAAATTCGCGCCATCCAGCAGCTTTTCCGCGCCGAAGGCGATGGAGAGATTATCGAAGCTGATGAGGGGCATGACGCGAGTTCCATGATAGGCTGGATAAAGAGATCGGGCAGTAGTGTAGCCTAGATCGATGCTTTGCTGGCCTGATAGCAAGCCGGGCAAACCCTGGTCTCTTTTACAATTTCTCGTCCTTGTCCACCTGGATCATTCCGTGATTCCCAGCGGCTTGTTTGAGTGAGCGAACCTGCTTTGATTTGCTTGAACCCATTCGCTTTAGAACGGAACGGATAGGATTTGCAGCGGGTTTTGACAGTGATTTGAAACGAAGTCGTGCGAGCGGGAAGGATCTTTCCACACACTTGGCATCGATACATTGCATCCGGCCGGAACAGGTTATCCGTCGGGGGGCCGATATCCCGGCGGCGTTATCGAGATCAAAACAGCTAAAATCGCCACGCTCCAGAGCGGCTGGCCGCGCAGTATAAGCCCGCCGATTTTCCGAGTACAGGCCGGCGTCGATCTGCAAATTTTTTAGAGCGCTCTCATGCGGTTATGGACGTTGCATCCCCGATATCTGGACGCTAGAGGTCTGGTCGCGCTGTGGCGCGAGGCTTTACTCGCCCAGGCGGTGTTGCTCGGTCAAACCAGGGGCTATCAGCACCACCCGCAACTGACGCGCTTTCGCCAATGCGAGCATCCAGCCTCACAAATCGCCCATTACTTGACGGCTGTTTGCCTTGAAGCCGACCGGCGCGGCTACCGCTTTAACCAAACGAAGATTGGCGCAATGCAACCAGCAGCGCCGATGCCGGCCACTGCTGACCAGCTTGCCTACGAATGGCGGCATTTGCTGTCTAAGCTCAGCATCCGAGCGCCGGATTGGTTGGCCGATCTGCCACCGATCGCGCTGCCTCAAGCCCACCCTTTGTTTCGAGTGGTTACTGGCGGGATCGCGGAATGGGAAATTGGCGCGGCGACCCCGCGTGCGAAACGATGATTCTTCCATGGTGACGCCTGACGGTCGCTACCTCATCGTGCGCAATCGGCTGTGGCGGACGAGCAATCCAGCGTTGACGGCCGAGGAGCGCGGTCATTGGGTCAGTGAGTTGATGGCGGCGCGGCGCGCGGTGGCCGTCGCTCGGCGCAATGCTGACGCAGACCGTCTGCGCCAAGCGCGCGCCGCCGTGCAGGCCGCAAAGGTCGCCTTGGGCGAGCGCGGGCCGGTTTGGTGGCGGGACGGCGCGCCCGATTACAACCGGCGACTGGTCCACAACACCCCCTATGCCGCGTGGTTCGCGGCATTGGAGAACACCGCCGCGTTAAGCGATCAGGATCAGAGTCGTTGAAAACTCTGAAGCGGAGAGGACGACATGCGCCACTTAAGTCCTTGGATTACGCTGACCGCGTTGCTGGTGGCATCAGCCAGTTTCTCAGCGCCTTATTCCTTTCATCCCACCTCTTTTGAAGACTACGGCGTTTGTCCGCTGGAATGCTGTCGCTATCGCGAATGGACGGTCAATAAAACTACCGCGTTACGCGCGCAGAGAAGCGCCAAAGCGCCAGTCGTCTTTACCGCTAAAAAAAACGATACAGTGAACGGCTTGACCGGCGTGGTGATCACGACCGAAGCCGGGCAGGCCAAACTTTTAAAACCCTTGATGCTCAACGGCGAACGGGTTAAAAAAGGCGAGTTCGTCCATCTGCTCACTCCGCTGGGTAAGAACAATTATAAAATCTGGTATCGAGGGAAAAGAGTCAGAGATTTCAAAGGCATGAATACTTTGGAGATCCTGCGTCCCCCGATGTCCGCTTGGTGGGTCAAGGTCAAGAACGATAAAGGTCAAATCGGCTGGAGCAACCAACCGGAGCATTTCGACGGCAAGGAGCTTTGTCCGTAGCCTTTCCCTTAGTGCAGGACCCAATCTGCCCAATCGCCATTCGAGGTCCCAATGAGTCAAGACGCCTTTCAAGACACCTATCCCGACGAATACAGCCACTGTTACGGCTGCGGCCGGTTGAACGCGGAAGGACTGCATCTCAAAAGCCGGTGGGACGGCGACGAATCGGTGGCGATCATCGAACCCCGCCCTTATTTCACCGGCATCCCCGAATTTGTCTACGGCGGATTGCTCGCCTCGTTGATCGACTGCCACGGCACGGGAACGGCCTCGGCCGCCGCCTACCGCGCCGCCGGTCGGCCAATGGGCAGCGAACCGTACTTGCGTTTTGTAACCGCCTCATTGCACGTGGATTTCGACAAACCCACCCCGATGGGCGCACCGCTCGAACTGCGCGGCCGAATTCAGGAAATCAAGGACCGCAAGGTGGTGGTGAACATCACCATCGCGGCGGGAGGCGAAGTCGTCGTGCGCGGCGAGGTGGTGGCGGTTCGGATTCCAGATGAGATGAAATCCGATTCGGACGATAGCGCTTAGTTTTCGGTTACACCTTCCGCCAATAAAACCGGGTGTCCACCGCCATAACCGGAAAACGGGCGGGCAAGGCTTCGCGCGCGATTTCGTCAAAACCATTCTTTTCGTAAAACCGATGGGCGGCGAGGAACCTCGCGGTCGTTCCGAGATAAATGTCCATTACGCCTTGCGACTGACACCAAGCCAACAGCGTGTCGAACAAACGCTGAGCGACGCCGTGCTCGCGCCCGCGATGCGAGGCTTTGACAAACATTTTGCGCAGAGCGGTTTGATGGTTGCCGATATCCAATAAACCGATGGTTCCCACCACCCATTGATCGTCCACGGCGATCCAAAAATGGCCCTGGCCGCGCTGGTAGAAGGCGGCAATATCCTGCAGATCGGGCTGGGCTTCGAGCGTGATCGGGATATCGAACTCATGCTGCTGAATCGGCAGAATGACCTCGACGACGCCATCGGCGTACTGCCGAGAAAACGGAAGAATGCTGACCATATGTCCTCCACGGTCTTGCAATCACAGGCTCAAGCAGACCCCGGTTTTTCCAGCGCTCCAAGCGCGCCGGCGGCCATCGCCGCGTAAACTGGCTCCAGACTTTCCAGCGGCGACGCCTCCCCGCGCCAGAACGGAAACGGGCCGAGCCGCCGCAACAAGGCGGCGGGTTGCGCGGGGGCGGCCAACGCGCCAGTCGCATTTTCCGGCAAAGGCGGCATCGTCCAGAACGCCGAGGGTTGTTCGGGCAGAGGTTCCGGTTCGGCCGCCGCGTCCTCATCCTCCTCCGCGCCGGCCGTTTCGCCCAATTGCGCCAGCAAAGCATCTCGCTCCATCCCACGCAAGCGGAACATCAAAAACGGATCGTTATCGAACGCTTCGCCCAGCAAATAATAAACGGCGGCGATGTGCTTGCAGGGGTTGGAATAATCGGGACAGGAGCAATCCGTCGCCAAATCGCCGTGCGTCCTGGGAAACAGCGACAAGCCCTCGGCGGCGAAAACCTGTTCGATGTCCTCCGGCATCTCTCCGGCCAGCAGCTTGGCGCTGAACCGCGCTTCCTCGGTCATCGCCTCGGTCAGTTTTTGCCAGTCGGCCGCGCTCAACGGTTTCAGCTTGATCGACACCCGATAAGGCTCGCGCTCGGAACCCTGCACTCTGGCTTTGACTTCGCCCGATGCGATTTCGATATCCAGCACCTGGCCCTGGCGCGCGTAACTGCGCCCGCGCCCTAGCCGCGCGCCGATGTTGAAACGCTCCAACGTCCCGATCCAGCGCTTGGCCCACCAGCGGTTGGCGAACGCGCCGCGCTGGCTTTGCGCCTTGATGCCGCCGCTGACCCGGCGCGGCCGGCTGGCGGGAAAATAGCCATAATCGTCGTAACCCATCCTTATGCCTCCACCGCTTCGGCTCTTAGCCGGAACAAATCTTTTAATTCGTGAGTGGATAATTCCGTGAGCCATGCCTCGCCGCTGCCGACGATTTTTTCCGCCAGCGACTGCTTGCGCTCGATCAGTTCGTCGATGCGTTCCTCGACTGTACCCAGGCAGATGAATTTATGCACTTCCACCTGCCGGTTCTGGCCGATGCGAAAAGCGCGATCGGTGGCTTGATTTTCCACCGCCGGATTCCACCAGCGATCGAAATGGAACACATGGTTGGCGCGAGTGAGATTCAAGCCGACGCCGCCGGCCTTGATCGACAGAATGAACACCGGCGGCCCGGACGGGTCGTTCTGGAACCGCTCCACCATCCGGTCGCGCTGGACCTTGCTCAAGCTACCATGCAGGAACAGCGCTTCTCGCGACAACCGCTCTTGCAGGTGATCGCGCAACAGCCGCCCCATTTCGGCGAACTGGGTAAAAATCAGGCTGCGCTCACCCACCGTCTGGATTTCCTCCAGCATCTCCGCCAGCCGCGCCAGCTTGCCGGAACGGCCCGGCAGCAGTGATCGGTCGGCCAGATAATGCGCCGGATGGTTGCAAATCTGTTTGAGCCGCAGCAGCGTGCTCAGAATCAAGGCCCGGCGGTCGATGCCTTCGACGCTTTCCAACGCCGCTTCCGCCTGCCGCACCACGGCTGCGTACAAGGTCGCCTGCTCCTTGCTCAGGGTGCAATACACCTTCATTTCCAGCTTCTCGGGCAAATCTCGGATGACGGCGCGGTCGGTCTTGAGCCGGCGCAGGATGAACGGCCCGGTCAGCCGCTGCAAGCGCTCCATGGCGCTTTCGTCGCGCTCCACTTGTATCGGGATGAAAAATTCGCGCTTGAAACGGGCGGCGTGGCCGAGAAAGCCGGGATTGAGAAATTCTTGAATCGACCACAGATCGCCGATGTGATTTTCGACCGGGGTGCCGGTCAGCGCGATGCGCCGCCCGGCGCGCAAGGCCCGCGCCGCCTTGGCCTGTTTGGTTTCGGCGTTCTTGATGTTCTGGGCTTCATCCAGCACCACCGCCGCCCATTCCACCTCTTGCAGCAAGGTCAAATCCCGATGCAGCAGGCCGTAGCTGGAAAGCGCCAGCGCGCAATTCCGGATTTGTCGGGCGAAGGTTTCGCCCTTATCCCGACCCGCGCCGTGATGCGTCATGACCGTCAGTTGCGGGGTGAAGCGCGCGGCTTCCTTGCGCCAGTTGCCGATCAACGAGGTCGGACATACCAGCAGCGCGGGCCGTTTCTCGCCCGCTTCCCGCAGCCGCTGCAACAGCGCCAGGGTCTGCACGGTTTTGCCGAGCCCCATATCGTCGGCCAGGCAAGCGCCTAAACCCCAGCGGGTCAGAAAATCCAGCCAGGCGTAGCCGCGCTGCTGATAGGGCCGCAAGGTGGCGTCTAGACCGGGCGGCGGCGGCAGGGGCGCGATCTGATCGCCTTGCGCCAGACCGGCGAGCAGTTCACCGAGCGGGCCGCCGGCTTGGACGCCGCTCACCGCCAGCCCGGCGCCGCTCTCCGCGCCCAGCGCCAGCCGCAGCAGCTCGCGCCCGGACAATGCGGCTCCATCTTGCCGCTGCAAGGCCAGCGCCGCCTGAATTTCGGCGGCGGACAGTTGCACCCACCGGCCGCGCCAACGCACCAAGGGCGCTTTAAGTTTGGCCAGCGCCAGCAACTCCTGGACGGTTAGTCCGGCGTCGCCGAGCACGATCTCCCACTCGACATCCAGTATCTGATCCAGCGTCATCCCGGCCTTGGAATCGAAGCGCGGCTTGACCTTGGCTTGCGCTGTCAATTTGACCCGGCGCTTGCCCGCCCAGGCGGCCGGCAGCAGCACGCCGAAGCCGTTCTGTTCCAGCAGCGGCGCTTCCTCGGCCAGAAAACGGAACGCGCCCGCCGTATCAAGGGTACAGCCGGCCGGCCGGGCGGCCTTCAAGCTGGTTTCGACGGCCGGACACAAGGACGCCGCCTGCCCCAAGGCGGCGAGCAAGCCTTCCCGCGCGTTCGGTCCCAGCGTCTTCAAGCCCGCGCCGGTTCCCCTTTCAGGTTTCCATACCGCGTCAGCGGCCACCAGCAAGCTGGGATCGTCGCGCGCTTGCAGCAGGTAGCTTACCCGCCATTCGGCGGCGGCGTCGGGGAACAACAAGGTCTTCGCGCCCTCCTTGGCGTCCGCTTGGTCGAGCCCCGGCTCCTCCAGGCGAAAACACAGCCGATAAGGCGCATGAATCAGGCGCAACAGCGGCCGCTGCCAGTCGCGGATCTGGTTGGCCAACCGCTTCAGCTCGACCTTATCGCCCGCCATCGCCCCATCGGTTTTGCACAATGCGCGCAGCCAGCGTCCGTGCAGGCTGGCGGGCATCGGCCCCGCGCGGCCGATGGTGGAGGAAGCGGCAACCCGCCGGACCAAATGGTCGGCGGCCCAGCTCAAAAATTCCCGCAACACGGCGCGGGGAGCCGTATCCGGCAAGGCGCGGCGGTCGGAACCGACGGCGCGGGCGACGGGCGGCATGACGCGGGCGAGGCGGTCCAACCGGCCGCTGTCCCCGCCGAGGAAAACCGGCGTCCAACACGCCCGATACAGGCGTCCTCGTTCGACCAGCGATGGCAAGACCTGCTGGCGGTACACCAGCGAACCCGCCAGGGACAAGGCTTCGCTCCAATACCGCAGATCGTCGCCCGCGACCATGCCCGATTCCAGCGTCGGCCGGTCGCGGACCAGCGCCAGCAAATTGATGGCGTCCGCCGGATGCAGCGTCAAGATGGGAATTTGCCAAGGAGCCAGCAGGATCGGCTTGCGGGAATGAGGCGGTTCGGCGATCAGCGGCGAGGATGGGAGCGGCGCATCGCCTTGGGTCGGCAACCAGATCGTCCGCTCGCCGGCGGCGGCTTCTTCAAGCAACGACAGGCCGATCCGGGCCAGCCCCTCGCGCAAGGCCGCGCCGTCGGCGCGATAGGGATAAGCGCCGGCTGCGACCGGACCTTCGGGTGGAGCCGATTCACCCCAAAGATGCAGCCCATTCCGGTAAAACGCGGCATGCGGGATAAGCATCGGTTGAACTCTTTTCCATCAAACGCCACGCCAGCGCCGGTCATTTGGACACGCCGCCGACAACGTGCCCGCACATGACTCAAGAAGCGGTCTCCAACACGCTGCTGCCGCCGTCCGGCTCCTTTCCGGCGAACGGGTCCAACGGGCGCGGGTGCCTCAGCAAGACCAACGAACGGCCTTGAACCGGATACGGCCGCTCGCCGGGATGCTGGTTCCCCTCAACCGGTTGGCCGTGCGTCATTGAAGTGTCGACCATGACCTCAAAAAAGCTCTTGCCGCGCACGATGGGCAACACGAACGAAATTTTCTCGTGATGGGCGTTGAACAACAGCAGAAAATCATCGTCTTCCAACGGATAGCCGCGTTTGTCCCAATCGCCCAAGCCAGTGCCCGGCAGGTACATGCCCAAACAGCGCGCGTGATCGTGCGTCCATTCGTCGTAGTTGATTTCTCGGCCATCCGGATTGAACCAGAGAATATCCCGCAAGCCATTGGCCTGAATGCCGCGGAAAAAATGACGGCGGCGGAAGATCGGATGCCGCTGGCGAACGCGCACCAACCGCTGGACGAAGGCCAGCAACTCACGGTTGTCGTCCAGCAATCCAAGATCCCAGTCGAACCAGCTCAACTCGCTATCTTGACAATAAGCGTTGTTGTTGCCGCGCTGGGTGCGGCCGACCTCATCGCCGGCCAACAGCATCGGCACCCCTTGCGACAGCAACAGAGTCGCCAGGAAATTCCGCCGCTGCTGCTGGCGCAACGCCAGAACCTTGGGATTTTTGGTCGGTCCCTCGACCCCGCAATTCCAACTGCGGTTGTGAGGGTCGCCGTCTTGATTGTTTTCCAGATTGGCTTGGTTGTGCCGCTGGTTGTAGCTGACCAGATCGCACAAGGTAAAGCCGTCGTGGGCGGTGATGAAATTGATGCTGGCCTGCGGGCGGCGGCCGTTGTGTTGGTATAGATCGGCCGAGCCCGTCAACCGGGACGCCAGCTCGCCGATCAGACCGCCCTCGCCGCGCCAGTAATCGCGCACCACGTCGCGGTATTTCCCGTTCCATTCATTGACGGTGATCGGGAATTGACCGACCTGATAGCCTCCATGGCCGGTATCCCACGGTTCGGCGATCAACTTGACTCGCGCCAGCACCGGGTCTTGTTGCATCACGTCCATGAAGGAACTCGCCTGACCGATATCGCCGTGTAGCCCCCGCGCCAGCGCGGCGGCCAAATCGAAGCGGAAACCATCGACGTGCATGTCCTGCACCCAATAGCGCAGGCTGTCCATCACCATTTGCAACACCCGAGGATGGGCGGTGTTCAAGGTGTTGCCGCAGCCGGTGTAATCCATGGTGTAGCGCGGATGTTCGGGCGACAGCCGGTAATACGCCGCGTTGTCGATGCCGCGAAAACACAGAGTCGGGCCGAGGTGGTTGCCCTCGGCGGTGTGGTTGTAGACCACGTCCAGCAGCACCTCGATGCCGGCGGAATGCAGGCTTTTGACCATGCTCTTGAATTCGCTCACCGGATTGTTGGTGGCGGCATAGCGCGGGTCCGGGGCGAAATAACCGATGGGGCTATAACCCCAGTAATTGCGCAAGCCCTTGTCGAGCAAGTGGCGCTCGTCCACGAAATAGTGGACCGGCAGCAGCTCCACCGCCGTGATCCCCAAGGACTTCAGATAATGAATCGCCGGCTCGCAGGCCAACCCGGCGTAGGTGCCGCGCAAGTGCGGCGGAATTTCGGGATGGCGCAAGGTAAAGCCGCGCACGTGCAGCTCGTAGATCAGCGTATCGTGCCAGGGAACGTAGGGCGGGCGGTCGTCGCCCCATAAAAAAGCGGTATCCACGACTTGGCATTTGGGCATTCCCGGCGCGCTGTTGCGGGTGCTGAAGCTCAGATCCTCATGCCGGTTGCCCACCCGATAACCGAAATGCGCCTCGCTCCACTGCGGCTGGCCGACGATGCGCTTGGCGCAAGGATCGAGCAGCAGCTTGTGCGGGTTGAAACGGTGGCCCCGTTCTGGCGCGTAAGGCCCGTGCACGCGATAGCCGTACAGCAAACCCGGACGAACCTCCGGCAAATAGCCGTGCCAGACCCCGCAGGTCTGTTCGCGCAGCGGGATCTGCTCGATTTCATGCTTGCCCTTGGCGTCGAACAAACACAGCACCACTTGCTCCGCGTGCTCCGAAAACAGAGCGAAGTTGACGCCCTCGCCGTCCCAGGTCGCCCCCAAGGGATACGGCCATCCCATC
Source organism: Competibacteraceae bacterium UBA6584 (assembly GCA_002433805.1). Taxonomy (GTDB): domain Bacteria; phylum Pseudomonadota; class Gammaproteobacteria; order Competibacterales; family Competibacteraceae; genus Competibacter_A. The sequence continues at coordinate 8,698 of DJIW01000017.1, read as the reverse complement.
AACACAGCTGTCGTTGTTTTATTCATCGGCTCGTCAATCTCAGGCCCCCCCGCTCCCCACGGGGAGGCGACCGCTTCAGGCTTATTCGCTGAAGGCCCGCAAGGCCGTGCTGACTTCGCCCGGCCCCACCACGGTAATGCCGCCCTCGGTGACGGAATGGCGGCGGCGGTCGAGTTCGGCATCGTGACCGATGCGCGTGTTGGGTTCGATGACGTTGTAATTGCCGATGATCGCCCGACGCAGCCGCGCGCCGCGCTTGATGTGCACGTAATCCTGAATGATGCAGTCCTCGATCTCCACGTCTTCCTCGATCACCACCTCGCGGCGGACGATGCTGTTGGTGATCGACGCGCCGTGCACCAGCGAGCCGGCGGCGACCACGCTGTTTTTCATGACCGCATCCAGTATCCGGGCGACCGGACCTTGATAGTTACTGGAAAAGATCCGCCACTGGGGATTGAACACGTCGAAACGCGGCGGCCACGCCAGCATGTCCTGATGGGCGTTGAAGTAGGCGTCGAGCGTCCCGACATCGCGCCAGTAGCCCTGCTCCTCGGTGGGCTTGACCCCAGGGACCTGGTTGGTGGAAAAATCGTAAGCGAACAGCCGGTGAGTGTCCTTCAACCTCGGCAGCACGTTCTGGCCGAAATCGTGTTCGCCCCGGTCGTGCGCCGCCTGTAGCGCCTCGACCAGCACCTTGGCGTCGAACAAATAATTGCCCATCGAGGCATAGGCCCGCGTGGGATCGGAGGGCATCGGGGCAGGATTGGCCGGTTTTTCCTGAAATTCGCTGACCCGACCGGCGTGGTCGGCGGCGATTACGCCGAAGCCTCGGGCGTCGGCCAGCGGCACCGGCAAGGCGGCCACGGTCACGTCGGCTTCCCGCTCGTGATGGAAATCGATCATCTGGCGGATATCCATCCGATAGACGTGATCGGCTCCGAACACCACCACCAAGTCGGGGTTGTGCAGCTTGATCAGATCGAGGTTCTGATACACGGCGTCGGAGGTGCCCATGAACCAGTCGCCGCCGCGCATCATCTGCGGCGGCACGACCGTCACGAATTCCTCGTTGCGCATCGGCGACACCACCCACGCCTTGCGGACGTGCTCGATCAGCGATTGGGACTTGTATTGCACCAACAGATAGATCGCCTCGATCCTGGAGTTGAGCAGGTTGCTCAGCACGAAGTCCACGATGCGGTAGCGGCTGCCGAACGGGAGCGACGGTTTTGAATTTTGCGAGGTGAGCGGACTGAGACGCGCACCCTCTCCGCCAGCCATGACCAACGCAAGAATTTTAGGATTTCTCATCGCGGCACATCCTTCTTCTTCAAGTGATTAGGACTTTATACAAGCTCCGTCGTGGGCCGGTGGCCCAGCGGAGCGAATGATCAGCCGGCCGACGCGGCGCTCCGTCAAAGCCCGCGAGGACACCGACCGCGAAGCCGATATTGCGTATCCGCCTCAATCGGTCGATCTCCTTGCGACGCCGCGCGACCGGGCACTCCCCCAGTGGCTTTAGAAAGTATCGAAATCGCGTTCGGTATGCGGATGGCGCTTGAGGCGCATCACATGCGCGGGCAAGCGGTGCGGGTTGAGCTCCACGTAATTGTGCGGCCCGTTCCAGTTGTAATTCGCGCCGGTCAGCAGATCGCGCACCTGGAACGACTGCTGCGAATCGACGCCCAGCGCTTCCAGATCGAGGTTGGTCCAACCGGATTGGGTGTAATTGGGGTCCAGGTTGACCACCACCACAATGACGTTGGCCAAGTCGTCGGTGGACTTGCTGTAGCAGATCAGTTGGTCGTTGCCGATCTCGTGGAACCGCAAGCGCCGGTCGGCTTGCAAGGCGGGATTGCGCTTGCGGATGCGGTTGATCAGGGCGATGAAGTCGCGCAAGCTGTTGGGACCGTCCAGTTCCTTGAAGGGACGATAGCGCAGCTGATATTTTTCGGAATCGAGATATTCCTCGCTGCCGTGCTTGATCGCGATATGCTCCATCATTTCGTAAGCCGGCCCGTAAATGCCGTAGCTGGCGGTCATCGTGGCCGCCATGACCAGCCGCGAGACGAAGGCCGGCCGGCCGCCGAACTGTAAGAAATCGGTCAGAATATCCGGCGTGTTCGGCCAGAAGTTGGGGCGGAAGTAATCGCGGCCCGGCCCTTGGGTCAGCTCGTTTAAATACTCCGCCAGCTCCCACTTGTTGTTGCGCCAAGCGTAATAGGTGTAGGACTGGTTGTAGCCCAGCTTGGCGAGCCGGTGCATGACCTTGGGGCGGGTGAAAGCCTCCGCCAGGAAAATGGCGTTCGGCGTGGTGTTCTTGATCTCGCCGATCAGCCATTCCCACATCGCGAACGGTTTGGTGTGCGGGTTGTCGACCCGGAAGATCCGCACGCCCTGCGCGATCCAGAATTCGAAGATGCTCTTGATCTCATCCCACAGCGCCCGCCAGTCGTCGGTCTCAAAATTGAACGGATAGATGTCCTGATACTTTTTGGGCGGGTTCTCGGCGTACTGCACCGTGCCGTCGGGCCGCCAGCGGAACCAGTCGGGATGCTGCTTGACGTAAGGGTGATCGGGCGCGCACTGCAAGGCGATATCCAGGGCGATTTCGATGCCGTGTTCCTTGGCCTTTTGCACCAGTTGGCGGAAATCCTCCAGCGTGCCCAACGCGGGCAGGATGTCCTTATGGCCGCCTTCCGAGGCACCGATGGCCCAGGGGCTGCCGACATCATCCGAACCGGGCGTCAGGGTGTTGTTTTTGCCCTTGCGGTTGATCCGGCCGATGGGATGGATCGGCGGAAAATACAGCACGTCGAAACCCAGCGCGGCCAGGCGCGGCAGCCAAGTTTCGCAATCCTTGAACGTGCCGTGCTTGCCGGGGGCCTGACCGCACGAGCGCGGAAACATTTCATACCAGGTGCTGAAGCGGGCGCGTTCGTCATCGACGGACACTTTCAAGATTTTGCTGTAACTCAGCGCCAGCCGGCGGTCGGCGTAACGGTCCATCAGCCGCACCAGTTCATCGTCCAAACCCAGCTGGCGGCGGTAGTCCAGGGCCTGCTCGCTGACCATCGCCTCGGCGCGGCGGGCCAGCCACTGAGCGTCTTCGCCGGCGGCGCGCTGGCTGGCCTTTTCGATGAGCTGTCCGCCGCTGCGCAGGGCCAGCGCGATGTCCTCGGGCAGAATCCAGCGGCTCAGATCGTGCCGCCAGGATTTGAAGGGATCGACCCAGGCGGTGACGCAATAGTCGTAGACCCCCAATTCCAGCACTTGAAATTCGCCTTGCCAGCGGTCGTTGTTCAAGAAGCGCATCGGATTTTCCCGCCAGCCGGAATCGCCGACGCGGCGGTATTGCAGCACGCACGCCAAAGCGTCGTGACCGTCGGTGAAGATGTCGGCCTCGACGGTCACGCTCTCGCCGACGGTCCGCTTGATCGGAAAGCGGCCGCCATCGATTTCCGGGCTCACGCCTTCGATGATCACCCGTTTCCGGCCATCGGACGCCCCAGCGACCGGCTCCGGCGCTGGAGCATCAGTTGAAACCGCCGGCTTGGCGGGCGCGACTTTCTTGGACGCTCCCGCTTCAGCGGTGGGCTTGGCTGGGCTGTCGGGGGATTTTGCCGGGCTGAGATCTTCTTTTGCGGCGACGGCCGAATCCGGGCTTGCACCGCTGGGAGTTTGAGTTTTTTCATCCGCCACGGATTTCTTGAGCATACCGGTTATCCTCGTTCTTGCTGGCATGGTTTATCGTTATGATGGCCGTCGTCGCCAGGATCTGGGCAATCCGTCGGCTGCCGTTGGGAGGTTGAGGTGTTAACGTTCTGGTTGTAGCGAACCTTCAAACGGTGATCGACCAATAATTTTCCCGCCTTATTATGACGGTTTTTACCGTCGCGCCCAAATGTGACCGCTGAAAAACTTTTCGGGCTGAAAAGACGAAGCGGTTTGACACGACTGCCGGCATCGCCTAGTTTTTCGGATGATTCCAAGCGCTAGCGTCTGCCGTCGGAGGTGGGTTCATCCCAGCAACCGCTCTCGGCCGCAGCCCGATTTTAAGGACCCGGCGCTTTGGTCCTGACCCAGTGACCCGCCGCCCGTCATCGTTCGAGGATGTCTTGATGCCGACCACCCTGTTGCCCTTTCCCTCGGAAGACACCATCGGCCTGGTGGTGCGAGGGAAAACCAGCCCGAGCCACGATCCCGGCGCGCTGGAGCAACATGCGGATTGCATTTTGGCGGACGGATCGCCAGTCGGATTTTTCGGCGAAGCCGGAGCCGGCTCCAGCGGGCGCTCCGGGTCTGGCTCTTGGAACAGCACCGGCATGAACATGAAGGGAGTGGTTTACGACTACCCTCTGTTCAAGATTCATCGACCTTTTTACGTCGGCATGGCCGAAGCTAAAAGGTACTCGGTCAAATCCACGGTTCTGGTCATCACGGTCAGCAAGGCGCAAGCGTTGCTTTTTAAGGATTATTGGAACAAATTGAAAGCCAATCCGGGCTCCTTTTACTTGCTGGGCCACAATTGTTCCACCCATGCCTCGGATGCCTTCATCTACGCCGGTATCATCACGGGCGGAATTCCGGGCTTGGATACGCCAAACAACCTTTATAAGCAGCTTGTCACCTCTTTCACTCAAACGGTGAGCCACTCCGGTTTTTTAGGCTTCACGCCCAAAGCCGCCGACGGCTATGAGGTCGCGGTGGAAAGCTGATCGAGAACGCCTGGCATGTTCGGCAACCCGTTCCAAGCAAAAGTAGTGCTTCGCTTTATTCTGCTCCTTACGACGGCTTTGTTGGTCGGAGAACACACCATGTCGCAGTCACGCGAGACCGCATTAAATTTAAAATGGGAATGGCCCGGCGACAGGACTCCCGATTACCGGATTCTGGTTCGGGTGGATCGCCTGACCCGACCCGATCAAGGTCTTTTCGGTTGGAAAAAATCCCCTTCGCTCGCGTCGGCCCTGCCTGATCCCATCGAATTAACCGGCACCGTGATCGCCGGCCAGCAGGACTGGCTCGGCAAGACCATCACCTTGTCATTGCCCAAATTGGAACTCGCCAGCGCGGGCGAGGGCGATCGCGTCGCAATGGGCGTTCTGATCCAGAACGTCTGCATCTGCATCGCCAAAGCCCCGGACCCACTTCCGGGCGACGCGGAACGCTGGTTAGCGTCCTGGCGCTGTAACGCCTCCTGAACAGAGCCGGCCTCGCATTCGCTCGGATTGACTCAAATCGCGACGGCGAGGCCTGTCGGCTTTCGAGATCCGCGTTAAAATCCAGCCACTTGATACACCCGCTTTGGCGGCCTTCCCGATCCCTCTTAAAGGAACCCTGATTCGTGAACACTCTCCAGACACTGATTGAAAACGCCTTCGAGCGCCGAGGCGAGCTCGATCCCACCAACGCCCCGGCCGACGTGCGCGAAGCGGTCGAGGAAACGCTGAGCCTGCTGGAGTTGGGCAAGGCGCGGGTCGCCGAGAAGCGTCAAGACGCCTGGACGGTGAATACCTGGCTGAAAAAGGCGGTGCTGCTGAGCTTCCGGCTCAACGAGAGCGCGATCATCCGCAACGGCTACACCAATTATTTCGATAAGGTGCCGCCTAAATACGCCGAGTACGGAGAAAATGATTTTCTGGCCGCCGGGGTTCGGGTGGTGCCGCCCGCCGCCGCCCGGCGCGGCTCCTACATCGCCTCGGGCGTGGTGTTGATGCCGTCTTTCGTCAATATCGGCGCGTATGTCGATTCCGGCACCATGGTCGATACCTGGGCGACGGTCGGCTCCTGCGCGCAGATCGGCAAGAACGTCCATCTGTCCGGCGGCGTCGGCATCGGCGGCGTGTTGGAGCCGTTGCAAGCCAGCCCCACCATCATCGAGGACGACTGTTTTATCGGCGCGCGCTCCGAAGTGGTCGAAGGGGTCATCGTCGAGCGCGGTTCGGTGATCTCGATGGGCGTCTACATCGGTCAGAGCACCAAGCTTTACAACCGGATGACTGGGGAAGTGAGTTACGGTCGGGTGCCGGCGGGTTCGGTGGTGGTGCCCGGCGCGCTGCCTGCCCCCGACGGCAGCCACAGCTTGTATTGCGCGATCATCATCAAGCAGGTGGACGAAAAAACTCGCGGCCGGGTCGGGCTCAACGAACTGTTGCGCGATTGATGGACGCCACGCTCGAACTCGCACTCGAGCTGATCGCCCGGCCCTCGGTCACGCCCGATGACGCCGGCTGTCAGGCCGTCCTGATCGCCCGCTTGGAAAAGCGCGGGTTTCGAGTGGAACGGCTGCGCTTCGGCGCGGTGGATAATCTCTGGGCGCGGCTGGGCGATGCCGAGCCGCTGTTCGCCTTCGCCGGCCATACCGATGTGGTGCCCACCGGCCCGTTGGAGCAATGGCGATCCCCGCCGTTTGCCCCGACCGTGCGCGACGGTCTACTTTACGGGCGCGGCGCGGCGGACATGAAAGGCAGCTTGGCGGCCATGGTCACCGGCTGCGAGCGTTTTCTCGACGCCTGCCCCCGGCCGCGCGGCTCCATCGCGTTTCTGATCACCAGCGACGAGGAAGGCGCCGCGGTCGATGGCACGGTCAAGGTCGTGGAGCGTTTGGAGGCGCGCGGCGAGAAGCTGCGCTGGTGCCTGGTCGGCGAGCCCTCGTGCGCCCAGCGGCTGGGGGATACGATCAAAAACGGCCGGCGCGGTTCGCTCAACGGCCGGCTGCTCCTGCGCGGCGTGCAAGGCCATGTCGCCTACCCGCATCGGGCGCAAAACCCCATCTATGCCATCGGCCCGCTGCTCGGCGCGCTAGTCGATGAAGTCTGGGATCGAGGCCACGATTTTTTCCCGCCGACTTCGTTTCAGATTTCCAACCTGAACGCCGGAACCGGGGCGGACAACGTGATTCCCGGTCAGTTGGAGATGCTGTTCAATTTCCGCTTTTCGCCGGCCGTGACCGTGGAGCAGCTTCAGGAACGCACCCGCCTGCTGATCGAAACGGCGCTGTTAAACCAAGAAGTCAAAACCGGTCAGGTGTTTCAATACGATCTGGAATGGCGCTTGTCCGGCCCGCCGTTTTTCACCGCGCCGGGGGATTTGGTCGACGCCGCGCTGGCCGCCATCCAGGCCGAAACCGGCCTGGACGCCGAACTGTCCACCGGCGGCGGCACCTCCGACGGCCGCTTCATCGCGCCCACCGGCGCGCAGGTGATCGAATTCGGGCCGCTCAACGCCACCATTCACAAAATTGACGAATGCGTCTCGGTCGGCGATTTGGAACGGCTCAGCCGCGTTTATCAGGGCATTTTGACCCGCTTGTTGGGTTGAACTCCTGGCGGGCTTGACGGCCTGATAGCAAAATAGCCTGCCGTCGGCGAGCGGGACGCGCCGGCCCGCTGGCCCGATCCGGAATCCGTCCTTACTCAGCAACCGCCACGGGAGGATGAACCGATGCAACAGCGCGAACTCGACAGTACGGGCTTGCATTTCAAAGCCATCGGCCTCGGAGCCATGCCGCTCTCGATCAGCGGCCGACCCGA
>DJIW01000017.1:0-962 GCA_002433805.1 Competibacteraceae bacterium UBA6584 | reverse complement strand
CTCTCGATCAGCGGCCGACCCGATGAAAAACAAGCCTTCGAGGTCATCGAAGCCTTCATCGCGGGCGGCGGCGATTTCATCGACACCGCCAACGTCTACTGCCTGGACGATGACGACATCGGCCACAACGAGCGACTGATCCACCAAGCGTTGAGCCAGATCGGCGTCGGCCCCAACGTGATGGTCGCCACCAAGGGCGGCTTGCGTCGGCCCAATGGCGCCTGGACCGTCGATGGCGACCCCGACTGGCTGCGCGCCTCCTGCGAGCGGAGCTTGCAGGCGCTGCGGACCGACTGTATCGGCCTCTACCAGCTGCACGCCGTCGATCCCAAGGTCGATTTCCGCCGCTCGCTAGACGCGCTGATCAAACTCCAAGAGAACGGCAAGATCCGTCATATCGGCCTTTCCAACGTCAGCGCGGCGCAACTGGAAAGCGCCTTGAGCTTAGCCTTGATCGCTTCGGTTCAGAATCGATGCAACCTCTTCGACAAGCGCGATTTTCATAACGGCATGATCGATTTTTGCCAAGCGCGACAGATCACCTACATTCCCTACAGTCCGGTCGGCGGCCACAACGGCCACGCCCGGCTGTCACGGGAGCCTCTGCTGCTGCAATTGGCCGCCAACTATGAGGCTACCCCGCATCGGATCGCCCTGGCTTGGCTGTTGCACAAGGGCCAACACATCTTGCCGATCCCCGGAGCCAGCAAGGCCGCCAGCATCCGCGACAGCCTGCAAGCGACCAACTTGGCGTTGAGCGCCGAGGACATCGCCGCGCTCGACCGCCTGCCCGACCGTTGAGCCGATGACTTCCGTTAGCCGGTTCCTGATCGAGCAACTGGTGACGGCTTACCAGCACGGTCGGCGGCTGGGCTTGTTTTTCGACTACGACGGCACGCTGACGCCGTTCGCCGCGCGGCCCGAACTCGCGCGGCTCGATCCCGCATCGCGCGGGGCGTTGG
>DJIW01000018.1 GCA_002433805.1 Competibacteraceae bacterium UBA6584 | reverse complement strand
GTTTTGAATACCAACCGATCGTACCGATTTCGACAACCGCAATCTGATCACCGCTTGCGGTGTTTTGATTTAACCAAACGCCGATATCGCGGTAAGCTTTTAAAGGGCCTCGGGGCAAGCTCGACAATCCGCCTGCCCAGTAGATCAAAGCCGTCATCACTAACAATGACGGTAAAAACGCAGCCCATTTCAGATCTGATTTGACCAATCCTTCGAAAAGTTCCGGGATAAAAAACAGACCTTTTGTGCAGTAGAGCAGCGTAAAAATAAAATAGGGCGCGTAATACCAATGATAATTAGGTATGTTAAGAAAAATAAAAAAGAGCGAGTAACCAAATAAAAAAAATAAAATGATCCAATGAATTTCTCTATGTTCAAAGGTTGTTATAGTTTTTAAAAAACCAATAACACAAAAACCAAATACGGTTAAAAAATAAAAGCGATTGGAGCCAAAGGCCCACGCCAAGAGATAGCCCGCGTTGAGGAAGACCCAACCGTCACCCCAAAGGCCCGATCGGCCCTGCCAAATCTTGGCGTTGCCGGTCGCTGGCAGGTAGCTGCCATAATACAGTTTATTGAAAATAAGGTTTGTTGCGATCAGAATCAGCGGAACGATGAAATTCCGGTAAGCTGGAAAGGTTCGGTACTTGATGAAATAACCGATCAAGAAGGCTACAATCAAAAAAATACTTTCGACCCGCGTCAGAATCAACAAGCCTGAAAAAATTCCAAGCCAAAAATTGTTTTCAGTTTGGTAAAAATAACAACATAACCCAATGAGCAGCATGAGAAGAGGAGTTTCCATGCCGTAGACTAGAAAAAAATAGGGAAAAGTCCCGGATAGGATGATAAAGGCGCAACCCGCCGCGACTGATTGCTGGGTAAAAAAAGTTTCAGCGAATACAATCGATGCCGAAGCATGAAAAAGCGCTGCCAATAAAATATTGGTGGCTTGTAAATTCGAGATCAGCCAACCTACCAAGATAACGCAATAGGAATAAAGTGGAGAGGTCAACCCATTGAAATAGATTCCTGGATTGTAGACTAGCCCTTCTCCATTAAGAAAATTATCAACATAACGCAAATAAATCAGCGCATCATCCAGTTGGTAATGGCGATTGAGCCAAGCCAGATAGAACAGAGGCAGGCAGCTCAGTAAGTAAAGAAAAAAACGCGATGGCCCGGCGTTTTTATCAAGCGAGCGCCTTGCGTGATGGCCGCTATTGGACGTCATAAATCTCAATGAGGGCGTTGCCGGTCGCGGAGCCATTGCCGCGCACAATGGCGGTATAAGCGCCGGGGTTGAGGGTGGTCAGAATGGCGGCTTCTTGGGGATAGCGCGGTTTGGCGCCGCGCGTCGCGATCTCGGCGGCGTTGGGGGCGGTTGCCCAGTTGTCGTTGCTAAGGAGCGGTTGGCCGCTGGCGTTGTAGAGCGTCAACTGCGGATCGTTCAGCACCGATGGCACCCGCGCTTCGGCCAGCACCGGCCCCTTGGCGGTGATCAACACCTTCTTGGCCGCGCTGCCGCCGATGACGAAACCGCTGATCATCACGCTGTCGCCCGTCCCCACCCAACCCCGCGTCGAAAGGTTGATGAGCTGAGTCAGGCTCGGTGCGGGCGGCGTTGGCCCCGCGGCGCTCACTTGATAATCCAATAGAACGCTGCCGCCGCTGACCGTGACCGCTCGGGTGGCGTCGGTGACGCCGCCACCGGAAAAGCTGACCGAAAGCGCCCCGCTGGCGGTCACGGGAATGGCGTAGCCGCCCCCCGAGGCGGTGACGGCATAGTAGGTCCCTTTGTCAGGTCGAACCATGACATTGCCATAGCCTTCGCCCGGATCGTAGCGTTGGTTATTGTTGTGATCTCGCCAGACCGTGCCGGTTACGAAGGCGTTGAAGTGGTCGGTCCCATTTTCCGCCGCGCGGCAGTAGTTGGCCGTGGTCACCAGAGGCCCCACGGCGGTCGCTCGATTGGCTTCGGGAACGGCGGCAAGACCGACGTTGGTGTAATCGCCATCGAGCGCCATAATCGCCAGACGATGGCCTCGTTCGGGCTGCATCCCTGTCCCGTCGCCCGAGCCCCAGTCGATATTCCAAGCGGCGTGAGCATTCAAGGCGCTCTCTGCGTAGGAAAAAACATTCCCCCGACATTGGGTGAAGCGAAACCCGGACGCTGTTACTCGCTCGAATTGTTGCTGGTGGTCTTGACTGTCGCGCGCGATCAAATCATCGGAATGAGACTTGGCCGCTTGATAGAGCCGGGCGTCGAACGCAGCCGGCGGTTTGACCGCGTAGGTGGAGAACTCGCTTTGTAGCAATCCGGTATTGACCTGAAAATAATTGCGGCCATCGGCAATGGCTGGAGTGGGATCGGAGGCGAGCCAGCGACCTTCAGCGCTCGGATTTTGGCGCGCGCGGTTCATCAACCAAACCAGCGCCTGCTCGTCTCCATTCGGGTGTTGCCCGTCAGCGGTGCGGTGATAAGACCATTCTACGGTGGCCGCTCCCATCATGGGGATGCTTGAGGAGGCATGGGCCGAGGGAAGCTCTTCCCGGTTTACCACCCGCGGCGGATAAGGCTCGGCGACCCGCGGCGGTTGCGCCCAGCAGACGGTGACGCATAAGGCCAGTCCACCGCTGATTAGGATTCGCTGCTTCATGGGTGCCGCCGCTTGCTATCGGATTGCCTGACGCAAACGAGTAAACGAGTTTTTAGGGTCGTCATGAGACTGAATCCAATAAATTAAGGTAAATCATTTGGTTGGCAGGTCCAAGTCGGCGCATAAAGCACGTGATGCAAACCGCCGATCAGCAGCGGCGCGCAGAGCGCCAGCAAACTCCAACGCCAGCGTTCCGGACAGCCCAACCAACCCCAGACTGCCAGCGGCGCGGCGTACCAAACCCAATAGGTCATCATCCTTAACGTCCAATTATGATCCCGCAGCCACGGCGTCAGCACGAGAAACAGCGCGCCCAGCGCCATCAAGATGAAGCAGGATTCTACAAAAAATTCCAATTCTGGAGCCGATTTTTGGTTCAGCCGCCACAAACCCACGAGGAATAGTGAGGCCAGCAGAACGTTGCCTCCCTGATACCAGAGGATTTTTACCAACTCGACATGGCGATAGATGGGACCTAACCAGGCGTATTGCCACGCCATGGCCAAAGCGACGATGCCGGCGAGCAGCCAAGGGACAACCGGCAAGGCCAAGCCGTCGCGCGCGCGGTGAATAGAACTGGCTAGGGCGGACCAGCGCCCGCGAAGTCCGTGCAGCATTCCTAAAACGCTCGCCACAGCCGCCAAAAGCACGCCAAAAAAAATGCTGACTTCCATGCCTCGGATATGATTGGTGCGGATATCGAACCAAATCAACGGATACCACAGCGCCCCCAACGACAGGCAAACCATCAGGCCCAGCAGCAGCGCGGCGAGGGACTGATAATGAGAACGATTCTGAATAAAACGACGCGCCCAAAACCCGAACGCCAGCGCGGTCAGCACCACGAAGCTGAGCGCGTGATACCCGAAGCAGAGCACCCAGACCAGGAAGAATCCCAGACCGCACTTCCCGCGATCCCGCAAATCCCGATGCGCCAGCCAAGCGCCAGCCGCCGCCAGCAACATGCCGAGCTGTTGGGGGCGGCCTTCGAGCCACGGGCCAAGAAAGTAACTTCCAGCGAATAAAAACGGCAGGCACCGCCAAGCCCACGGCGTATCGCTCAGACTGATCCGGTAAAAAAACCATAAACCCAGCGGCAGGACAAGCACGCTGTTGAAGGTGGCGACCGAGGTCACCAGAAACCGGGTATCAAGATCGGTCCAGGAGCGCAGTTCGAAAATCAGTCCGGCGTAGCCGGGCCCTGAAATCGGCCACGACCCGCCATGGTCCAGCCACTCGAAAATTTTCAGATAATTTTGTTCGTCGGTACCGCAGATCGGATAGCCCAAGATAATCCGCGCATAACCGGTCAACGCCGCCGTCACAATCAAGAGCGCGAGCAACCAGCGCGGCGAGGGGTGAATTTGCGGTTTCAATACAAATCCCGCAGCGCGCCCAGGGCGTAACCGCGTTCGTAAAACAGCCGGCTGATGCGTTGGCCGATCTCGCGCGGCGGAATTTGTCGCTGTTCTTGGATCGGCCGGCGTTTGCGGTACATGGTCGGAACGCCGCGCAAGAAATCGCGATACAGTCGGGCCACCACCCCGAGCTTGCCCTTGATGGTGTAGCGCAGCAGGATGGCGACGTGCAAGACCAGCATCCAAAACAGATTGCGCAACAGGAAGCGGGTGGGGATGTCCTTGATCAGAACGAACAAGGAATTGCGGATGCCGTGATAAAGCACGAAGTCGCTGTTGGGCCCGCCGCTGGAGATCGATCCCTTGTGATAGACCAAAGCCTCTTCGGCGTAGGCGGCGCGGTAGCCCAGCAGCGCCGCCCGCCACGCCAGATCGGTATCCTCGGCGTAACAGAAAAACTGCTCGTCGAAATACTCACCCGTCGCCTGATGGATGTGTTGCAGCAGTGTGGTGGTGTACAGCGCGCAGTTGCCGCTGGGGCCGAGCAGCGGATCGTCCGGCGATTTGCGGTTGGAGGCCAACCCGCATTTGTAAAAGGTGATGCCCAGATTGTCGATCTGGCTGCGGTCGGCGTACTTCATCACCCGCGCCGCCACCATTTCCACGCGCCGCGACCGGTCGATCCGCGCCAGCATCCGGTCCAGAAAATCCGGTTCGACCACCGCATCGTTGTTGAGCAGTAAAAAATACTCGTAGCGCCCGCTGTCGACCCATTGTTCGAACAAGCGGTTGTGCGCGCCGGTAAATCCCAAATTTTCCGGAAAAGTGGTGAAGGTGATGCGTTCGGGGTGGCGGGCGACGTAATCGCGCAATTGGGCGACATCGTGGGCGCTGGAGCCATTGTCGATCAAAAAAATGTCGAACGCGGGCGCGGTGACCCGCAGCAGCGAATCCAGACACTCCACCGTATCGGCGGCGCGCCGGTAATTGATGACGATGACCGCGATCATGCGGTCGCTCCCGCGGCGAGCGTTCCTTCAATCCAAGCCAAGGTCTCGCGCCCTTCCCGACGGTGGCAATAGCGCGCGGCTGTTTGCAGCCCGCCGGCGGTCAGGCGTTGCCGGAGCGCGACATCATCCAGCAGGCGCAAGATCGCGCCCGCCATGGCCTGCGCTTGTCCCGGCGGCGTCAGCAGGGCGTTATCCTCGTGGCGAGCGTATTCGAGCACACCGCCGAGATCGGTCAGCACGCAAGCCGCCCCGCACGCCATCGCCTCCAGCGCGCACCGGCCGAAACCTTGAAACTCCGAGCCGTCCAAGAAAACGTCGGCTCCGGAGTAGAGTTCGGCCAGGCGATCCTGGCGGATGATCAAACCTTCATTGCGAAAACTGAACGGAATCCGCCACCGGTCGAGAAAACGGTCGCCAAACAGGGCGATTTCAACATCGGGTCGGGCGTGTTTGACGGCGGCCAACGCCTCGATGGTTGTTGGGAAACCCCGGCGCGGGGTGCCCGGCCGGGCCATGGCCAGCACCACCGGTCGCGGATTTAGCGCCCGGGCGCGCGGATAAAATTGCCCTAAATCCATTCCCAAGGGAATTTTATCGCTTCGATAGCCGTCCTCCGCCAGCCGGCCGCCCAGCCAGTCCGACATGACGATGCGATGCGGCAACAGCCGATAGCCGTCCCTGACGCGCTGGCGCTGCTCCGGGGCGGTCTCCGGGAAAAACCACGGTTCGTAATCCTGAATCAAATAACCGGCGGCGCGCGTCCGCCCGGTTTTTAGCAGCGCCTGAACCCAGTCGACCGTGTTCCAATGGGTGGCGAACACCATGTCGCTGTCGGGGGTTTCGGCCAGCAGGGCTTCCCGGTCGCGGTAGATCAGCGGGCGGGTGTAGAGCGGACGCCAATCGTGGATCAACGGATCTTCATACAAGGCCGCGACCCGCGCTTCGACCCCTTGGCGGATCAATTCGTTGACCAATTGCAGCACCGACAGCACGCCGCCGGCGACCACCAGGCGGTCCAACACATAGGTGACGCGCAGCCGGGCGGGCGGGGTGAGCGGTTGCGCGAGCGCGCGGCGCGGGCAAGGGCGGCGCGCGGTCGTCGCTCGCAACGCATGGCGCAAACTCAGGCGCGCCAGTTGGGTCAGCGAACGCGGGCCGCGCCACTCTCCCAGCAGTTCGCGCGCGCCTTGCCAGACGGCGGGCGTCGGGTCCCAGCGGGTGGGCAGAGCGAACAGGCGGCGGATCGGTCGCAACGGATCGGCGCGGCGGAAAGCCCGAAATTGGCGGCGGTAGTCCGCGCCCCAACGCTGGTCGAACACGCGGCGGTTGCGCAGGTAGCGCGCCTGGCCATCGCTGAATGAACCGCCGCCGCGATGGAAAACGTAGACGTCTTCCGCCGCTACCGTGCGGAATCCGGCGGCGGTCAAGCGCATGCACAGATCGGATTCCTCGCAATAGCCGTGACCGTAGATCGGATCGAACAAGCCGACATGATCGAGGGCGCTGCGGCGCAACAACAGGCAAAAGCCGACCCCGGTGACCACATCGTGGCAACGGCCTTGGCGCTCGCGGGCCAGATAGGCGTTCATGGCCAGGTAGCTGGCGCCGGGCGCCATCGGTAAGTCGATATTGTCGGCGCGGTTGCTGAGCGGGTTGACCGCCGCGATTCGGGGGTCGGATTCGGCGCAGGCCAGCAAGCGCTCCAGCCAGTTCGGAGCGACCAGGACATCGCTGTTGAGCAACACCAGATACTGGGAGTCGCCCCGCGCCATGGCGCGGTTGCAGGTTTCCAGAAAGCCCAAATTTTCATCCTGACGCTGTAAGGTCACCCAATCGGGCCGCTCGGCGGCTCGCTCGCGCAGCCATGCGGCGACGACCGGATCGCTGGCGTCATCCACGATCAATAGCCGGCAATCGCGGCGCGGCGTGTACGCCATCACCGCGTCCAGGCCGTCGCGCAGCAGGCTCAGGCCGTTATGAACCGGCAAGATGATGTCGGTCATGGGCATTTACAGCATTCCGAAGTCTTCGCGATCCAAGGGTAAATTGACGTTGTAATAAGGGTCGCCGTCGCGCAGGATGGCGGCGTGCCGTTTGCGCATGTAGGCAATTTCCTTGGCGAAACGTTGTTTTTTGCGGGGCGTGTCCTCGTAGCCTCGCGTTTTCGATTCGTGGTGGTAGAGCTCGCAATAAGGGGTAAAGATGTTCAGATAGCCTTTCTCGCGCAGGCGCAGGCAAAAATCCACGTCGTTGAAGGCGACCGTCAAATGGCGTTCGTCCATGCCGCCCACCTTATCGTAAAGCGCTTTTTTCACCATCAGGCACGCGGCGGTGACCGCGCTTAAGTTTTGAATCAGATGCGAGCGGGAAAAATAACCGGGCTCGTCGCGCGGCGCGTATTTATGGGCGTGTCCGGCGATGCCGCCGATGCCCACGATGACTCCGCCGTGCTGCACGGTGTCGTCAGGGTAATACAGCTTGGCGCCGACCGCGCCGATCTCCGGACGCTGGGACTGTTCCAGCAGCGCCTCCAGCCAGTCCGGGGTGATAACTGTCATGTCGTTGTTGAGCAGCAATAAATGCTCGCCCTTGGCATGTCGGGCCGCGAAATTGTTGATGGCGGCGTAGTTGAACGGCGCGTCGTGGCGGATAAAACGGATGCGCGGATCTTTCGCCGCGTAATGGTCCATGGCCGCGAAGGTTTCGGGTTCCAGGCTGTTGTTGGAAATGCCGAGCAGTTCAAAATTCGCGTAGGTGGATTGCTCCAGGATCGAATCCAAACAATTCCGCAATAAGTCGGCATGGTCCCGAAACGGCATCAGAATGCTGATCAGCGGCCGCTGTTGGATCGCCCGCTTGACCCGGTAGCTGCCGGGGTACTGGCCTAGCAGGGCTTCGCCGGCAATGTCGCGCCGGCGCAGGGCATCCTCGACCGCGCGGCGGCCGGCTTCCCATGCGTAATGCTTGCTGTCGAAGCGGGCGGCGGTCGAGCCAGGAATCATCCGCCAGTGGTACAGGATTTTAGGGATATGGTGGATGCGTTCGGCGCCATCGAGCGCCCGCAACAGCAAATCGTGATCCTGCGCGCCCTCGAAACCGTCGCGGAAAGGCCCGGTTCGATCGAGCAAGCTTTTACGATAGACGCTGAGATGGCAGATATAGTTGATCGAAAGAATCAAATCCGGCGAATAGTCGGGTTTGAAGTGCGGCTCCAGGTAGTAGCCTTGCGGCGATAGTTTGTCCTCGTCGGAATAAATTAGATCGGGTTCATGTTGGTGAATGGCCTTGACGACGTGATACAGGGCGTCTGGCGTCAGTTCGTCGTCATGGTCGAGAAAAGCGATGTATTCACCTTCCGCCGAGGCCAGCGCGGCGTTGGACGCGCCAGCGATGCCTCGATTGCGCTCCAGAAACTGGATTTTGTAGCGCGGGTCGTCGAGCCGGCGTAAAACGTCCAGGGTCTCGGGACGGGTCGAACCATCGTCGGCGATGCACAATTCCCAATAAGGGTAGATTTGACGCGCGACCGAGCGGATCGCCGCTTCCAACCAATGCGGTTCGACGTTGTAGACCGGCATGATGATCGAGATCGACGGCTTGCGCGACCAACGTTCGATGTCTTTGCGGCACTGTTCCGGATCGAGGATTTCCTCGCCGGCGCTGTCACCGGCGGCCAGAAAGCGCGACTGATAGGGCCGGACGCCGCTGGCGATCTCTTGTTGTCCTTGCAGCTCGAAATGCTCGCGCCCGCTGGTGAACTCGCCGCGTTCGATGGCGTCGCGGACATCCGGATATTGGGCCAGATAAGCCGCTTCATCGAAATGCTCCTCGGCCAAGCCGCCGTTCGGGTCGAGCGCTTGGGTCTGACGTCGCCGCCAAGCCCGATAATTGCGGACCACTTGGGCGATGTGGTCCTGGACTGTGGGGGTCCGGTGCAGCAAGCCGGCTTTGCGGCCGGTTTCGGCGATGGCGAAACCGGCGCGCCAAGTCCACGACGCAAAGGCGATTTCGGTGTCGTGATGCAAGGTTTCGAACAGGCGTTGGAGCGATTTGAGATCGGACACGCTTTTTTTGAGCAGCGCGTCTTTTTGCCGGAGCGCGGATTCGGTGTTGGCGAGCTGCTGCTGGACCTCGGCCAGTTGGGTGTCCAGCCAATGCTGCTCGCACTGATTTTTGATCAGGGGTTCGTAGCCGCCCAACAAGGCGGCGCGCGCCGGATCGGCCAATAGCGCGCGGTCTACATCCAGATTTGACGCTTGCAGCGCTTCCCACAACGCGCGTTGGTGGGGCGTCAGCCAGACGGAATCCGTTTCAGCTCGCGCGCGATGGTGCTGCAATTCGCTGGCTAAAAAGTCCCGTATCGCCTGTTCGTCAGGCAGGCGCAACCCGTGGACTCCGC
The DNA here is from genome assembly GCA_002433805.1 of Competibacteraceae bacterium UBA6584. Lineage (GTDB taxonomy): Bacteria > Pseudomonadota > Gammaproteobacteria > Competibacterales > Competibacteraceae > Competibacter_A. Next base: position 5,410 of record DJIW01000018.1, on the reverse strand, counting down.
AAGCGCGCAGGCTTTGGTAAAGCGCTTGGGCGGTGGCCAGCGGCTGTTCCATCAAGGTTTCGTAACAGACGGCGAAGCGGGGCAGACCGGAAGAGACGAGCAGCGCGCGCGCGTTGTATTCCTCCCATAAGGCCGCGCCGAAATGCAGGGGAAAACGGTCCCGTTTCTCCAGGGACTGAGCGGTGGCGAGCGGATGGCGGGCGACATGGACGCAGATGGGCGTTTCCAGCAGCGGCCGCCACAGCGGCAGCAGCAAGCAAAGCCGGGGGTCTTTCATGACCCACGGTCGATGCTCGTCCATCTCCCGCAAGATGGTTCGGGCGCGCTCTTCGAACTGCTCCAAGGCATCGCCGGGAATGCTCGCCGGATCGACCGCGGAAGTGATATACCAATCGGCGTCCAGCGCCTCCAAAAGCCGTTCGTGGAGTTGCAGGACGTCGATTCGCTCCCAATAACCCTTGGGATTGTCGGCGGTGGCCGGCAGCATCTGATCCTCGGGGCCGAGGTAGGCGCCCATCAGGTTGATCAGCCGGGTGATGGCCGAGGTGCCCGCCCGATGCATGCCAAGAACGATAATCTGCATGTCGTCACTCCCTGGCGTTCATCGGACCGGTTTGCCCGGCGCGTATTGATCGACGACCGCGTCGGCCGGACCGATGGCGCGGATGGCGCCGTGCTCCAGCCAAAGCGCGCGGTCGCACAGCGCCTTGATCGAGGCCGGACTGTGAGAGACCACCAAAATGGTCGACCCGCTACCCCGAAACTCGCGGATGCGGGCCGCCGATTTTTGTTGAAATTCGGCGTCGCCCACCGCCAGTACTTCGTCGATGATCAGCACCTCCGGGCGGATGTCGGTGGCCACCGCGAAACCCAGGCGCGCCACCATGCCGCTGGAGTAGGTTCGCACCGGGGCGTCGATGAAATCGCCGATTCCAGAAAAATCCACGATCCGATCCAACCTGCGAGCAATGTCCTTGCGGCTGAAACCCAGCACCGCGCCGTTGAGAAAAACGTTTTCGCGTCCGGTCATTTCGTAATCGAAGCCCGCGCCCAGTTCCAACAACGGCGCGACCCGTCCGCGCAATCGCAATCGTCCCCGCGTGGGGCGAAGCACCCGAGCGATGACCTTGAGCAAGGTGCTTTTCCCGGCGCCGTTGGGACCGATGATGCCGATGGTTTCGCCCTGTTCGACCGAAAAGCTAATGTCGTTCAAGGCGTTGAAATCGGCGTAGCGGACCCCGCGCCGCTTCAGCCAGCGGATGGCGTATTCCTGGAAGGTGGGAATCCGCTCGTGTGGGATTCGAAAGCGCACCGTCACGTTGTCGATCTGGATCATCGGCGCGCCCGTGCTCACAGCCGGTAGGCCAGTTGGTCGACCCTTCGGGTAAATACGGTCCAGCCGGTCAGCAGAGTCGCTAAAGCCAGCGCCGTGGCGCTTGCGATCAGACCGGCATCAGGAACCGCATTGGCGTAGATCGGCGTTCGAAACAGCTCGATCAGAAGGTAAAAGGGATTGAGCAGCAACCAGTCGTTTAACGGGCCCGGCAACACCGAAGGCGGATACATGATCGGCGTCAGGAAAAATCCCGCTTGAACCACGATCTGATAAATGTCGATAGAATCGGTGAAAAAGACCGAAGCCGTGGATAGCAACAGCGCCAGGCCGAGCGTGAATGCCGTCAAGATTAAGAGGCTAAACGGCAGGAACGCCCAACTGGCGCCGAGCGGATGTTGAAACACGATCATGACGAGCAGCAGCGGCACGATCGAAACCAGGGAATTGACCAGTCCGTTGCCGACAACCGCGACGATATAGGTGGCGCGGGGAATATAAATCCGTTTCAGCAAGCCGCCGCCGCCGGCCATCACCCCCATGGCGTATTGGGTGGTCTGAGTCACGAAGTTCCAGGCCAACAATCCGCTCAATAGATAGATCGGATAGTGAGGCAACGCTGATTGGAACAACGCGCCGAAGGCGATCGCCAGGACGATGGTTTGCAATAGGGGGTTCAGCAGCATCCAGAGAATCCCCAGCAGCGAGCGCTTGTAACGGTTTTTTAGAATGTTGCCGGTCAGTAATAAGACGAGGTCGCGATAGCGCCAGAGCTGGACCAGCTCGTCCACGAACGGCGGCGGCCTTAGATCCGAATCGTAGGCCAAGGCCGCAACTTCAGCGGTGGAGCGCGGGTTCGTCGCGACCGTTCGATCAATCATGCGCCGATCCTTGTTGCAAGCGCCGGTAGACTTCGACCGTCTTTTCAACGCAGCTTTCCCACGAGAAGCGTCGGGCTTGCTCCAAGCCTCGAATTCGGGCCTGCTCGCGCCATGGATGATCGTCCAGCAAGCGTTCCAGTCCTTGGGTTAAGGCATCGACATCTTCCGGATTGGTCAGCAGGGCGGCATCGCCAGCGACTTCCGGCAGCGAAGAGCAATTCGATGATAAGGCGGGCACTCCGCTGGCCATAGCTTCGAGCAGCGGCAGTCCGAAGCCTTCGTATAGCGAGGGGTAGGCGAAGGCGTGAGCGCCGGCGTAGAGCGCGTGTAACTGGTCTTGGGGCACGTAGCCCAAACGGCGGAGTTGGCCGGTGCCTTCCAGCGGGGCCAGATGACGTTCCAATTCGGTGTTGAGCCAGCCTTTCGCGCCGACCAGCGCCAGGGGATGTCGGGCGCGCAGCGCTTCGGGTAGGCGGGCGTAGGCGATGAGCAAGCGAGGCAGATTTTTGCGAGGTTCCAGCGTCGAGACCGCCAGTAAGTATGGAACGGCATCGAGATGGTAACGGCCGAGCACCGAACGTAAATTCGCCGGATCGCGCGGGTGAAAGGCCGGATCGACGCCCAAGGGCACAGTCGTGACCTTATCGGCCGGCACCTTCAGCATGCTGATGATTTCGTGGCGGATAAACTCAGAATCGCAAATGATGGCAGCGGCTTGTGCCAGGGTGCGCGGCATGTTCCGTTCCATGAACAGAATGCGCTCGCGGGGGTGGTGTTGGGGATAATGGAGATAGGATAGATCGTGAATGGTGGCGACGGCCGGGCCTTCAAACGGCAATAGAATGTAGTTGGGGGAGTGCAAGATATATTGCTTCAAGGTGCGGGTTTGCCACAGAAACGCTCGACTGCGCACCGCCCCATAAACGTTTAGCGCCAGCGGTTTGAACGGGATCCAGCGGCGAATTCGGGCGATGGGCCGATTGGCGTCCAGAACGTGTTCGGGGTCTTCGATCCAGCGGTAGGCGGAGTAGAAGCGGGTTTCCTCGATGGCGGGATGCGCCCGCAATCCCCGCGCCAACCGCAAGGTGTACTGGCCGATGCCGGTGAGGGGATGGGTGATGGCGTCGACGTTGAGGATTAGTTTCATGCGGGAAGAAAACCGCTTTCCATACCGGGCGCTCGCGGAGTCGGTGTGACCACTGGATCTACTGGCTTGGTTCAGGCCGACGCTGAAGTGGAATTGCAGTACAGGTTACTTAGAATATCATCGATCCGAAAGACGGGCAGAGGGCCGATCAACCGGCGTAATTTAGCATTATCGCCGATCAACCGGCGAACTTCATTGGCGCGGACGAAAGCGGGATTGACCTTGACCTTGATGGCATGGCCGGCGATTAGGTTCATCCGCTCGATGATATGCCCGAGCGCCACGCCCTGGCCGGAGCACAAATTGACCGTTTCCGCCCGCGCTTCGCTTTCCAGCAGGCGGCGGTAGACTTCGACCACGAAGCGCACGTCGGAAAAATCGCGCACGACATCCAGGTTGCCTAGTTCGATCTCGGGTTCCCGCCGCCGGTAGTGCGCCACGATCTTGGGGATCAGAAAGTGCTCTTCTTGGCCGACGCCGGTGTAGTTGAAGGGGCGGGTGACGATCAGCGGCAGGCGGTCTTCATAGGTGCGGACCATATGCTCCATGGCGAGCTTGCTGTTGGCGTAATGGTTCACCGGAGCCGGACAGACGCTTTCGTCGATGATTTCGACCGGCGGATTGCCGTAAACGTTGGCGCTGCTGGCGATCAGCACCTTTTGAGGCTTTACGCCCGCCGCCAGAATCGCATCCAGCAGATTGAGAGTCCCAAACAGGTTGATGTGATAAATTTCGGCGCTATCGCTGTGGGGTACGAAGGTGATGGCGGCGAGGTGAACGATATAGTCCGGCCGCACCGCTTCTAAAACCGCGCGCAGGGTTTGGGGATCTCGCAGATCGGCTTGGTGTTCGGTAGGTTTTTTCGCCGGGTTCTGGACCAAGCCGTAAATCTCATAACCTGCTTGCGCGAGATGGTCGCCGAGCCAACGGCCGGTAAAGCCGTTGGCGCCGGTGATGAGCACCCGCTTAGAACGAGAACCCACGCTGGTTTCTCCGCAGGTCGGCTTCCACCATCAGACGGCAGAGTTCTTCCAAGGGGGTGGTGGGAACCCAGCCCAGTAGATCGCGGGCTTTCTGAGGATTGCCGCAGAGAATGTCAACTTCGCAGGGGCGATAAAATTTGGGATTGACTCGGACCCGAATCTGGCCGGTCCGAGCGTCGCGACCCTGTTCGTTCTCTTCCTTGCCCTGCCATTCCAGTTGAATGCCCACGGCCTGAAAAGCCAATTCCACGAAATGGCGGACCGGCCAAGTTTGGTTGGTGGCGAGTACGTAAGTATCGGGTTCGTGGTGCTGGAGCATCCGATACATGCCTTCGACGTATTCCTTGGCGTACCCCCAGTCGCGCTTGGCATCCAGATTGCCCAGCTCCAGCACATCTTGTTGGCCCAGATGGATTTTGGCGACGGAATCGGTAATCTTACGAGTGACGAATTCCTGGCCGCGCAATGGGGATTCATGATTGAACAAGATGCCGCTACAAGCGAACAAATCGTAAGATTCCCGATAGTTGACCGTCGACCAATGGGCGAACAGCTTGGCGACGCCATAGGGGCTGCGGGGGTGGAAGAAGGTGGTTTCGGTCTGCGGCATTTCGTGAATCTTGCCGTACATTTCCGAGGTGGACGCTTGATAGAACCGGATTTTGGGGTTAACGATGCGGATCGCTTCCAGCAGGTGCAGCGGGCCTAGACCGGTGATGTGGGCCGTTGTAACGGGTTGTTCGAACGAGACGCCGACGAAGCTTTGCGCGGCGAGGTTGTAAACCTCGTCCGGTTCGGCCTGTTGTAAAACGCGGATACTAGCGCCAGGATCGGTCAGATCGTACTCGACCAACCGCAAGTTAGGATGTTCCTGGATGCCGAGTTCCTCCAGCCGCCAGAAGTTGACCGAACTGGTGCGGCGGTAGGTTCCGAAGACCCGATATCCTTGATCTAGCAAGAGTTGAGCTAAGTAAGCGCCATCTTGGCCAGTCACGCCAGTAATAATCGCGTTTGTCATAACGTTTCTATCAAGTGCCTTAGTCGTATTATCCTACCTAGCCTGTTC
>DJIW01000020.1:9321-9511 GCA_002433805.1 Competibacteraceae bacterium UBA6584 | reverse complement strand
AGAAGGCCGTCCATGAACGAATCCTGTTCGGCCGACTCGCAATCGTTCAACGCGCCCGGCAACAAGCGGGCTACCGCGTCGATCACCACCAGCGCGGCCAATTCGCCTCCGCTCAGCACGTAATCGCCGATGGACCATTCTTCGTCCACCTCGGCATCGATCAAGCGCTCGTCGATGCCTTCATAGCGGC
>DJIW01000020.1:8825-9164 GCA_002433805.1 Competibacteraceae bacterium UBA6584 | reverse complement strand
CTCGTCGATGCCTTCATAGCGGCCCGCCAGCAAAATCAGTCTTGGCTCGCGAGCCAACGCTCGCACGCCGTCCTGCTGCAAGGGCCGACCCTGCGGGCTCAAATAAATCGTTTTACCGGGCGATTCCACCGCTTGGCGCGCGCGCCGCAGCGTATCGCGCAACGGCTGAACCTTCATTACCATCCCCGGCCCGCCACCGTATGGCCGGTCGTCCACGGTGCGGTGGCGGTCGCGGGCGTCGTCGCGCGGATCCCAAGCCACCACCGTCAACAACCCGCGCTCCACCGCCCGACCGGTCACGCCGAAGCGCAATAGCGTTTCGACCATTTCGGGAAACAG
>DJIW01000020.1:7494-8645 GCA_002433805.1 Competibacteraceae bacterium UBA6584 | reverse complement strand
GTTTCGACCATTTCGGGAAACAGCGTCACCACATCCACGCGCACGGCGTTATTCCTGGAGGCTGCCGCTTTATCCAACGCCTAAGAAGGCGCGGCCACGCTCAAAAATCCGGGTCCCAATCCNNCCCGCAGGCAGCGGTTTTCGAGATCGATCTCAACGATCACCTCAGGCCGGATAAACGGGATGAGCCGTTCCCGCTCGCCGCGCACCACTATTACGTCATTGGCGCCGGTGGCGAACAGAGACGCCACCGTTCCCAGCTCGATACCGCCCACCGTCACCACCCGCAAGCCTTCCAAGTCCGTCCAGTAGTACTCGCCGGGTCCGGGCGGCGGCAACTGCGAGCGCCGCACCGCGATCTCACTTTGAATCAGCGTCGCGGCCCGATCGCGGTCGTCGCAACCGAGGAATTTCAGCACGACTCCGGCGCCGTGGGCGCGGCCCTCTTCAATTTCGACCGGCTGCCATTCTCCAGCTTGCCGCATGTAAATCGGTTTATAGCCGATGATGCCGTCGCGCGGTTCGGTGTGCGAAAACACCCGCACCCATCCCTGAACGCCGAACAGGCCGGACACCCGGCCTAGAACCACCCAATCCGACATCGCGGCGCGGCCGGGTTCGAGCGAATTCGTTACTGCACCGTCTGTTTGCGGGCTTCCGCGATCAGACTGACCACCCGTTCGGACGGTTTGGCGCCGTTATCGATCCAGTAAGCAACCCGCTCTTGATTCAGGCTCAGCCGGACGTCCTGACCGCTGGCGATGGGGTTGAAAAAGCCGATGCGTTCGATGTAGCGACCGTCGCGCCGGTTGCGGCTGTCGGTCACGACCACAGTGTAGAAGGGGCGCTTCTTAGCGCCGCCGCGAGACAGGCGGATGGTCACCATGCGCTTGGGATACCTCTTGCGAATTCCGATACGAAAAAGCCGCCCACCAGGGGCAGCCGGATGAAGCGGGGAATGGTAACGCAACTTGCGTTACTTTGAAACTGTCGACTACAACCCCAAGATGGTCGCTACGGCTTTAGCGGCGGCAAGCTGCCCATCGGCAGCTTGCCCTGCAAGCCGCGCAACATTTTCATCAAACCGCCGCCCTTCATTTTTTTCATCATCTTTTGAGCTTGATCGAACTGCTTGAGCAAGCGGTTGACAT
>DJIW01000020.1:0-7302 GCA_002433805.1 Competibacteraceae bacterium UBA6584 | reverse complement strand
CTGCTTGAGCAAGCGGTTGACATCCTGAATCTGATTGCCGGAACCGACGGCGATCCGGCGCTTGCGCGAACCTTTGATGATGTCTGGAAAGCGGCGCTCCCCCGGGGTCATGGAATTGATAATCGCGACCAAGCGCTTGACTTCCCGGTCGGCGGCTTGATCCTTGAGCGCTTCCGGGGCGGCGTTAAAACCGGGCATTTTGTCCAGCAGGCTGGCGATGCCGCCCATTTTGAGCATCTGCTCCATCTGCTCGCGGAAATCCTCCAGATCGAAGCCCTTACCCTTCTGAACTTTTTGCGCCAATTTGAGCGCTTTTTCCTTGTCGACTTTCTGCTCCATCTCCTCGACCAGGCTCAGCACGTCGCCCTTGCCGAGAATCCGGGACGCCACCCGTTCGGGATGAAATGGCTCCAGCGCGGCGGTTTTTTCGCCCACGCCGAGAAACTTGATCGGTTTGCCGGTGATCTGGCGGATCGACAAAGCCGCGCCGCCCCGGGCGTCGCCGTCGGTCTTGGTCAGCACCACCCCGGTCAGCGGCAGGGTGTTATCGAACGCTTGGGCGGTGGTGGCCGCATCCTGGCCGGTCATGCTGTCGACCACAAACAAGGTTTCAATCGGATCGAGCGCCGCGTGCAAGCGTTGGATTTCTGCCATCATGTCTTGATCGATGTGCAGGCGGCCGGCGGTATCGACGATCAACACCTCCACGGCATGCAGCCGGGCGTGCTCCAACGCCTTGCGGGCGATGGCTTCCGGCGCTTGATCGGATTGGCTGGGATAAAATTCCGCGCCGACCTCGCCAGCTAGCTTGCGCAGTTGCTCGATGGCGGCGGGCCGGTAGACATCGCAACTGACCACCATGACTTTCTTGCGCTGGCGCTCCTTGAGCCAGCGCGCCAGCTTGGCGACGCTGGTGGTCTTGCCGGAGCCTTGCAAGCCGGCCATGAGCACCACCGCCGGCGGTTGCGCGCGCAGGTTCAATTCGGCGTTGGCCTCACCCATGATCCGGATCAGTTCGTCGTGGACGATCTTGATCAACACTTGACCGGGCGTCAGGCTGAGCAGCACCTCCTCGCCGATGGCGCGCTCGCGCACCCGCTCGATGAACTCCCGCACCACCGGCAACGCCACGTCCGCTTCCAGCAGCGCCATGCGGACCTCGCGCAAGGCGTCCTTGATGTTATCCTCGGTCAGGCGGCCTTGGCCGCGCAGGTTCTTGACGGTGCGCAACAGACGTTCGCTGAGATTTTCGAACATGCGGGATCAACCTTCGCTACTATCGGAATGAACGGCATTATAGGTGAATCGATGACCCGGACGCATGCGGCGGCGGCGAAAGGCTTCAAGCCCTTCTCATTCCGTGCCATCATGCGGGCCTGAACAGACCCCCATCGCTGACTCGCATGAACGCCCTTATCGGCGGCTTGGCCGCTTTACTCTATCTCGTGGCCGGGGGCTGGCTGGCCTTGCGGCTGGCGCGCTCGGGCGAGGGTCCGGTTTGGCCCAAGCGCGCGCCGCTGCTGGTCGGGTGGGGCGCGGTGTTGCTGCACGCGACGATTTTGGCGCAAACCGTTTTCGCGCCGGCTGGGCTGAATTTGGGTTTCTTCAACGCCCTCTCCTTCACCGGCGGCTTGATCAATGCGCTGTTGCTGGCGGTCACTGCGGCGCGGCCGGTCGAAAATCTCGGCATTATAGCCTTGCCCGCCGGCGCGCTGACCGTGCTGCTCGGCTTGCTGTTTCCCGACCAGCGCATCGTGGCTGATTCCAGCCAGTGGCCGCTGGAATTGCATATCCTCATCGCCATTCTCGCCTACGCGCTGCTGGCGCTGGCGGCGGTCCAGGCGCTGCTGCTGGCCGTTCAAGACCGGCGGCTGCGCCGGCGCCAGCCCGGCGGTTTCCTGCGCGGAATTCCGCCGTTAACCACGATGGAAACGCTGCTGTTCCAACTCATCACCGCCGGTTTTATCTTGTTGAGCATCACTCTGGCCAGCGGCTTTTTTTTTCTCAAGGATCTGTTCGGCCAGCATTTGGCCCATAAAACCATCCTCTCGCTGATCGCCTGGTGCGTGTTCGGAGTGCTGCTGTGGGGCCGCTGGCGGTTTGGCTGGCGCGGCCGCACCGCCATTCGCTGGACCCTGAGCGGCTTCGGTTTTTTGGTTTTAGCTTTTTTTGGCAGCAAGTTGGTTCTGGAGCTGATTTTGCGCCGTTATTGAGCGCCATCGAGCGCGCGTTACCGCTTTGTTTGGCGCTGCGGGGAAGGTATGCACTTGACAGTCCGCAACAGCTCCCCTTAAAAACACCTGAATCGAGACTGAACGAGGTTATCGCGCGTTGGATGATATGCATGTCGGCGTCTTGTGCGTCGTGTTGGTGTTGTTGATCGGTTGTTCCGCGTTCTTCTCCGGCTCCGAGACCGGACTGATGACCCTGAATCGCTACCGCTTGCGCCATCGCGCCAAAGCGGGGGATAAGGGCGCCGTGCGCACCAGCAAGTTGTTGGAGCGCCCGGATCGACTGATCGGCATCATTTTGCTAGGCAATAACTTCGTCAACATCCTCGCGTCTTCCCTGGCGACCGTCATCGCCATTCATTTCCTAGGCGAAACCGGCATCGTGGCCTCCACCGCCATCATGACCGTAATCGTGCTGGTTTTTGGCGAGGTTGCGCCCAAAACTCTGGCCGCCTTGCACCCCGAACGGATCGCCTTTCCCGCATCCGCCGTTTTGTTGCCCCTGCTCAAGGTCTTTTATCCGCTGGTGTGGCTGACCAACGCCGTGGCCAACGGGCTGCTGCGCCTGTTCCGAGTGGCGGTTCAGACATCGAGCCAGCATTCGCTCAGCGCCGAGGAACTGCGCACCGTGGTGACTGAGGCCGGGGCAATGATTCCCAAGCGCCATCAGGCCATGCTGCTGAGCGTTCTGGAGTTGGAAGAAATCAACGTCAACGACATCATGGTGCCGCGCAATGAAATTGAAGGGATCGACTTGGAAGATGACTGGAGCGACATCGTAACCCAATTGAACTACAGCCCCTACACGCGCCTGGTGGTTTATCGCGGCAGCATCGATCAGGTGGTCGGCTTCCTGCACCTGCGCAACGTGCTGAATTTGATGAGCCAAAAGTCGGCCTTCGATCATGCGGCCTTGGAAAGGCTGTGCAGGGAGCCTTATTTTATTCCTGAAGGCACTTCGCTGACCCGACAACTCGTAAACTTCCAGCAATTGCGCCGCCGGATCGGCCTGGTGGTGGACGAATACGGCGACGTATTGGGCTTGGTGACGCTGGAGGACATTTTGGAGGAGATCGTCGGTGAATTTACTACCGATCCGGCCACGCTCGGCAAGCCCAATTTAGTCCCGCGCGGCGATGGCGGCTATGTGATCGACGGCCGCACCGCGCTGCGCAGCCTGAACCGGGCTTTGGATTGGACTCTGCCCACCGACGGCCCCCGCACTGTCAACGGCTTGGTGATGGAGCATCTGGAGGCCATTCCGGAACCGGGCGCGCGGCTCAGTCTGGCGGGTTATCCCATCGAGATCATCGAAATCGCGGACAACCGCGTCAAAACTGCGGTGATCTGGCCGAATCCGGATTCGGAAGCCACGACAGCGCCCAGCTAACGCCCGAGGCCAACCACTTGCCGGGCCTCCGCCCGCCAGATCCAATCCTCAATGCCGTTCTCCGGCTGATATTCCGCCACGGCTTCGCGCAAGATCGCCCGCACCGCCGGATAGTCGAAATCCCGCGCGGCGGCGTCCAACCGCCCGATGCAATCCTGGATCGTCGACCACGGGGGATGCGCTTCGCTAGCCCGACGGATCATCGGATGTTCCGTGGGCAAATCGTCGGCGCCGATCAGTAATTCCTCGCGTAACTTTTCGCCGCTGCGCAGACCGTTAAATTGAATTTCGATATCGCCGTCCGGATTTTCCCGGTCGCGCGGACGTAAGCCCGACAGACGAATCATCCTGATCGCCAAATCGAGAATCCGGACCGATTCCCCCATATCCAACAAGAATAGATCGCCGCCTCGGGCCATGGCGCTGGCCTGAATCACCAATTGCGCCGCCTCGGGAATGGTCATGAAATAACGCTCGACTTCGGGATGCGTCACCGTCACCGGCCCACCCTTGCGGATTTGTTCGCGAAACAGCGGCACCACCGAACCGGAGGAATCGAGTACGTTGCCGAAGCGCACCATGCACAGCCGGGTCGCGCCGCCCTGTCCCGCCAAGCCTTGCAAGATCAATTCCGATAACCGTTTGGTCGCGCCCATCACGTTGGTGGGTCGCACCGCTTTGTCGCTGGAAACCAGCACGAAGGTCTCGACGCCGGCGGCGATGGCCGCCTCGGCGGCGTACAAGGTGCCGAAGACGTTATTCCGCACGCCTTCGATGGGATTGTGCTCGACGATGGGGACATGCTTGTAGGCGGCGGCGTGATAAACCGTCTGAACCTCGAAACGTTCCATCACCATCCACAACCGGCGGCGGTTGATGACTGAACCCAAGATGGGGATCACATCAATGGCCGGCTGCCCCATGTTGGCCAGCATCGTTCCCAGTTCCTGTTCGATGCTGTAAAGGGCGTACTCGGAGCGTTCGAACAGCACCAGCCGGCGCGGGCGCAGCGCCAGGATTTGCCGGCACAGTTCAGTTCCGATGGAACCCCCGGCGCCGGTCACCATCACCGCTTTCCCGCTTACCCTGGCCCGCAAGAGGGCTTGATCCGGCCGGACCGAATCGCGTCCGAGAATATCCTCGACATCGATTTCCCGGAACTCGTCGATGCGCCGAGCGCCGCTGGTCAATTCCGCCAAGGCCGGCAAGGCCATCACCCGCACCGGCAACCCGGCCAGCGATTCCAGAATTTCGCGGCGGCGCTGGTGCGAGATCGAAGGCAGCGCCAACAAAATCAACTTGGCCTCATGCCGGGCGATCAACCGCGGTAACTTCGCCGGCCCGCGCACCTTGAGTCCGAGCACCACGCTGCTCCACAACCGGGCGTTATCGTCCACGAACGCCACCGGCTCGAACTCGGTGCTGTAACGCAGGGCGTTGACCAACTGCGCGCCAGCCTCACCCGCACCGTATACGATGACTGGGGCTCGGGGTGTGCTCAGGCGAAAGCGCCTCCGCAAATAGCGGCGCAACACCAAGCGGCCTCCGCCCACCAGCGCCATGAGCACTAGCCAGCAGATCAACCACGACGAGCGCGGCACCACGCCTTCGCGCAGGAAGACCCAAACCGCCATCATCAGCAAGATGCCGGCGCTGGTTCCCAACACGATGGTGTAAAGCAGGCTTTCGTCGGCGTAACGCAGGATCGGCCGATACAGACCGACGGCGGCGAAGGTCGGAATGATGACGATGATCGCCAGGGGAAACAGCCAAACCACATCCTGCAACAAATACGGCCACCACTCGCCGAGGCGGATGGCGAAGGACGCCCAGACCGCCGCCAACACGGCAAGGCTATCGCCGAGGATCAGCAGGATACGGCGAAAAACGGCGGGAAGGTTGAGGAATTTTTCAAGCATCACGGGGCGGATACTGTAGCATGCCGCCGTTCGAGCCGCCCCACCCCCCACATTAAGAAACTGTAAATCACTATCCAACCGACAATGAGCACCCACTGGCCAGCCGGCGGCAGATGCACCGCCACCACCGCCGAACCGGCGCACGCCAACATTAGGCCATATTCCGCCAGCACCGTCCGACGGTGGCCCCAACCGAGCAACACCAACCGTTGATAGTAGTGCGTGCGATGGGCTTCCCACACTCTTTCACCTCGCAACAGACGCCGGAGCAAGGTCGCGGTGGCATCCACGATGAACGGTGAAAAGACCAGGATCGCCACCCAGAACGGGAACAGGCCGGATTTACTACCCCACAAGCTGCACGCCGCCACCAAAAAGCCGAGCGCGGTGGAGCCGGTATCGCCCATGAAAATCTTGGCTGGTGGAAAATTATGAATCAGAAATCCCGCGTTGGCCGCCGCTACAATCAAGCAAACGTTCATGAACGGCTCGTCTACCCGACCCAACCAAGCTAGGGTCGAAAAACCGATTACAGCCATACCGCCGGCGAAGCCGTCCATCCCATCCATGAAGTTGTAGAGGTTGATCGCCCAAGTAACGAACAGCAATGTTAGGGGAATAGCAACCCAAATGGAAAGAGATAAGACAGAACCTGGCAATCCAAAATGATAGGGAGAAGAACCCACTATCACAAATAAACTTACGGCGGACCAGACGTGAGCAAGAAGACGCCATTTGGCGGCGATACTTCGATAATCGTCCATCAAGGAAACCACGATAAGCGGAATAAAACCGCCACACATGAAGATTATTGCGTGATCGGATAGAATCGGTCTCCCCACCCAATTTGCCGATATACCGACAGCCAGGCCGGCTAATATCGCTAATCCTCCAGTACGCGGTATCGGTCGGGTATGCAGGGAACGTTGGTTAGGATAGTCGAGAATCGACCCTCGACGATTCCAAAAAGATAACAGCCATGAAATAAAAGCCGCCGTGGCGAATGCCAGCAATACGTTCAATATCCAGCAAATCCGATCCAATAACGGACAATCTTCATACCAAACCCTCAACCATAAATAATTTTAGACTGCTGAAAGCCTATCGTTCGCACCGGAGTCCACAATTGTGAATCAGTCAAATTTCCAATGGTCTACGCGCTTTAATCCAATATTGTCCTCCGAGCGGCAGCCAGCCGAGATATCGTTCCAGTGGTAAGGCCAACTTTAGCCATTGTGGAAAAAAGAGCGAAAATTGTTGTTCTTTTATCTCCAAACCTCCCTCGCGCAAAAGGCCGTTCAATTCGCTCGGCTTCAATAACACCGCATCTTCGTCGTAGGGGCAATTACTTACTATCTTTTGAGTGACCGGATTATACGGATTATGCTCAAAAACGAATATCAGCCCACCGGGCTTCAAGCGCGAAAACATCAGTTTAGCAACAGCCACCCTTTCGGGGGTTGGAACATGATGAAATACTCCAGCCACAAAAATAAGATCAAAATCCCCTTGCGCGGTATCGCCTTCGCCCTCTTGCCAAAAATAGATATCCGGATTCCTGATCCGCGCTATTTCCAAGCTCTTGGTCGAGATATCCGAACCCATGATCTCCGCTGACCTAAAGGCCTGTCGTAGATCTGGAATATTCCCTCCAATACCGCACCCAAATTCCAGCACGCGGCGCGGTTCCTCTGCTACTCTCTCTCGTACGGTCTCTACTTTATACTTTGCAAAGTAAGCTTCCTGTCTCTTATACACATCT
>DJIW01000019.1:1158-34928 GCA_002433805.1 Competibacteraceae bacterium UBA6584 | reverse complement strand
GGGTTGTCGCTTTCTGACGTCCTCCTGGCTGAGGGGCTTGATGGAGGTTGCGCGGACTTATGATCGATGGACATCAGGCCGCGCCAGCCAGCAAATTTCGCTTTAGATCGACATCGACCGGACGCCGGCCGAGCCAGATTCCGAGCACGGCCTCATTGAAGCCGGACGCTTGGATCGGTTTTCCCTTGAGTTTGTCGTCGATATAAAAATGGGTTCCGCGATTTGGCAATAGATCGATGCGAAATGTCTGACCTTCTCTAATATCCGGTTCGGTTTTGAAAATCTTAACGATTTCTCCAATATAAGGCAGATAAAAGGCTTCCTGACCGGCCGGAAGATTTTTACGCATACCGTTTAATAACGCGGTTCCGAGCATGCCTCCGCCTAACCGACGTTGCGCCACAAAGCGCAATTGCTTCGGGCCGGGCAAGGCGATGGCCTGCTTGGCGTCGGCGGTGGCTCTACTGAGATAGAACGCCATTTCATAGATGTCCATGCCGAAGCGTTTACGAACGCCCTCGCCGTTGCGAGCCAGTTGAACGTTGTCCAGCATGACGCTATCGGGAAAAGAGAAATTTTTCCTTGCTTGGGATTCCGCAAACTTTCGTCTGCCAAATAAGAACTCGAACACTGAGTCATTCCTCGCTTTATTGAAATTACAACTCCCTTATTCAAATGAAATCTTAATCTGCGCGGTACGCCTTGACTTCGGGAAAACTGACGCCTTGGAAATGTGTTGAACTCCTAAAAATAACCCAATCTTCAACTCATCAGGCCAGACTGGCGTCGATAAAGCCTTGTTTCGCCAAACCGTCGAGCCGGAAGAAATAGGCGTCGCGGGCCTCCTCGGCGCGGTTGAACAGCAACCGTTGCTGGCGCAAGGCTTGCGGGTCGTTGCCCCAACGCAGCACGATCTGCCGTTCGTCCAGCGAAATCCGATAGCTCAGCACGCGCTCACCCTGACGGCGGGTCAGGGTGCGGGTTTCGGCGCGGATCAGCTTGCGACCTTCCGGCGTTTCCCGCGCCTGCTCCAGCGCGGCCTGTTCGCGGGCGTAGCGCAAGCGCAACGCGATCATGTGCGGGCAGGGGCCTTGCTTCAAACCGGCGCGGCGGAAATCGTGGCAGGTGCAACTGGCTTTCACGGTGCGGCCTTCCCGATCCAGCGTGAACGAGGTTTGATACTGGCGGTGCGCCTGTCGATCCTGCACCTCGCCGTCGATGGCGGCGCCTTCCAGGCCGAGGTCATGAATGCGGGTCAGTTGCACTTGTTCGGCAATCGCCAGCAGCCGATGCGCTTGTTCCTCGCGGGCGTCGCGATAGCGCAATTGATCGATATCCAGCGGCTGCGCGGTCAGCGGCCGATGCTGGAATAAGCCGCTGCCGATGTCGTGAACGACCGTTCCTTTCAGCAATTCGCCCAGCAGCGCCTGGCGGAGGGTCTGACGCGGCTGGTGGAGCGTTTCGCTCAACGTGTCCAGCGTGCGCGGCTGTTCCGCCAACTGCTTGACCAGCCGCTTGCCGAGCACCTCGTCGGTGTTGCGCGGCGCGAATAAATCGAAGGTGGCGATTCCGGCCCAGCCGCTGTCGGTCCAGCCGCTCAAGGCCAGCGTCAGGGTGGCCGCCCCCAAATCCAGCACGTAGAACGCGGGCAGCCCCGCGCCCAGCAAATGCACGTCCACCGCCTGGGTATGCGGCAGCAACCGGCCCAGCAAGCTCAGACGTTGCCGTCCCCAAGTGCGCACCACCTGCGGAACGCTGCCCTGATACGGCTTGTCGCTGGCGGGCAACACCTGTTCCCACGGCTCCAGCACCAGGCGGGGCGGCTGGCCGGGCACCAGTTCATAGCGCAAGGCGCGCGGCGCGGTTTTAGCCTTGCGCAAGCGCAGGCTCAACAGTACGTTATAAAGATCGACCGGCGCGAGCGAGACGCGCTCGGCGGGCAGGGTCGAGGCCGCCTGCACCTGCCCGAAGGCCCGCAGCCAGCGATACGGCACCCGCACGGTTTTGGCGTCCCCAGCGGGCGACGGTTGGCCGTGTAGAGCGAGCGGTCGATACGAGCGGATGCCCGCCAACGCTTCGAGCAAGGGCGGCGTGAAGCGCAGATGCGAGGTCCCCGCCGTGAACGCCTCGGCCTGATACGCCGCGCCTGCTTTCAGATGCAGCCGGGCGTAGGTGGATTCATCGCGCGAGAAGACTTCGATACTGATGCCATCCGCGCCGACGGTAAATAACGGATCAAGCGGCGCTTCCTGCTGGGTGGCTTCGCCGTATTTGGCGGCGAGAAAGGCTTTTTGCGCATCCCAAACCGCTTGATTCGCCCGTTTGCCCTGCTTGAGCAGATAAGCCAGATAATCCGCCCGATCTTGCGCTTGATGGCGCAGATCGCTGCGCAACACCTCGCCCAAGACGAGCAAGCCATCGCGGAACAACTCCGGACGTCGCATCGTCGCCTTAATTTCGGCGTCGGGCCGCGCGCCGTCCAGGGGCAGGTCGATCAGCAACGCGCCGCTGTCGCTGGCGGGAGCGGTGAATTCGCGGTAGCGGTGGAGAATTTCGGCATTTGCCATGGTTCGGCGAGCCCTTGCGTAAGAGTCTGCTTAGGATGCCGTTGCACCTTATCAGTGCAAAGCACAATCCAGTAGACAATTATAGTACAACGATCACGTAAGGCTATCAGCTTGCGTTAAAGCTGAATCCTAACTGATATGTCATCGGATGATTGGTCCTACTCATAAGGTATCTGAAGCGTTGTTGATGTCTAAAGAGCGCCAGAGCACCACCGCTAAACGGGCGCTATTAGCTCATCGTCTCGACAGCTGTCGCTTTGCTCCATCTTCAAAAAAGTTCGTGCCCGCTTATGGGGCAACTCAAGACCAAAATGCGCCAAAAAAGTGCAAAACGTTAGTTGCATCAATATGTTTTTCTATTCATATAATTGATTTTACTAATTTTTATTGAACGGTCTAAAAATTGCTGTTACGCGCCAACTTCATCCATGCCGAGACTGGCTGTGACCCGGATCAGGGCAAGCCTCCCCGAAACGCTACCCGCAATCTAACAAGAGCGCTCCACGCATGAATCAGACTCACTGGCGGTTCGTTCCTCGTCTTTTAATTCCGATTGCATTGGGATTGTTGACGCCCGCAGTTTCCTGGGCGCAGGCCCCGGCTGAACTCAATTTAGGCAACACGGCGTGGGTGCTGACCTCCACGGCGCTGGTGTTGTTCATGACCTTGCCGGGCCTGTCCTTATTTTACGGCGGCTTGGTGCGAACCAAGAACGTGCTGTCGGTGCTGATGCAGTGTTTCGCCATCACCTGCTTGGTGTCGTTGTTGTGGTTTGTGTACGCTTACAGTCTGGCCTTTGGAACCGGCAACGCGCTGATCGGAGGCTTGGATAAGCTGTTCATGGCGGGCGTTGAGGAAACATCGCTGACCGGCGATATCCCGGAAACCGTGTTTTCGATGTTCCAAATGACCTTCGCCATCATTACGCCCGCCTTGGTGGTCGGCGCCTTCGCCGAGCGGATGAAGTTTTCCGCCATGCTGCTGTTCAGCGGGTTGTGGCTGACTTTGGTGTATGCGCCGGTGGCGCACTGGGTGTGGGGCGGCGGCTGGCTCGGTCAACTGGGCGCGTTGGATTTCGCCGGGGGTATCGTGGTGCATATCACCGCCGGGGTGGCGGCGCTGGTGGCGGCGCTGGTGATGGGCCGGCGTTACGGATTTCCCGGCACGGCCATGCTGCCGCATAACATGACCATGGCGGTGACCGGTGCGGGCATGTTGTGGGTCGGCTGGTTCGGCTTCAACGCCGGTAGCGCGCTGGCGGCCAACGGCAATGCGGGCATGGCGATGCTGGCGACGCATCTATCCGCCGCCGCCGGGGCTTTCGCCTGGATGATCATGGAATGGGTGAAGTTCGGCAAACCGAGCGCGCTCGGCATCGTGACTGGAATGGTGGCTGGCCTTGGAACCATCACCCCGGCTTCGGGCTATGTCGGGCCAGCAGGCGCGGTCATCATCGGCACGGTTGCGGGGATCGTCTGTTTCCACGCCACTCAGTATGTCAAGCGCGTCTTGAAGATCGACGATTCCCTGGACGTGTTTCCGGTGCATGGCGTCGGTGGAATGCTCGGCACCTTGGCGGCGGGCGTGTTTGCTTCGCCGGATTTGGGCTTGTTCAAGGGCCAAGGTTTTGCGCCGGGCATCAGCGGCATGGGGCAGCAGTTGGGCGTGCAGTTCATCGCGGTCGTCGCGACGGTCGCTTACACGGCGGCGGTGACTTTTGTCGCCCTCAAGCTGGTGGAAAAGCTGGTCGGTCTGCGGGTCAATCGGGAAGACGAAATCGGCGGCTTGGATATCGCTTTACATGAGGAACGGGGCTACGACCTCTAACGGGAAGGCCAGACCTCAAACATGGCTTGCGACGTGCAATGCAGGAGATTCCGCAAGCGCCGCTCGCATTCGCTCCAAGCCTTCGGTGAGGGTGGCGCGCGGGCAGCCGAAGTTGAGCCGGACGAAACCTTCTCCGCCCGGCCCGAAGGTGGGGCCGTCGTTCAGCGCCACTTCGGCGTGGTTGAGAAAAAACGCATGCGGATTGCCGGAAATACCCGTGTTGCGACAATCCAGCCAGAGCAGATAAGTCGCGTCCGGCACGGTGGCGCGGATGCCGGGCAGATTGCGAGCGATAAACTCCACTGCGTAATTCCGGTTGGCGGCGAGATAATCGAGCAGTTCTCGCAACCAGTCGCCGCCGTGTCGATAAGCCGCCAGCGCGGCGTTGAGGGCGAGAATATTCGCGTCCGGCACGATGCCGCGCATCGCCTGTTTGAACCGTTGCCGCAGCTTGGGATTCTGAATGATGGCGAAGCTCGCGCCCAGACCCGCGATGTTATAGGTCTTGCTGGGGGCCATCAGAGTAATGCAGCGTTGGGCGATCTCGGGCGATAGGGTCGCAAACGGAATGTGCCGCCGGCCATCGAGCAACAAATCGCAATGGATCTCGTCCGAACAGACCGTCAGATCGTAACGCTCGCAGATTTCAGCCAAGCGGTTCAATTCAGCTAAATCGAACGCTCGTCCGACCGGATTGTGCGGATGGCAGAGCATGAACAGCCGGGTGCGAGGGGTGATGGTCGCGCCGAGCGCCGCGTCGTCAAAGCTGTAATGCAAGCGTTCGTCGCGGGTTTCGGCGGACAACTCGGCGGTCATCAGTTGCCGGTCTTGATGGAGCGGGGCGGTCAAAAACGGTGGATAAACCGGCGTCTGCGCCAGCACGGCGTCGCCCGATTCGCCGGTTGCCCGACAGGCGACGTTCAAGCCGCAGACCAAGCCGGGCAGATAAACGATCTGCTCGGGCGTCACCGCCCACCCGTAAAGCTCGGCCATCCGGGCGCAAATCGTTTCGGTTAATTCTTGCGGCGGAGCGCCGTAGCCGAATACCCCGTGCATCACCCGCTCGCGCAAGGCCGCCACTACCGGCTCCGGAGAAAGGAAATCCATATCCGCCACCCACAGCGGCAAGGCCGCGCCGTAGCGCTGCCATTTGAGGCTGTCGGTGCCGCGACGCGGGGGGGAGTGTTCGAAATCGTGCATCAGCGCTCCGCCGGTTCAGACCAGATTGTGCATCCGCTGCATGTGGGTATACACCAAACTCGATACCTCGCGGATGACATTGCCGCGCGAATTTTTCCAGCTGGTGTAGTGGCTGGCCGAGGTCGATTTTTCGATGATGCCGATAAAGGTGTAGGGATAGCGACGGCCGTCGCGGCCTTTGGCCACCAAGATGCCCATGTCGCCGCAGAGCCGGGCCGTGGTGCCGGTTTTATCGAACACCCAGGTTCCCTTGGACACGTTGGTCGCGCCGGTGTAAATGCGGTCGCGGTTGGGAAGGCTCATCAAGCGCTTGAGTTCCGCTGAATACGGCAACTGGTTATACCAGAGCGCTTGTAAAAAGCGGCTGTAATCCAAGGCCGATGCCCGGTTGCGGTAAGAGCGTCCTCCCCTGGGGATATTTTCCAGAACTTGGGTGTGGCGGAACAAACCGGGATGGCGAAGTTTGAGGGTGTGTTCGACCTCGGCGGGGCCGGTGCGGCCGCTGGTTTGATTCAGTAGCTCGATAAAGTAGTTGGTCGCATGATTGTTGCTGTACTGAATCATCGCTTCCATGCGGCGGCGGTGGGAGGCGCTGTAGCTGAGTTCGCCTTCTTGCACCTTATAAAAGAACGCCAGCGCGATGAACGGTTTGATCATGCTGGCGCTTTGATAGGCGATGTCGGCGTTGAGCGTGGCCAGATAGCGGTTGGTCGTGAAGTCCTGAACCAGCCACGCGCTGCGTTCGTTCGCCGCCAGCCGGCCGGTTTCGCGCTGCTGGGTGATATAGCGTTGGATCGCCGGATTGAGGTCGACCATCATCCGGCCGGCCGCTGGCGCATCGTCGAGCGGGCGCGCGGGCAAGGGATTGCGATTTTGCCAGCCTGGCGGGTTGTAGCCCGGCGCGCGGTTGTAACCGCTGGAGTCGTAGCCGCGAGGGCGTCCGTAGCCGCTGGAGTCGTAGCTGCGGGGGCGTCCGTAGCCGCTGGGGGAATCGTACTGTTGGCGGGGCGGTTCGTAATCGTACGGTTCGGCGAACGGCGAGGAGCCGCCATTCCATTGGGCCAGGGCGTCTCGCGCGTTGAAAGCGGCGGTCGCCACTAGCGCGCCCAATCCAGTCAGAAAGGTGCGCCTGGAAGGATCGACAACGGAATCCGCCGCTGGAGCGGCGGGAGGAGCAGGAGCGTTCGACGGCATGGCGGCGTCCCGGAGCGAAAGGTGGAGTGAGCGGGTCAAGCGGAAATTATGACCCGAACAACTGGAAATCAACAATGACCGGATAATGATCCGAACCGATCGTCGCGCCAGTTTGCCACTGCCGGATTTGAACGTCATCGGACACGAGAACGTGGTCGATGGGAATCCAAAGCATCGGCCAACCGACCGGCCAAGTCGGCAACAGGCCGTACCCGCCTCGGCCATCGCGAAGTCCGGAATCGGCCAGCAAGCGTTCGAAATAGGGTGACCAGGGGGTAATGTTCAGATCGCCCAGCATCACCAGGGGATCGGGGGTTTGTCGGGCAAATTCGGCCAAGCTGGCCAATTGCTCGTTCCGCCGCCGCGCCAGCTCGGCATTCATGGGCGGCAAGGGATGAGTGCCCACGATCACCAACCGCCGGCGGTCGATGTGTAATTCGGCGACCGCCGACGGCAGGCCCGCCGCGCCGATCCGCGCGATGCGGCCGTTGGTTAGGGGGTGGCGGCTCAACAGCGCAATGCCGAAATTATCGTCGCGCGCTTCGGCGATGCGGTGGGGATAACGCTCGGCCAGCGCGGTCAAATGTTCCATCAACCAGGGCGTCGCTTCGAGCAGGACCACCACATCGGGGTTATGCTTGACCAGCAGCTCGCGGATGCGCCGGTCGTCGCGGTTGGCGGAATTGACGTTGGCCAGCAAGGCGCGCAGCGTCGTTCCCGTACCGTCGGATCGCGTCTCGGGGAAGCTTCCAAAAGTCCATTTCACCAGCACGGCGTTCAGCAGCGCCAAAGCCATGAACGCCACCGCCCATCCGCGTTGCCGCCGGGCCATCAATAGCACGGCGCAGCAGGCGGAAGCCAGAACGTACTGAACGCGAAAATGCGTGGTCAGCTCGAAACCCCACCAGAAGCGAGCCAATACGCTCGCCAGCGTCATAAGGCATATCAAGACGCCAATTAAGATTAGATAAAGTGATAAATTGCTACTTTTTATTGACAATTTATAAGGAAAATTTTAAGTTATTCGATGAAACGAGCACGGCTATCGGCTTGCAAGTGACCTGAAGCGGATGGCAATCTCGGCCTGGAAAGATAGGGGAAAACCATTATGGACTTCGCTAATCTCCTTATTTACTCTTAATACCTAAACTTTAAGATGAATCCCTCAGGAGTAGGACTAAAAGCTTAACAATATGGAAAAAATCAAGAAACCAACCGTCCAGCATTCAGGGAGGCAGGACGAGGCGGACGCTGACCACCAAGCGAGGTATCTCAATAATGAAAGGCGAAATCACCCGGCCTGTAAAGGCTAGGCGTGTCGGTAGCGAAGGATTGATACCTGTTGATAAATACACATGTCCCTATCGTGGTACGCTACAGTGTGTGAATTCGAGTGGAGGTAGTTATTGTAGCGGCTACGGTGGCGATGCGCCGATTAAAGGCACCCAACTTTATTCCGTCCGTTGCCTGGAGGAGCACAACGCTGATTTTGTCCCCCCGCATTGGGCGAAACTACCGCGTCACGCGGCCTATTCCCATCTGCAACGGCGTTAGGAATAACCGGTCTCAAGCGTGTGCTGGCAACCGCAAGCTACTGCGTTGCCAGCCCTTTTAATCTTTTCCAACCGCGTCTTGATTGATTCGCGCGGCGCTTTCCGGGCCGCGCTTGGCGCGCGGGCTACTGTTCCACGGTGACCTGGATTTTCTGATCGTTGCGCCACTCGCCGACGATCCGCTTGCCATCCTCGTATAAGATGCCTTGGCCGTTTTTACTGCCATTGCGCCATTCGCCCTCGTAGCGGTCGCCGTTTGAGTAGTAATAGACGCCCCGACCGTTGGGTTGATCGTTTTCAAATTCACCGACGTATTTTTCTCCGCCCGCATAAAGATAAGTGCCTTGACCGCTTTTGCGGCCGTTGCGCCATTGGCCTTGATAGCGGTTGCCGGTGCGGTAGTAATAAGTCCCTTCGCCGTTAATGACGCCGTTACTCCAGCCCCCGATATATTTCTCGCGCCGGCCGGCGTAGAGATAGGTTCCTTGACCGTGCATCTTGGCGTTGCGGAACTCGCCGAAATACTCGCTGCCATCGGGATAGCGATAATTGCCTTGACCGTTTTGGCAGTTGCCGCGCACGCAATTCGAGCCTTGACCGGACCGTTCGGCTGGAGGTTCCGGCGCGGGGGCCGCTGTTCGGATCGGCGGCCGGCCGATATCCTCGTCATCGGGTTCCGAGACCGGCTCGGGCGACCGTTGGCGTGGGGTGGCGGCTGGAGCGGCGGTCGCCACCGCCAGTTTTTTGGGCAGGACGGCGGACAGAGTGCTGTCGTCGCCGGCGGCCAGATCGACCTGTCCGTTCCAGTCTTGATAGCCTTCCAAGCTGACCCGCACCTTGTAAGAACCGGGCTTGACCTCCATTTCCACCGGCGTTGTGCCGCTATTGCGGCCGTTGACAGTGACTTGCGCGTCCTCGACATTGGCGCGAACTGCCAAGCGGGCGGGCGCCGCCGGCTGTTGCTGTTTCATCCGGCTGAGCTTGGCGCGCGCGGCGGAGGCGTAACGGCTCTTGGGATAGGTCTCCAGAAACTTTTCGAAATCGGCGGGGTTGGTGCTGTTGCGCACCTCCGCCCAGGCTTGCGCGGGTGTGTTGGGCTTTTGCTCGCCGTCCGGAGCCACTGCGGGCCGATCCGTCAGTTGGCCTTGCGGGGAGACCGTCACCAGCAGGCTGACCTCCTGATCGGTTTCGGTTTTGGAGACTCGGGTATGGCGATCTTGGGAAATCACCTGCGTTTCGGGCGCTTTGGCGGGCGGGGTCGCCGACAGCGGTTTCGAGATCAAATCAATGGGGCCAATCTCCGGTTTGGCCGCGCTGGCCAGCGGTCCGACTGCGGGCTTTAACGGGGCGTCCGGCGGCTTAGACGGATTTGAAGCCGTTGCTGAAGCCGACAAGTTCAATGGTGGGATTGAAACCAGATCAATCGGCGGTATGTCCGGTTTGATCGCGCGAACCGGCGGCGCGGGCGTCGGCTCGGAGCGCGCGACCGGGGCGAGCGGGCCGGGCCTTTCGGGCGCGGGTTCCGCGCGAGCGGGTGGAACGGGCGCGCCGGACCTCTCCGAGGTCGCCAACGGCCGTTTGGCATCGGCGATCAAGTCGGGATCGACGGTCGGTTTTGGAGGCGGCGCGGCCGGTTTGAGGTCAGTTTCCACCTGATCGAACCGTTCGCGCAACTCGGCCAAGCGCAGGTGAGACGGATTCAAGTCCGCCAGTTTATCGAGCGCATCGCGCGCGGTCTTGAGGTTTTTGCGACGCAACCCGGCATCGGCCAGGTCGGCGTAGCGGTCGGCGACATGCGCGAGTCCGGTCAAGGCTTCGCTGTTACCTTGATCCCGATTGAGGGCTTCGTTGTAACAGTCGGCGGCGTTGCCGCCCTTGCCCGAGGTGAGTCGGTTGGCCTTAAGATGCGCGGCGCAGGTTCTCAGCAAGGCGGCCAGCCGGGCCGAATCGTCCGGCGGGGACGGAGCGACGGGCTCGGGCGGGGGCTCTGTCTTGAGTTCGCGCAAGCGTCTGCGAATCTCCTCGCGCAGGGCTAGCAATCGGCTGTGGTCGGGCGTCAGCTGCAAGCCTTGCTCGATTTGCACCAGACTGGCTTCGTAGGCGCGATCCCGCTGGTAGCCGAGCGCTCGTCGCAAGTGGTCATCCGACCTGCGCCGCCGCTGCTCGGCCTCGGCTCGGTCTCGTTCGGCTTCGGCGCGCTGCCGTTCGCTCTCGGCGCGTTGCCGTTCGGCTTCGGCTTTTTGACGTTCGGCGGCTTCGAGTTGGAGGCGGGCGGTCTTTTCCTGGCGCTGGCGCTCGGCCTGTTGGGCCAGCACGTCTTTTTTCAGGGCCAGCAGCGCCGCATGTTCGGGCATGGCCTGCAAGCCTTGTTCGATATGCACCAAGCTGACCTGCAACGCGCCTTCCTGCTGGGCGCGCTGGGCTTGTTCGAGGAATTGCTCGGCCTGCAGGCGGGCTTGACGCTGGTGCTCGGAAAGCTGTTGGGCCTGACCTCGTTCGGCGATTTGTTGCTTGACCCGGTCGCGCAGCGCCTGTAAGGCGGCGTGATCGGGCGCGATCCGCAATCCTTGTTCGACCAGGGCCAAACTGTCCTGCAATGCGCCGGCTTGCAGGCGTTCGATGGCTTGATCGAGTTTTTGGCTGGCCTGGTTGCGCCGCTGGATTTCCGGATCGACCGCCGCTGTTTCCCCGGATGGAGATGGCGGCGGGACGGCCGGGGGCGTTTCGGGTCGATTGAGCCACAAATAGCCCCCGCCAAATACCGCGCCGGCCAAGGCGACCGCCGGCAGCAACAGACTGGATTTCCGGCCGAGACGGCGCTTTGGAGGCGCGATCGCGCCGACCGCCGGCACCAGGGTTTCTTGCGACAGGGTGGGATGTCCCGCCGAGGTCTCGACGGCCTCCAGCGCCGCAAGAAATTCGTGGCCGCTTTGAAAGCGCTGGTTGGCGTCTTTTTCCAGCAACTTGTTCAGAAGCGGTTGGTAGCGGGCCAGGTCGGGAGGCAGTTCGGGAATGGGCGAGGTGACGTGCATCATCGCCACCGCGAAGCTGTCTTCGGCGGCGTAGGGCACATGGCCGGTCAGCATCTCGTAGAACAGCACGCCCAGGCTGTAAAGGTCGGCGCGGGCGTCCACCGTTTGGCCGCGGATTTGCTCGGGGCTCATGTAGCGCGGCGTGCCGATGGACAGCCCGGTGCGGGTCATGATGGTGTTGCCGCCGAGAGTTTTGGCGATGCCGAAGTCGGTCAGCACCGAGCTGCCGTTTTCGCGAAACAGAATGTTTTGGGGCTTGATGTCGCGGTGGATGATGTTCCGGCTGTGGGCGTACTGGAGAGCGCTAGCGATGGCGCGGCCGACCGACAGCGCGTCTTTCAGCGGCAGGCCCTGGCGGATGCGCTGCTGCAACGTTCCGCCCGGCAGGTACTCCATCGACAGATAATAGATATTGTCATGCGAGCCGATATCGTAAACGGTGACGATATGCGGGTCGTTCAATTGCGCGATCAGCCGTCCTTCCCGCGTAAACCGTTGCGCGAATTCTTCATCGGTCGTCAGCACCGGCTTGATAATTTTCAAGGCCACATGGCGGTTCAGGGATTCCTGAAGGGCGAGATAGACGATCGCCATGCCGCCCTGGCCCAGCTCACGTTCGATTTGATAGCCTGGAATGCGCATGTTTAAATCTCGTCGTGACGGACGCCGCGTTCCAGCGGTCGTCGCGCCGCCGTATTGTTTCGCCGTTGCAAATGTGAAACCTCGTTCGAGCTTCGATTCCCGCGCCGCGCGCCGGGTTGCAATCCCCGGCCGTGGTCTTGGGCTGAAGCAGTATGATAGGGCTGAAACGTCAAGAATCGCCTAATTTTCGCTAAAACATGCCATTTCATGAAACATTCTTCAAGCCTGAATGTAGCAAGAGTCGTGCCGTCAATGTCTTTGAACGCTGTCACCTGAGGTAAGGATTGGGTCCTGATGTCTGGCAACACATTTGGCAAGTTGTTCACTGTCACCACCTTCGGCGAGAGCCACGGTCCGGCGCTCGGCGCGGTGGTGGACGGCTGCCCGCCCGGTCTGGAGTTGTCCGAGACCGACCTCCAGACCGATTTAGACCGCCGTCGGCCCGGAAAGAGCCGGCATACCACCCAGCGCCGCGAACCCGACGAGGTTCGCATCCTGTCGGGAGTGTTCGAGGGCAAAACAACCGGCACGCCAATCGGTCTATCGATCGAGAATAGGGACCAACGTTCGAAGGATTACGGCCAAATCCTGGATCGATTCCGGCCGGGCCACGCCGATTACAGCTACCAGCAAAAATACGGATTGCGGGACTATCGCGGCGGCGGCCGGTCGTCGGCGCGCGAGACCGCGATGCGGGTGGCGGCCGGGGCCATCGCCAAAAAATATCTTCGCGAGCGCTACGGCGTTACGGTCCGGGGATATTTGTCGCAACTCGGCCCGATCCGGCCCGAGCGGCTGCTTTGGGAGGAAGTGGAGAACAATCCATTTTTTTGTCCCGATCCCGATAAGGTGGCGAAATTGGAAGCCTTCATGGACGCGCTGCGCAAATCCGGCGATTCCATCGGCGCGCGGGTGACGGTGGTGGCCAGCGGGCTGCCGCCGGGCTGGGGCGAACCGGTGTTCGACCGGCTGGACGCCGACATCGCCCACGCCTTGATGGGGATCAACGCGGTCAAGGGCGTGGAAATCGGCGCGGGCTTTGCCAGCATCGAACAGCGCGGCACCGAGCACCGCGACGAAATCACCCCGGCGGGCTTTTTAAGCAACAACGCCGGCGGGGTGCTGGGCGGCATTTCCACCGGCCAGGATCTGATCGCCAGCATCGCCTTGAAGCCGACTTCCAGCTTGCGGTTGCCGGGGCGAACGGTCAACCTGCGCGGCGAACCGGTCAAGGTGGTCACCCAGGGCCGCCACGATCCCTGCGTCGGCATCCGCGCCACGCCCATCGCCGAGGCGATGCTGGCCTTGGTGTTAATGGATCACGCGCTTCGCCACCGCGCCCAAAACGCCGATGTGCGCTCTGAAACGCCGCGGATTCCCAGCGCCGCGCCCGACGGCGATCCGGGCCGCTAAACCTTTTTGTTACCGGTCCTCCGCTGCAGCGGAGGGCGGTTTTTAAACGCCATTTGCCCGTGCTCCCCTTTCAGCTTTACTTGCGCCTGTCCAGTTTTTATCTGGTTTACTTTGCCAGCTTGGGGGTGTTGTTGCCTTATTGGGGGCCGTATTTGGCGGCGCTGGGCTTCGGTCCGGCGCGCATCGGCGAGTTGATCGCCATCCCGCAAGCGACCAAATTGATCGCCCCGACGCTTTGGGGGTGGCTGGCCGACCGCGCCGGCCGGCGGATGCGGGTGATCCGTTGGGCCTGCCTGGCTTCGGCGCTGAGTTTTGCCGGCGTTTTTGCGGCAGGCGATTCCTATCTCGGTCTGGCCTTGGTGACGCTGCTGTTCAGCTTTTTTTGGAACGCGGCGCTGCCCCAGTTCGAGGCCGTCACCTTGACCCATCTGGGCGATCAGGTCCACCGCTACAGCCGGGTTCGGTTGTGGGGTTCGGTGGGCTTTGTCGGCGCGGCGGTCGGCCTGGGGTTCGCGACGCGGGCTTGGGGGATCGGGATCGTGCCGACGGTGTTGCTGGGGCTGTTCATTCTATTATGGATCAACAGCCTGCTCGCTCCGGACGGCCCGATGCCGCCGGCCGCGCGTCAAAGCCCGCCGCTCGGTCGAGTGCTGAGGCGTCCGGTGGTGGTCGCGTTTTTTTGCGTTTGTTTTTTCAATCAGGCCGCGCATGGCGCGTACTACGGATTTTTCTCGCTGTATCTGGAAACGCTGGGGTACTCGCGCGAGTTTATCGGTCTGATGTGGGGTTTGGGGGTGACGGTGGAGGTCGGCATGTTCGTGATCTTGCCGCGCCTGCTGCCGCGCTTCGGGCCGCGCCGGTTGATGCTGGCGGCGCTGGCGCTGGCGGTGTTGCGCTGGCTGCTGATCGGCCATTTCGCTCGCGAATTGCCGCTGTTGCTGCTCGCCCAGACCTTGCACGCTTTCAGCTTTGGGGTGTTTCACGCCGTATCGATCCATTTGATCCACCAATTTTTTCCGGGATCGCTGCAAGGGCGCGGCCAAGCCTTGTACAGCAGTTTGAGCTTCGGCGCGGGCAACGCGGCCGGGAGTTTGGCCGCCGGCTATCTGTGGGTGGGGTTGGGGCCGACCGCGATGTTCGATCTGGCGGCGGCGCTGGGTTTGCTGGGCTGGCTGGCCGCGTGGCGCGGCTTGCGGGTTTGAACGAAACGCTTCGGACCGATTCCGCAATAGCAAAACACGTCTGACCCGCGAAAAAGCAAAGTTCCGAACGCGGGGTTATTGCAAACGTCCGTTAGATAGGGATAGGGCGCGGCGACATCGGGTGCTTTGCGATTAGAACGCTCAAACGATGCGCGTTTTTCATTGAGGTCAATCCCAATCCATTTGCGCAGGCCATGCTATTTTCACTCATCATGGATTGCCCAATATACCGTCCATCAGCGCTTGTGCTATTAGCAGGTCGCCTTTTTAAGACAGTACGGCGCCACCATCAATCACGCAATGCGTTAGCTATAATTTTTTATTAATCATTGAACAATTCTAAAAATTCAGTCAATAAAAAGCTTTTTTTAGCTTGCTTCGAGGCTACACTGAAATTATAGGCCGACTGGCTATTGCGAACGACGGCTTAGTTGGCCGAAGCTGATGAAGGGACTCGTCAATCGGCGGCGATAGCTCAAAAGGTATCGCCAATGGCGGATCGCTCGGGAGAACCCTCATGGCAGACGATCAGAGTATCCATGTACACGGCGTCGATTATGAGAAAGTGGGCACTGACTACTTCGAGCACCGACAATTAAAACAAGGAGCGGCAGGCTGGGTTCTATTGGTCGGTTTGGGCGTCGCCTATGTGATCTCCGGCGATTTTGCCGGCTGGAATTTCGGGCTCCAGCAGGGCGGTTGGGGCGGGTTGCTGATCGCCACCCTGATGATGGCGACCATGTATACCTGCATGGTCTTCTCCCTGGCCGAGCTGTCGTCGATGATTCCGACCGCAGGCGGCGGCTATGGATTTGCCCGCCGGGCTTTTGGACCCTGGGGCGGCTTTCTGACCGGCACCGCAATCTTACTGGAATATGCCATCGCCCCGGCGGCAATCGCCACCTTCATCGGGGCTTATTGCGAATCCCTGTTCGGCGTCGGCGGCTGGCCGATCTACCTGGTTTTCTATCTGATCTTTATCGGGATTCACATCTATGGGGTCGGCGAGGCGCTCAAGCTCATGTTTGGGATTACGGCGGTCGCGGCGCTGGCCCTGCTGGTCTTTGTGGCGTCCATGCTCCCGCATTTCAGCGCGGACAAGCTCTTCGACATGCCGGTGACGCAAGCCGCCGGCGCGAGCGCGTTCCTGCCCTTGGGCTACATCGGGATCTGGGCCGCGATCCCGTACGCGATGTGGTTCTTTCTCGCCATTGAAGGGGTGCCGCTCGCCGCCGAGGAAACGCGGAACCCGCAAAAAGATCTGCCGCGCGGGCTGATCGGCGGAATGCTGGTGCTGCTGATCTTCGCCGCCTTGATCCTGCTGGTCGGTCCGGGCGGCGCGGGAACCACTACCCTGATGGCCGCCGGCAACCCGCTGATCGCCGCCTTGGAATCCCCGCTGGCTTACGGCCGCTCGACCTGGATGAGCAGCTTTGTCAATTTTGTGGGCTTGGCGGGATTGGTCGCGAGTTTTTTCTCCATCATCTTCGCCTATTCCCGGCAGATCTTCGCGCTGTCGCGGGCGGGTTATCTACCCCGCTTTCTTTCGCTGACCAGCGCGCGCAAGTCGCCGGTCGCCGCGTTGGTTATTCCGGGCGCCATCGGTTTTGCGCTCTCGCTCAGCGGTCAGGGCGATTTGCTGATTCTGGTCGCCGTGTTTGGCGCGACCGTCTCCTACGTGATGATGATGCTGTCGCATATCGTGTTGCGCCGCAAGGAACCGGATCTGGAGCGCCCTTACCGCACTCCCGGCGGCGTTTTCACCTCGGGCGTGGCGCTGGTTTTGGCGGTGGTGGCGGTGGTGGCGGGCTTTCTGGTGGACCCGCGAGTGGTCATCGGCGCGGCCATCGTCTACGGCATCATGATCGCTTATTTCGCGTTCTACAGCCGCCATCACCTCGTCGCGCAAGCCCCGGAGGAGGAGTTCGAGGCGATCCGACGAGCCGAAGCGGAACTGACCTGAACGGGTCGAGAACGGCTTGACTTTCGTGGTTCGAGCATCGGGCGCACCGTCCGCGCCGAGGAGGCTGGAATGGCGACGTATTCCCACAGTGTCGGCGATGTCACCTATCGGTTCGACAGCCTAAAACAATTGATGGCCAAGGCGAGCCCCGCCCGCTCCGGAGATTTTCTGGCCGAGGTGGCGGCGGCAACCGCCGAGGAGCGGGTGGCGGCCCAAATGGCCCTGGCCGAGCTTCCGCTCAAAACCTTCTTGAACGAGGTCTTGGTGCCTTATGAAACGGATGAAGTGACCCGGCTCATCATCGGCACCCACGACGCGGCCGCCTTCGCTCCGATCAGCCATTTGACCGTCGGCGATTTCCGCAACTGGTTGCTCTCGCACGAAACCGACGAACCGACGTTGAGCGCTCTGGCGTCCGGTTTGACGCCGGAAATGGTCGCCGCCGTATCCAAAATCATGCGGGTCCAGGATTTGATTCTGGCGGCTCGAAAGTGTCGGGTCGTCACTCGGTTTCGCAATACAATCGGCTTGCCGGGTCGATTGGCGACCCGGTTGCAACCCAACCATCCCACGGACGACCCGACCGGCATCGCCGCCACCATCCTGGACGGCCTGCTCTACGGCAACGGCGACGCGGTGATCGGCATCAATCCCGCCAGTGATAACACCGCTGCGGTCATCGCGCTGCTCGATATGTTGGACGCCATCATCCGGCAATACCAAATCCCGACCCAATCGTGCATTTTGGCGCATGTCACCACCACGATCGAGGCGATGGAACGGGGCGCGCCGGTGGATCTGGTGTTTCAGTCCATCGCGGGCACCGAAGCCGCCAACGCCAGTTTTGGCGTGAATCTCGGCATCCTGCAAGAAGCCCGTCAAGCCGCTCTGAGCCTCAACCGGGGCACGCTCGGCGACAACGTGATGTATTTCGAAACCGGCCAGGGCAGCGCCCTGTCCGCCGCCGCCCATCATGGCTTGGACCAGCAGACCTGCGAGGCGCGCGCTTATGCCGTGGCCCGCCAGTTCAAGCCGTTGCTGGTCAATACCGTGGTCGGTTTTATCGGCCCGGAATACCTCTACGATGGCAAACAGATCATCCGCGCCGGATTGGAGGATCATTTTTGCGGCAAGCTGTTGGGCCTGCCCATGGGCTGCGATATTTGTTACACCAATCACGCCGAAGCCGATCAGGACGACATGGACATGTTGCTGACGTTGCTGGGCGTCGCGGGCTGTACTTACATCATGGGCATCCCCGGTTCCGACGACATCATGCTGAACTACCAGACCACCTCCTTTCACGACGCTCTTTACGCGCGCGAAGTGCTCGGGCTCAAACCGGCTCCGGAGTTTGAGGCGTGGCTGCAACGCACGGGCATCTTCGAACCGGCGGACCGGCCGCGTCTCAACAACACCCTGCCCCAGGCTTTCAGCCGGGTACTGACGCAAGTGGCTTGAGGAGTCCGCCATGAACACAGCCGAATCGACCCCCGTTGTCGCCAACCCGTGGCATCGCCTGCGGCGGTTCACTCCGGCGCGAATCGCCCTGGGGCGCGCGGGCGTCAGTCTGCCGACGCAACCGCAACTGGAGTTTCAACTCGCTCACGCGCGGGCTCGCGATGCCGTGCATCTACCGTTCGATCCCAGCGAGCTAAAAAAGCAACTGAGCGCGCGCGCCCGCGAAACCCAGGTCCTTCACAGCGCGGCGACGGATCGCCACCAGTACCTGCAACGGCCGGATTTGGGCCGAAAGTTGGATCGAGCATCGCGGGAGCGGTTGACAGCCAGAGCCTCTCAAGCGCCGATAGCCTACGACGTGGCTTTCGTGATCGCCGATGGCCTCTCGGCGCTGGCGGTGCATCAGAACGCCGTGCCGCTTATTGAGGCTATGACGGTCAAGCTGCAAGCCGTCAATTGGCGGGTGGCGCCGATCATGCTGGTGGAACAGGGCCGCGTCGCCATAGGCGATGAGATCGGCGAGTTGCTCGGCGTTGAACTGGTCGCGGTTTTGATCGGGGAACGGCCCGGCTTGAGTTCTCCCGACAGCCTGGGCATCTACCTGAGCTATCAGCCCCGCGTCGGGATGACGGACGCCGAACGCAACTGCATCTCCAACGTGCGACCCGCCGGGCTAAGTTACGCCACGGCAGCGCACAAACTCTTTAATCTGATGAGCGAAGCACGCCGGCGGCGGCTATCCGGGGTCAGGCTTAAGGACGAAACGGATGTTCCGCCGCTCGATTCGCTTCCCGGCGGCCACAATTTTTTGGTCGATGAGTCAATGGCTGCCCCCGGCTGATTTTTCACCGGCGGGGGCCTGTTTCGAGCGAACCCCGAGGTCCGGCGGGATGAGGGCCCTCATGTCCCCGGCTCTGGCTCCCAAAGGCCGCAACCTGTCGCGGAACGGTGCGGGCCTCGCGCGGTGACAACGTTGTCGCTGCCGTTTCGCTCCACGATTTTCACCCGCTCACGTGCGGGATTGACTTTCCTCAGGGCTTCAGAAAGCTGGTTTGAGCCGGCGTTGACATTTTTTGAATGAACGTTCATTCTTGTGCTTAATTTCGAATGAACATTCATTCATTTTCAGAATAGGATTGCATAACGATGTTCGCGCGCGCGCCTTTAAAATTCTGGTTCCCGATAGTTTTAACGGTGAGTTTTGTTGCGGGCGTCGATGTCCGTGCCCAGCAGGCCGCCCAGCCGAAGCCCCCGCCGCCCGCCGTGACCGTGGTCACCCTGAAACCTAAAACGGTGACCTTGACTCGCGAGTTGCCCGGAAGGACCACGCCGTTTTTAGTGGCCGAAGTCCGGCCGCAAGTCAGCGGCATCGTCGAGCGCCTGCTGTTTAGCGAAGGCAAGATGGTCAAGGCGGGGCAGCCGCTTTATCAACTGGATGATGCGACCTACCGCGCGGACTTGAATAGCGCGAAAGCCAGCCTGACGCGGGCGCAGGCCCGAATCGAAGCGGCGCGGCTGACCGCCAAGCGCAGCGCCGAATTGGTCAAGATCAATGCGGTGAGCCGTCAGGAGGACGAAGACGCCACCGCCGCGCTGCGCCAAGCCGAGGCCGATGTCAAAGTGGCCCAAGCGGCCGTCGATAGCGCCGAAGTCGTGTTCAAGCGCGCCCGCATCACCGCGCCGATCCAGGGCCGCATCGGCAAATCATCGGTCACCCAAGGCGCGTTGGTCACCGCCAATCAGACCGCGCCGCTGGCGACGATCCAGCAGCTCGACCCGATCTATGTGGACCTCACCCAATCCAGCGCCGAAATCCTGCAAATCCGCAAGGAAGTCGCGGCGGGCAATCTGGCCAGCACGGCCGATGTGTCCGCCGCCATCCTGCTGGAAGACGGGACCGAGTATCCCCACCGGGGCCGGCTGGCGTTTTCGGAAGTGACGGTCGATCCCTCCACCGGCAGCACGGCGATCCGCATGATCGTGCCCAATCCCAAGGATTTGTTGCTGCCTGGCATGTACGTGCGGGCGGTGGTCAGCACCGGGCAACGCCACAATGCGCTGCTCGCGCCGCAACAGGGCATCACCCGCGATCCCAAGGGCAACGCCTCGGCGCTGGTGGTCAATGCAGAGGGCAAGGTCGAAGCCCGCAAAGTCAAGGTCAGCCGCGCGGTCGGCGACAAATGGCTGGTCGAGGACGGCCTGGCGGCGGGAGATCGGGTCATCGTCGAAGGGGTGATGAAGGTCAAGCCCGACATGCCGGTGCAAGCGACCGAAGCCGGCGCCGCGCCGCCGGCCGCCGCTGCGCCGGTCGCGTCCGATCAGGCGAAATAAGGAGGCCGGCTCATGGCGCATTTCTTCATCGAGCGACCGGTCTTTGCCTGGGTCATTGCGATTTTGATCATGGTGGCGGGCGCGCTGTCCATCACGCGGCTGGGCATCGAGCGCTATCCCAGCATCGCGCCGCCCCAAATTCAGGTGAGCGCCAACTATCCGGGCGCGTCGGCCAACGTGGTCGAGGACTCGGTGACCCAGATTATCGAGCAGAGCATGAAGGGCTTGGATGGGCTGCTCTACCTGTCCGCCACCAGCCAGGCCAACGGCCAGGCCAGCATCAGCTTGAGCTTCCAAAACGGCGTCAATCCTGACATCGCCCAGGTGCAGGTGCAGAACAAGCTGCAAGTGGCCATGCCGCTGCTGCCGCAGGAGGTACAGCGCCAAGGCGTGACGGTGACCAAGGCGTCGACCTCGTTTTTGATGGTGATCGGGTTCATCTCCCAAGACGGGAGCATGTCGCGCGATGACATCGCCGATTACGTGGTCACCAATCTGGTGGACCCCCTGAGCCGGGTCGAGGGCGTCGGCCAGCTTCAAGTGTTCGGCGCCAAATTCGCCATGCGCATTTGGCTCGATCCCAACAAGCTCGACACCTACCGCCTCACCACCGGCGAAGTGATCGCGGCGATCCGGGCGCAAAACGCCCAAGTCACCGTCGGCCAGCTCGGCGGCGCGCCCGCCGTGCCGGGGCAGCAACTCAACGCCACCATCATGGCCAACCAGCGGCTGGAAACCCCGGAGCAATTCCGCGAGATCGTGCTGCGCAGCAACAGCGACGGCTCCTTGCTGAAGCTGGGTGATATCGCGCGGGTGGAAGTCGGCAGCGAAACCTATGAGGTGATTTCCCGCTTCAACGGTAAACCGGCGGCCGGCGTCGGGGTGTCGCTGGCGACCGGGGCCAACGCCCTGACCACCGCGCGGGCGGTGGAAGCCAAGCTCAAGGAATTCCAGCCCAATTTCCCCGCCGGCCTGACCACGGCGGTGCCGTTCGACACCACCCCGTTCGTCCGGGCCTCGATCAAGAGCGTGGTCGAAACCTTGCTGGAGGCGGTGGTGCTGGTCTTTCTGGTGATGTATCTGTTCCTCCAAAATTTCCGGGCGACCCTGATCCCGACCATCGCGGTGCCGGTGGTGTTGCTCGGCACGTTCGGCGTGCTGGCGGCGCTGGGGTTCTCGATCAACATGCTGACCATGTTCGCCATGGTGCTGGCTATCGGCCTGCTAGTGGACGACGCCATCGTGGTGGTGGAGAACGTCGAGCGGCTGATGAGCGAGGAGGGTTTGTCGCCGAAGGAAGCGGCGCACAAGTCCATGGATCAGATCACCGGCGCGCTGGTCGGCATCGGCCTGGTGCTGTCGGCGGTGTTCGTCCCGATGACGTTCCTGGGCGGGGCCACGGGCGTCATCTACCGCCAGTTTTCCGGCACCATCGTCGCGGCGATGGGGTTGTCAGTGCTGGTCGCCATCGTGCTCACCCCGGCGCTGTGCGCGACCTTGCTCAAACCGCTGCACAAGGGCGAGCACCACGGCGCGCGGGGCTTTTTCGGCTGGTTCAACCGCAATTTCGACCGCACCGGTCGCTGGTATCAGGGCGGCGTGCGCGGGATTCTGGCGCGGCCGCTCCGCTTCGTCCTCGTGTTCCTGGCGCTGGTCGCGGCGATGGCGATGCTGTTCCTGCGCTTGCCGAGCGCGTTCCTGCCGGCGGAAGACCAGGGCATCCTGTTCGCCTTGATCCAGACGCCGCCGGGCGCGACCCAGCAGCGCACGCTCGCTTCCATCGCTCAAGTGGAAAAATACTTTCTGGAACAGGAAACCCAGGCGGTCGAGTCGCTGTTCGGCATCCAGGGCTTCAGTTTTTCCGGTTCCGGCCAGAACGCCGGCTTGGCCTTCGTCAAGCTCAAGGACTGGGAAGAACGCCCATCGCCGGCGTTGAGTGCGGGCGCGGTGGCTGGCCGGGCGATGGGCGCGCTGATGCGGCTCAAGGACGCGCGGGCCTTCGCGTTTCCGCCGCCGCCGGTGCCGGAGTTGGGCCGGGCCAACGGCTATGCCTTTTTTCTCAAGGACAACATCGGCCTCGGTCACGAGGCCCTGTTGGCGGCGCGCAACCAGTTGCTGGGCGCAGCGGCGCAAAGCAAGCTGGTGATGAACGTGCGCCCCAACGGTCTGGAGGACACGCCGCAACTGCGGGTCGATGTCGATGTCCGGAAAGCCGCCGCGCTGGGGCTGTCGATGGCGGACATCAACGCCACGCTGGCCACTGCCTGGGGCGGAAGCTACATCGACGATTACCTGGACCGGGGCCGGGTCAAGCGGGTTTACCTGCAAGCCGATGCGCCGTTTCGGATGACGCCGGAGGATTTCGACCGCTGGTCGGTGCGCAACAGCCAGGGCGAAATGACGCCGGTGTCGTCCATCGCCACCTCGCGCTGGATTTACGGGTCGCCGCGCCTGGAGCGCTACAACGGCGTTTCGGCTATGGAAATCAACGGCGAAGCCAAACCGGGCGTCAGCACCGGCGAGGCAATGGCCGAGGTCGAGCGTCTGGCGGCGCAACTGCCCCAGGGCATCGGCATCGAGTGGACCGGCGTGTCGTATCAGGAGCGGGCGGCGGGCGCGCAAGCCCCGCTGTTGTACGCGCTGTCGTTTCTGGTGGTATTCCTCTGTTTGGCGGCGCTGTACGAGAGCTGGTCCATTCCGACCGCCGTGCTGATGGTCGCCCCGCTCGGCGTGTTGGGCGCGGTGCTGGCCACTTGGCTGCGCGGGATGGAGCGCGACGTGTACTTTCAGGTGGCGATGCTGACCACCGTCGGCCTGACCAGCAAGAACGCAATCCTGATCATCGAGTTCGCCAAGGCCAATCTGGAAAGCGGCATGGAGTTGATCGAGTCGATCATGAACGCGGTGCGCGACCGGATGCGGCCCATCGTGATGACCTCGCTGGCTTTCGGCTTGGGGGTGTTGCCGCTGGCCATCGCCACCGGCGCGGGCTCCGGCACCCAGCGCGCCATCGGCACCGGCGTGCTGGGCGGCATGGTGGTCGGCACCTTCCTCGGCATGTTTTTCACACCGTTGTTTTTCCTGGTAATCCAGCGGCTGTTCGGCCGGCGCAAAAAAGCGGCCGATCAAGCCGTCGAAGCGCCGGGCGCGTTTCCAGTCGAGGAGGTGAAGTCCCATGCCTAACTTGGGCCTGAGAGTGGCGTCGCTGGCGATGCTGCTGGCGGCGGGTTGCGCCACGCTGGAGCCGCCGCTCCCAACCGCTGACCCTTCGCTGCCGGCGCGGTGGTCGCCGACGCGATCGGCCGAGGACGTCGCGGACGCCGGATTGCCGGCGCGGGCCGCCGCCGACATCGGCTGGCGCGACTTTTTTCAAGATCCCAAGCTCCAGACGTTGATCGCCCGCGCGCTCGCTGACAATCGCGATTTGCGAGTAGCGATCTTGAATATCGAAAAGGTCCGCGCCCAGTATCGCATCCAGCGTTCCGAGCAGCTGCCTTGGGTCGGCGGCAACGTCACGCTGGAGCGCATCGGAGGAGATACTCCGGCCCGCAGCAGCTACAGCGCCGGGGTCGGCGTCAACGACTTCGAACTCGATCTGTTCGGTAGAATCCGCAATTTGACCGATGCCGCCTTGCAGCAGTATCTGGGGCAAGAAGCCGCGCGCCGCGCCGTTCAGCTCGCCTTGATCGGCGAAATCGCCACTGCGTACCTGACCCTCGCCACCGACCGGGAACTGTTGCGTTTCAGTCAAGCGACCTTGAAAACCTATCAGGATTCCTATGCCTTGACCGAAAAGCGGTTCAGTCTGGGGGCGGTGTCGGGACTGGAACTCGAACAAATCCGCACCCAGGTCGAATCGGCGCGGGCCGACGCGGCTCGCTATCAAGGCCGGATCGCCCTGGACGCCAACGCGCTCGATCTGTTGGTCGGCGCGCCGGTGGAACCCACCTTGTTGCCGGCGGGTTTGAAAGATCAAGGCATCAGCCTGGTCGCCCCGCCGGGCGGATTGCCTTCGGAAACCTTGCTCCGCCGTCCGGACATTCAAGCGGCCGAGCATCGCTTGCGAGCCGCCAACGCCAATATCGGGGCCGCTCGCGCCGCTTATTTTCCGTCGGTCTCGCTTACCGGCAGCCTGGGTTCGGCCAGCGCCGAGCTGACGGATTTGTTCGGGGGCGGCACGCTGCTGTGGCGGTTCGCCCCGCAAGTCAACTTGCCCATTTTTCAGGGCGAGCGCTTGCGGGCGGCCGTCGAGGGCGCGACGGCGGATCGCGACATCGCGCTCGCCCAATACGAAAAAGCCATTCAGACGGGATTTCGCGAAGCGGCGGATGCCTTGGCGCTGGCGGACGCGCTGGTCCGCCAATACCAGGCCCAGTCGGCGCTGGCCGACGCGGCGACGCGCGCCGAACGGCTCTCCCGCGCCCGCTATCAAGCCGGCCGCGACAGCTATCTGCTATTGCTCGACGCGCAACGGACTTTGTACGCCGCCCAGCAAAATCTGCTCGCCACTTATTATGCCGAGCAAGCCAACCGGATCGCGCTTTACAAAGTGCTCGGCGGCGGTTGGAAGGAGCGGAGCCGATGAGCGCGGAAGATCGACGGTCGAAGGCGGAGGCCCGGTGCGAGGCGCAACGCCAGCGCATTCTCCGCGCCGCGCGCCGGTGTTTCGTCGACAGCGGGTTCCACGCCGCCAGCATGGCCAGCATCGCCGAAACGGCGGACATGAGCGCCGGCCTGATCTATCGCTACTTTGAGAGCAAGAACGCGATCATGCTGGCCATCATCCAGCAGCATTTGGACGAGGTTCAAGCCGATATTCAGCGGTTGCGGGCGGGCAAGGAAGCGGTCGCGAGTCACATCATGGAACGCTTCGTGGGTTGGCAACGCAATCAAAGCGCGAGCTTGGAGCCGGGATTGTTTCTGGAAATCGTCGCGCTGGCGACCCGCGACCCGCAGGTGGCTGACGCGCTGATGGCCGCCGACCGGCGCATCCACGCCGAGCTTGGCGATTGGTTGCGGCGGGCGTGGCAAGCGGCGGATCGCCCGTTGGCTCAGGCCGAAGTGGCGGAACGGGTGTTCGTGCTCAGGTGCTTTATCGAAGGCTTGATCGTGCGCGCCATCAAACAGCCGGATGCCGGGTCGGAGCTGCTGCGAGCCAGTTTGGAGCGGCTGCTGGCGCATGTGTTGCCCGTCGCCCGAGCAAATCCCTGAAGATCAGGATTGATTTGATTTTGTGGCGGCCTTTTCAACGATGAAGCCCGTCAAATTTTGCCCGCCTGTTGGGCGATGAAAGCGGTCTTGGCGGACAGTTCCAGCGAACAGCTCCACTTGTAAGCCAGATTGAGGCTATCGGCGCAAGCGTAGACGCCGTGGCCCCGCACCACGGCGATGGGATAATCCATCAGCACTTCGGCGACCATGGCGGGCGAGCGAGCTTCGTATTGATCGTAGGGAATCGTTAAAACCGGCACCCGGCTGAAGTACAGCTGACCTTCGAAATCGGCCGGCAGGAATTCTTCGTTGTCCATGGTCATCGCCACGGAATAGGGGCCGTGACTGTGCAAGACGGCCGAGGTCTGGGGGTTGGATTGGTACACCGCCAGATGCAGGCGGGCGTCCAGCGACGCGCCCTTGCCGAGAACGCCATCGGTCTGGCATTCGACCAGATCGCCGCTGCTCAACAGGTCGGCGCAGCAGCCGGTGGGCGTGATCCAGAAAGAAACGCCGTCGCGCACCGAGGCGTTGCCGCTGTGAGAGTCGTTGAGGCCGTATTGGCGCAGCCAGAGGTAATGTCTAACTAGGTTGTCTTTGATATTCATAACGCCGTCGAACGTTATCAGGAATTAGCTGGAGAGTACACCGCCTTGATGTCGCTTGTTCCTAATTGCTGAAATCGGATTGGACGCAAGACGGGCTCGAGGGTTGCGGATGCAAGCGAGCCATGGCGTGCGCATCGACCAGAACGCCCTTGCGCAACGCGAAGGCGCGATGGGTGCCTTCAATCGTAAAACCGTGCTTCTGATAAAGATGAATTGCCGGTTTGTTATCCACAAACACCACCAGTTCCAGTCGCGACAAATTCAACCAATCATCCGCTAGCAGGACCGCTTGTTGGAGTAAAGCAGAGCCGATACCCCGCCCGGTCCAGGCGTCGTGTACCGCCATGCCGAGTGAGGCCGCGTGAGAGCGGCGCGGCCGGTAGGCCGGATGGAGGCCGAGGTGGCCGACTGCGGTGCCATCCGCCACCGCCACCAGTGTTCGCGCGTCCGGCTCCGGTTCGCTCAAGCGTTTACGCCACGTTTCAAGTGACGGAAAAGGGACTTGCAATGTTCCAGCGATGGCCTCCGGGCCGGCGTAAATGACGCGCACGGCTTCGAAATCGCTCGGTTCGGCGTGGCGGATGATGAGTTCCATGACGGGCGCTCAATTCGAGGGTTTCTGGAAAGCGGCTGAAATCGAAACCGCGATAAAAATGCTTGGTGGTTGATATCCCGACAATCAGCCAACCCGCTGCACTCCCGTTTTCAGCGTTCCATCCGCATACAGCTCGAACCAGCGATAACCGGGCGGCACATCATCGACTTGCGGGTCGGGGGTGTTAGGTTTGAACTGAACGCTGGTGGCGGGAGTGGCGAACAGTTGGATCGCGCCCCGCTGGCCGACGAATTCACCGTGAATGTGGCCGAAAATCACGGCCCGCGCTTGAGGGTAACGCTCCAGCAGCGCAAAGAGAGCCTCGCCGTTGACCACCGTCATGGTATCCAGCCAACCGGTCCCCACCGGTAGCGGATTGTGATGGAGATAAACCAGCGTATGGAGATCGGGGCCGGTGGCCAGCACCGTGTCCAGCAAAGCCAATTCGCCGCTGGCCAGATGGCCGGCCGGCGAATTGGGAAAGCTGGAATCCAACAGCGCGATCTGCCAGTTGCCGGCGCTTAGGTAGCGCTGCCGCCGCACCCGTCCGCCCCGCAAAACCTGGCCCATGGGTCCGGGAAAATCGTGGTTGCCCGGCAGGCAATAAACCGGCGCGTCGAGGGTCTCCAGAAATTCGCGCAATCGCGGATAGGCTTGCGGTTCGTCGCCGACCAGATCGCCGGTGGCCAGGACGAAATCGGGCGCGGGCTTGCGGTTGCGGATGTGGGCCAGCACCGCGTTCAAGCCGGCGTCGATATCCGCGCCCCAGAGCCGGCTGCCGGGTTCGGTCTTAAGATGGAGGTCAGTGATTTGGACGGCGCGCAAAGGTTCGGCGGCGGGCATGGAGGCGGTCCTCGAACGGTGGATACGCTGGCGGCTTAAAGCGGTTTGACGAACACTTTCGAACGGCGTTGCCAATTGTAGAACACCAGTTTGCGCACCGGCAGCTCGGTCACCTCGGCCGGCTCGAAACCGCGTTCCTGGAACCAGTGCGCGGCGCGGGTCGTCAGCACGAACAACCGCTGCAAGCCTTGTTCGCGCGCCCGGCGCTCGATGAAACGCAACAAGGATTCCGCCCGTCCGCTGTTGCGATAATTCGGATGCATGGCGACGCAAGCCAGTTCGCCGATGTGCTCCTCGGGAAAGGGATAGAGCGCCATGCAGCCGATGATGGCGCCATCGCGCTCCAGCAGGCTGAACCGCTCGATTTCCATCTCCAGCCGTTCCCGCGAGCGCCGCACCAGGGTGCCGTCGTCTTCCAGCGGCTGAATCAAGGCCAGAATGCCGCCGATATCGTCGATGGTGGCCGGCCGCAATCCCTCGTAGATGTCGGAGGTGATCAGCGTCCCGATGCCGTCGCGAGTGAACAACTCCAGCAGCAGCGCGCCTTCCACGCTCCGTTCGAGTAAATGAATCCGGCGCACCCCGGCCCGGCAGGCTTGCAGCGCCTGACCCAGATGGCGGGTGGATTCCTCGCCCAAATCGTCGCGCGAAGCCAGCAGCCGTTCGACATCGCTGGGGCTGAGCTCGCGGATCGGCCGGCCGTCGCCGCCGCGCAAGGCCGGGCTTTCGCTCAGCACCAGGAGCTTGTCGGCCCGCAAAGCCATGGCGGTGGCGGTCGCCACATCCTCGGCGCTGAGGTTGAAGATTTCCCCGGTCGGCGAATAGCCCAGCGGCGACAGCAGCACGATGGCGTTTTGATCCAACCACAACCGGATGGCCCGATCATCGATCCGCCGCACCTCGCCGGTGAAGCGATAATCCACGCCCTCGCGCACGCCGAGCGGGCGGGCGGTGATCAAATTGCCGGATACGACCCGCAGCCGCGCGCCGTGCATCGGCGAATTGGCCACGCCCATCGACAGCAGCGCCTCGATGCGGATGCGCACCCGGCCGACCGCCTGTTTGACATAACGCAGATCGTCGAGATCGGTGAGGCGCAATCCGTTGACGTAGCGTAATTCGCGGCCGGCC
The DNA here is from genome assembly GCA_002433805.1 of Competibacteraceae bacterium UBA6584. Taxonomy (GTDB): domain Bacteria; phylum Pseudomonadota; class Gammaproteobacteria; order Competibacterales; family Competibacteraceae; genus Competibacter_A. Next base: position 6,155 of record DJIW01000019.1, on the reverse strand, counting down.
TCGCGCAAGCGCTGTTCGACTTGCGGCCTGGCGCCGTGCGCCAACACCAAGCGGACGCCGAGGGCGTTGAGCAACGCCAGATCGTGAATCAGACTGGAAAAACCGTCGGAATCGACCGCCGCGCCGCCGAATTGCACCACGAAGGTCTTGCCGCGATGGGCGTTGATGTAAGGCCCGGCCTGCCGGAACCATTGAACGAAGTGCTCCATGTTGCAACTCTTAAATCTGAATGGCTCGCGATTATGACAGAGGATGAAATCAAGCGGGGATGATGCCTGGCCGGATGCCGGGTTGTCTCGTGTTTAGGACCCTAATTAGTTTGTAGCTTTGGTTTTACCGTCATATTAATTTGACGGATTTATCAATACAGGCTAGCTTTTTTTACCGAGCGGTGTCTGAGAGCGGATTTGATTGGGAGCTGTTGCGGAGATGACCGACGCTTTGATCGCGCGCATGGATTACATCTTTTTTTGCTACGGACTGAGTTTTTTCTTGTTGGCCACCATGCTCTACGGCTTGAGTCGCCGCGTTGGCGATGCGATGCCTTGGAACTGGTTGGTGGGGTTTGGATTTTTGCACGGCGGCAACGAATGGCTGGATTTGCTGGCGCTGGCGCTGGGCGACGGTCCGGATTTCAAGACCCTGCGGCTGGCGTTGATGGCGGGGTCGTTTTTCTGTTTGTTGGAATTCGGCCGGCGCGGGATGGCGGTTCTAAGCGGTTGGACGCCGGGCCGATGGATCACCCTGGCGTTGTTGGTCTTGGGAGCGCTGGGCGGGTTGGCGGGACCCTCGGGATCGAACGCCGGCTTTCGCTATTCACTCGGTTTGATCGGCGGACTTTGGACGGCCTGGGTGCTGTGGCGTTATCGGGACCGTCTGGGCTACGCTCGCGTCCCGCTCGGTGTTGCCGCGCTCGCCATGGCCTTGTATGCGCTCGCCGCCGGCGCGGTTGTTCCAACAGCGCCGTTTTTCCCGGCGACTCTCCTAAACCACGAGAACTTTTTATCGGCGACCGCCACGCCCGTCCAGTTTTGGCGGGGATTGCTGGCCACTATCACCGCCTTGGCGTTTTGGCGGTTCGTCATCGCCAGCTATGGGTCCGCGGCGGAGAGCTGGTCGAGATGGCCCATCGAAAATTTGTTGTTGCCGCTGCTTGGAGGGTTGTTGCTGGGCGGTTGGCTGGTGACCGATTGGGTGGGATTATCCACCGAGCGGGACCAAAAACAGCAGGTGCTGAATCTGGCCAAAATGGGGGTTGCCGGCATCGACGAGCGGTGGGTGGGAAATTTGGCGGGAGCGGAATCGGATCTGAATCGCCCGGATTATGCGCAGCTCAAGCAACGGCTCAAACGGCTGCGAGCGGCGACCGAGGGAGTGCGCTTTTACTATCTCATGCGCCGGATCGACGACAAGCTCATCATCTTGGCGGATTCGGAACCGCCCGATTCTCCAGACGAGTCGCCGCCCGGACAGCTCTACGAGGAGGCTCCGCCGGCGATGGCCGACGTGTTCAAAACGGGCGAGGGGATCGTCGTCGGCCCAGAAACCGACCGTTGGGGGACATGGTTCAGCGGTCTGGCCCCTTTGGCCGATGAAACCGGGCAAGTCATTGCGGTTCTGGGCGTGGACATTGCGGCGGTTCGCTGGTTGGGATTGGTCGCCCGGAACCGGTTGGGTTCGATTGCCTTGACCTTGTTGCTGTCTGTCCTGCTGCTATTTCTGCTTGCCGGACAGCGGCGCAATCGGGAAGCCATGACGATCCTAAGGGAACGGGAGCAGCGCCTGAGCAAGATTGCTTCCCAGGTTCCCGGCGTGGTCTATCAATTTAAGTGGTTTCGCGACGGCAGGCTGTGCGTGCCTTACGCCAGCGAAGCCGCCCGCCGGTTGTTTCAGTTGGACCCCGAGAGCCTTCGCGACGATGCGGGTCCGGTTTTGGCCGTGATCCATCCCAAGGATTTGGGGCGGGTCCGGGACACCATGATCGAGTCGGCGCGCGCCCTCCAGCAGTGGAAATGCGAGTTTCGGGTCGTGCTGCCCGACGGGACCGTCATGTGGCGCAACGGAAACGCGATCCCTCAGCGCGAGTTGGGCGATAGCATCCTTTGGCACGGCTTTATCACCGACATCACCGAGCAAAAACAGACCGAGGCGACCTTAAATCGGGCAAGAGAGGATGCCGAAGCCGCCAACCGCGCGAAAAGCGAATTTTTGGCCAACATGAGCCACGAAATTCGCACGCCGATGAACGGCGTCATCGGCATGACCGACTTATTGTTGAATTCGAATTTAAAGCCCGAACAACGCCGCTATGCCGAGATCGTTCGCTCCAGCGCGGAATCCTTGCTGACGATTATCAATGAGATTCTGGATTTTTCTAAAATTGAGGCGGGCAAGCTGGAGTTGGAGAAACTGGATTTCGACCTGCGCGCGACGGTGGAGGACGCGGCTGAAGTGCTGGCGCTTAAGGCGCAGGAGAAAGGTTTGGAGTTGACTTGCCTTATCGAGCCGGAAGTGCCCGAACGGCTGCGCGGAGACCCCGGCCGGTTGCGGCAAATTCTGGTGAATTTGATCGGTAACGCGGTGAAGTTTACCGAGCGGGGCGAGGTCGCGGTTAAGGCGGGCGTGGCGTCCGTCGAAAGCGGCTGCGTTACCTTGCGGTTCGAGGTGGCGGATACCGGCACGGGCATTCCAGGGGACCGGTTATCGGCCTTGTTTTCGCCGTTTGTCCAGGTGGATGGCTCCACCACCCGCAAATTCGGCGGCACCGGTCTAGGGCTGACCATCGCCAAGCGGTTGTCCGCGCTGATGGGAGGGCAAATCGGGGTCAACAGCGTTGAGCATCAAGGTTCCACCTTCTGGTTTACGGCGGCGTTCGGACCGGAGACTGAAGCGGTCTCAAGCGCCGCCGACCAAAGCACCCCTCTACTCGGGTTGAAAGTCTTGGTGGTCGACGATCATTCGACCAACCGCTTGCTGGTGACGACTCTGCTGAATTCCTGGCGGTGTCGCGGCTGCGAGGCGAGGCACGCGGAGGAAGCCTTGGCGAAGCTGCAAGAAGCCGCTAGCGCCAACGACCCCTTTAGGGTGGTGCTGATTAACCTGAAGGCTCCTGAAGTCGACGGCGTGGCACTGTGCCAGCGCATCAAGGCCCGCGCGGCCCTCGCTCGCGCGCGGTTGGTGATGGTGACCGCGATGAACCGTTGCGGCCACGATACGACCAAAATGGAGCAACTCGGGATTGCCGCCTGCCTCACCAAGCCTTTGCGTCAGTCGCACTTAAGGGCCTGTCTGGAACTGCTGGCGAGCGCCGCGCAACATCCGGAGGAACCGGTTTCGATGCAAGTCATCACCCAACGCCTGACGGCGGAATCCGACAAGCAGTCGGTTCGGATCCTGCTGGCCGAGGACAACGCGATCAATCAAGAGGTGGCGTTGGCGATATTGGGCAATGCGGGCTATCGGATCGATGTCGCGAACAACGGGGCGGAGGCGGTGATGGCTTTACGGGATACCGATTACGATCTGGTGTTGATGGATTGCCAGATGCCCGAACTGGACGGTTATGAAGCCACCCGTCAGATTCGCGATTCGACCTCGGGGGTGATCTGGCCGAAGATTCCCATCATCGCCATGACCGCCAACGCCATGATCGGCGACCGGGAGAAATGTCTCGATGCCGGCATGGACGACTACGTGGTCAAGCCGGTGCAAACGCGAGAGTTGGTGGAAGTGATCGAGCGCTGGCTGGGACTGGGTAAAAGCCGCCTGGCATAAGGCATGCCCGTGGGCCGCGCGGTTTCATAAGCGGGCGAGACTCGCCAAAACTGAACACTTCAGCGCGAGCTTGCCTCGGACGCGGAAAGCGAAGGCGGACTGACCGCCGGCGATGCCGTCGGGCCAGCGGCGGGTTCTGGCCCGCTGTAGCCTCCCGCGCCGAACTGCAATCCGAGATCGGCGGCCAATTGGGGCAGCAACGGCTCCAAGTTCTTGCCGGGGCATACAGTTTGGCCTGGCAGAAAGTCGCGATGACCGGCCAAATGGGTGATGGGATATCGTTGCATCAACTCGCGGATCAGCCATTTCAACCGCGCCAACGGTTCGGCCGCTGGTACGATTTCTTCATAATTACCCATCAACACAATCCCTAGCGTGCCGGCGTTATGCTCTTTGACGTGAGCGCCGTGCACCGCAAGGCTTCGGCCTTCGTAAATTCGTCCCCAGCCGTCGATCACGAAGTGATAGCCGATATCCAAAAAACCTCTTTGATGCATGTGGGTGTATTGAATGTCGCGCGGACCTTCATAAAGCTGCATTGCGGAATGGTGGATGACGATGGTATTGAACACTTCGGGTCCAGCTTCGCTTTGCAAGCGGGGGTCGGGCGCTTGCGCCCCCCATTCCAAGCGAGAGATCACGGTGGGGGGACCAAGGGGAACGAGCGGCGGCCGGAAAAAATAATAAAGGCCCATTAGAAGGCCGACGGTCGTCAAGGCCGCGAGCCATTTCAGCGAGCTGCGGGAAAAGCGGCGTTGTTGGGCCGGCATGTGGCGATTCTTATCAGTCTCTTTTTGGTAGGGCCAGCCGCAGCGGCTGGCGGCGAGGCGAAAGGATAAAATCCGCTTGGCGCATGGGCGAGAGGGTTTCCGCTGGATCGAAAGCGAGGCGATCCTGCTCTAAAATTGGATAATGCGATGCTTTGGCATCGATCACAAGCCGGCGCGCCGCAATCGCCATGCGCCTCAAGATCGCTCGGATTTCCACCGTGAGACTCATCGTCCATGATCCTCCCGCAGCTAACCGATGCGCTGTTGCGCTGTGAAAACCGCGTCGCCACGCTCACGCTAAACCGCGATGAGGTGCGCAACGCGCTGACTGGCACCGCGTTGATCGACGATATCGTCGCGGTCGCCGACTGGGCGTGTAGAACGACACATGACTTACTAATCAAAAGTCAAATGGATTGATGTGCAGAACGGACAGATAGATTGATAATTAGC
>DJIW01000019.1:565-1058 GCA_002433805.1 Competibacteraceae bacterium UBA6584 | reverse complement strand
TCGTCGCGGTCGCCGACTGGGCGAACCGTTGCGAGGAAGTTTCGGCGCTCATCATCACCGGCGCGGGTTCGGCTTTTTCCGCCGGCGGCAACATCAAGGACATGGCCGAGCGCGCCGGCGACTTTGCCGGCGATGCGGCCGAGGTGGCCGCGCGCTACCGGCGCGGCATCCAGCGCATCCCCCTGGCGTTGCAGCAAGTCGAAATCCCCATCATCGCCGCCGTCAACGGCCCGGCCATCGGCGCGGGTTTCGATCTGGCGAATATGGCCGACCTGCGCATCGCGTCCACCCAAGCCAAATTCGGTGAAACCTTTCTCAACCTCGGCATCATTCCCGGCGATGGGGGCGCGTGGTTCCTGCAACGGTTGATCGGTTACCAGCGGGCGTTCGAATTGACCCTGAGCGGCCGTCTCGTCGACGCCAGCGAGGCCAAAACGCTCGGCATCGTGCTTGAGGTGGTCGAGCCCGCGCAACTGGCGGCTCGCGCCGGCGA
>DJIW01000019.1:0-262 GCA_002433805.1 Competibacteraceae bacterium UBA6584 | reverse complement strand
TGCGCCGCGTTTCAGGGCATGTGCCACAACGAACCCGAACATCAGGAGGCCGTGAAACGCCTGTGGGCGAAATAGTCGATTTGGCATGATGGCTGCATTCCGCCCGTCGAGGAAATGCCGAGCAGCTTATCCATCATCCAGCCATCGACGAGGAGGAATCCGACATGCTTCAGACTGTGGCCACCGTGCCGCCCCCCAGAATGATTGAACTGCTTGAGCTGATCGAGCTTGCCGATCAAAGCGACGTTGAGCCCCGCTTGAC
>DJIW01000021.1:14453-17004 GCA_002433805.1 Competibacteraceae bacterium UBA6584 | reverse complement strand
GGCATTGATTGATATTTAAACAGATGAATCGAGCTTTTTTGGTGACATCAAGTGATTGGCTGTGACAAAAATAGTCAGTTTTCCTGGCGTCCGTAGAAGGCGTTACAATTATTGTCGCTATCGTTCGTTAAAGGTTTGTCGCTAGAGGGCGCGCGGATGGATGCGGAACTACTGAAAGAAACGATCAAGAAAGAGTTGCCTGGCCTGTTGCGCAACGACCCGGCCCTGCGCGCCTATATTCTGGAACTGACCCGCAGCGAATACGCCGGGCATCAGGAGACCCAGGACCGCTTTTGGGAAGTGCTCGCCGAATTGCGGAGCGACCGGGAGGAACAAGCCCGCAAGTGGGACGAGCAAAACCGCAAATGGGAAGCGAACCAGGAAGAACTTCGACGGCTCCACGAAGCAATCATGGCTCAGGCCCTGAAGCATGACCGATCCATCGGTGCGCTGGGCTCGCGCTGGGGGATGCAATCCGAGGCTGCGTTCCGAAATGCCCTGGCGGGGATTCTGGAAAAAAGCTTTGCGGTTGAGGTGTTGAACGTCAGCGAATATGACGCGAGCGGAGAGGTGTTCGGGCGGCCGGATCAGGTGGAGCTGGATGTGATCATCAAAAACGGCCTGCTGTTGATCTGCGAGCTGAAATCCTCCATCGACAAGGCCGGAATGTACATCTTCGAGCGCAAGGCGCGCTTTTACGAAAAACGCCACCAGCAGAAGGCGGATCGGTTGATCGTCATCTCGCCGATGATCGACTCCCGCGCCCGGCGAGTCGCTGAAAAACTGGGCATCGAAATGTACAGCGATTCCTTGGATGTCACGGAAATTTGAAGCGCTTCATTCCAGCCCCAGCTTTTTCAGCCGATAGCGCAGCGCTCGAAAGCTGATGCCCAACTTCTCGGCGGCGGCGGTCTTGTTGTAACGGGTCGCTTCCAAGGCCCGCAGGATCGCCGCCTTCTCCAAACCTTCTAGATAGCCTTCCAAATTGTTGACCACCGGCAGCATGGGTTGGGTTTTCGGCTCCTCCGAACGGCGCGCGGATGGGCCGCTCTGCGAGATTGGATCCGGTCGGAACGAAGGTGGATTGGAAACCGGCAAAGGAACGTTCGCCGATGCCGAGATGCCGGTGGTGGCCGGCAGCAGTAAATCTTCCGGTTGGATCACGCCGCTCTCGCACAGCGTAAAGGCGCGCTCCAAAATATTTTCCAGTTCGCGGATGTTGCCGGGGAATGGATAGCGTTGCAGCGCTTGGATCGCGGAAGGCGTGACCGCCGGTCGGGGTGTTCCCGATTGTCGGCTCAGCCGATCGAAGGTAGCGGCCACCAGCTCCGGAATATCGTCCGGATGCTCGCGCAAGCTCGGCATCCGCAACTCGATCACGTTCAAGCGGTAAAACAAGTCCTGTCGAAAAGCGCCACTTCGCACCAAGGCTGCAAGATTTTTGTGGCTGGCGCTCAAGATGCGCACGTCGGTGGCAACCTCGGCCTGCGCCCCGACCGGCCGTACCGCCCGCTCTTGAATCGCCCGCAGCAGCTTGACCTGCATGTGCATCGGCAGTTCGGCCACTTCGTCGAGAAATAAAGTCCCGCCTTGCGCCGCTTGAAACAGGCCGCTTTTATCGTGACTGGCTCCGGTAAAGCTGCCTTTTTTGTAGCCGAAAAATTCGCTTTCCATCAACTGTTCGGGAATGGCCCCGCAATTGACCGGGACGAACGTTTTTTCGGCGCGCGGGCCGGATAAATGGATCAGCCGCGCCGCCATTTCCTTGCCGGTGCCAGATTCGCCGTTGATCAAAATCGGCGCTTGGCTGCGCGCTAGCTTGTCGATCAGCACCCGCACCCCTTGCATCGCCGCCGACTGGCCCAGCAAAAGCGGCCCTCGGCCCTCGCCGCCGCGCGGCTCGCCGCTGCGGTTCAACCGCAAGGCGGTCGCCACCATGTCGCGCAACACCGAAATTTCAAACGGCTTGGAAATGAAATCGAACGCGCCCAGCTTTAAAGCTTCCACCGCGCTTTCCACGTTGCCGTGGGCGGTGATCACGGCCACCGGGAGATTGGCGTAATGCTTTTGAATGTACGCCACCAAATCCAAACCGTTGCCGTCGGGCAGCCGTAAATCGGTGATGCAAAAACTGAGGGGATGACGTTTGAGCAAGGCCCGCGCCTCGCTCAAGGTCTCCGCCGGCAAGCAGGTGACGCCCAGCGGCAGCAGCGTCATCTCGATCAATTCGCGGATGTCGGCTTCGTCGTCCACGATCAAAGCGTTACAGTCGTCCATCAGTCCATCTCCGTGGCTAAACTCGCGGGAGCGAAGGTGATGCGAAAGCAGCTACCACCCTCAGGAGCAGATAAATATTGTAAATGGGCTCGGTTGGCTTCGCACAGTTCGCGCGCCAGATACAGGCCCAATCCGGTGCCTTTGGAGCGAGTGGTAAAAAACGGCTCGAACAATTTTTCCGTATTTTCCGGAGACACGCCAGGGCCGGTATCGCATACCTCCAGAAACGGCCGGGCGCGAATCGGGTCCAGGCCGGCGCGCAGAGTCACCGTCG
>DJIW01000021.1:12633-14323 GCA_002433805.1 Competibacteraceae bacterium UBA6584 | reverse complement strand
TCTTCCAGGCCGGCGCGCAGCGTCACCGTCGCCATTTCTCCGGGACGCGCCCCATGCTGGCAAGCATTCGAGCACAGATTCCAGAGCACTTGCTGCAAATGATTGGCGTCGAACGTGACTTCCATTTCGGTCGGATCGACCGATTGTCGCCAGACCGGCGGCGCGCCTTCGACGCCGCGCCGAAACTCTTGAGCAAAGCCTTCCAGCCAAGGCTCCAGCGCAAATCGTTCCGGTTGGACCCGGTCGCGCCGGGCCAAATTCAACACATCGTTGATAATGCGGTTGGCGCGTTTAACATTATCATACACGATCTGACTCAAGCGCCGGTCGCTAACGCTTGCTCCCGTTGACTCTTGCAGCAATTGGGCGGCATGGCCGATAGCCGATAGCGGATTGCGGATTTCGTGGGCGATGCCCGCCGTCAGCCGTCCCAACGCCGCCAGCTTGATCTGCTGCATTCGGTCGGCGACTTGTTCGAAATCATCCAGCATAATCAAGACGTTGGTGGCTTGACTGCCGCTCAAGCGGGTAAAGCGCGGCATGAGTTCCGGCCGGTGGGCCAGCGGTCGGAAAGCTTGAAGCTCGGTGGCGCCGGCGCGCCAGTCTTGCAGGCGTTGGTAAAGCGGCGAAGACAGTTCGACCAAGGGCGTGGACGGCCGCACGGTAGCGCAACCCAACACATCGCGGGCGGTGTCGTTTAACAGTTGCACTCGATCATCCCGATCCACGACCACCACTCCGTTTTGCAAATGCCGGATGATGCCTTGATTGAGTTCGGCGATCTCCAGCATCTCCCAAGTCCGCCGTCGGGCCAGCGCCTCGCTGCGGCGCGCGCGTTCCGCCAGCGCGTAACTCAACCCGGCGGTGATGAACAGCGCCGCGCCGATGACGCCCAAGCGGATCCAGTCATCGGAAACGTCACGCAGCGGCTCGATCAATTCTAACCAATTGTCGGGCGGTCGGGCGCGCTTCGCCGCCGAGTTGGTCGGATACCAATAGCTGACCAACCACGAACCCGCCAACAGGAAAAAGCCCAGCGCGGCTCCCAGTAACGCCGAGCTGAGCGGCAGCAGGATGCTGCTGGCGGCGATGGCGGTGATCAACAGGCTGATCAGGCTGCTGGTCAAACCGCCGGAAGCATGAATCATCACGGTCAGCGTCACTAAATCGAGCAACAGTTGTCCGTGCGCCTGAACCATCAAGGTCGGTCGCCGCCAGTAACTGCCGACGACGCCGAGCAAGGCCAGCGCCATATAAGCCAGCGCCGTGGCGAGGAACAAGGTGGGATACTGCTTGCCGAACAGCCGGTTTTGATCGTCCAGCGAGAAGGTGACCAGCAGCAGCGCCGCCAAGGTCAGGCGATAGAAATTGGCGACGCGGAACGCCCGCCACAAATGGCGGCGGTCGAGAAAGCGGTCGGCGGACAGTTCGGAAGGTTGAGCGATGTTCATGAGCGGCAATGCGCGCAATTTTTCCAAAAACCGGATTCATCCCTATAATTGTACTGCTACCGGCGCGGGTCTGGGCCGGCCGTGGCTCAATTCACGGCAAGAGTGAAGATTGGGCCGTTTCGGGATACAATGACAATCTCACCGAAAAAGGGGGATGTAATCCGCATGAACCTGCACGAATACCAAGCCAAAGAACTCTTACAGCAATTCGGCGTGGCGATACCCCGCGGCATCAAGGG